>JBNJCY010000130.1:0-6276 GCA_051744325.1 Actinomycetota bacterium
TCGAGACCGCGCCCCTGGGCCCGTGGTGGGAGAGGCGGGCCAAGGACCGGGCGGAGACGGCTGTCGCCGACAGTACGGCTGCCGGCGGCGAGAGGATGGGCCGCCCCGTGCTGGTGTGGGCCGACTCCTTCTCCCACACGCTCGACTCCGGTCCCGCCAAGGCGCTGGTCGAACTGCTGGAGGACGCCGGCTACGACGTGATGCTCGCGCCCTCCGACGCGTGCTGCGGGCTGACGTGGATCACGACCGGCCAACTCGACGTCGCGAAGCGGAAGCAGCGGCATCTCGTCGAACTGCTCGGCCCTCTCGCCGTCAACGGCATCCCGATCGTGGGCGTGGAACCGTCCTGCACGGCGGTGCTCCGCGACGACATGGTGGATCTGCTGCCCGACGACCCCCGGGCGCTCGCCATCTCGCGCGCGACGTTCACGCTCGCCGAGCTGCTGACCGACCCGGACTTCGGCCCGGGAGACCGGTGGACCGCGCCCGACCTGACCGGCCTGGAGATTGTCGCGCAACCTCACTGCCACCACTACTCGGTGATGGGCTGGGACGCGGACGCCACCCTCCTGCGCGACACCGGCGCCAGCCTCACCGTCCTCACCGGCTGCTGCGGCCTGGCCGGCAACTTCGGCATGGAGGCCGGGCACTACGACGTCTCGGTGGCAGTGGCGGAGAACTCCCTCCTACCGGCACTGAGGGACAAGCCGGACGCCATGTACCTCGCGGACGGGTTCTCCTGCCGGACCCAGGCAGCTCAACTCGCGGACCGGCGCGGCGTCCACCTCGCCGAACTGCTGGTGCGTGGCCGGCCCTGAACCGCCATGCAACAATGGGTTCACGCCGGTTCCACCCTCTCCGTCAGGTAGCTGCATGTTGCTGTTCGAGTTCGATCAGGGGCAACTCCTTCCCACTCAGCTGGGTTGGCGTTCTCCCGAGGACATCGATCCCGAGGTGATGGGTGCGGTGCGCGACCAGGTGCTCCAGCTGATCGGTCGGCCCCTCTTCCCGATCCAGTGGACCGGGGCGGAGGGTTCGCATGCGGCGCGGGGAGAGCCCAACCGGCTCGTGGCGATGGATGCCTCCGGACAGGTCGTCAGCGTCGACGTACGGGCGGCGCTCGACTCGGTCGGCCTCGTGGACGCCCTCGCCCGCTCGGGCCGGACCGCCGCGCTGGGCTGGCTCGACCTCGCCGAGCTCTACCCCCGGGGCGCCGCGGTCTTCCGCCGGGACTGGAACGTCTTCCGCGAGTCCCTGCCGCCCCGCCCGATCCCCGGGCCGCGGCTGTTCATCGTGACGAGCCGGATCGCCGACGATGTCCGGCCGGCCCTCGAGCTGCTTGCCGACTCCGGGGTGGAGGTGTTCGAGGTCTCCCAGCGTGAGCTGGCGAACGGGCGACGCTTCATCGAGGTCGCCGAACCCTTCCGCGTCTCGGTGCCGACCCTCAACGCGTACGCCGCCCTCCAGGCGGGACGGCGCCCGGACCTCGTCATCGACCACGACGAGGACATCCGTCAGCTCCTTTCCGTCGCACCCGACGGGCAGAACATCGACGCCGACATCGTGGAGACGCCTGGGGCGGTGCGCCCCTTCGGGACGCATGATGAGGACGAGGCGGAGGACGAGGCGGAGGACGAGGCTGAGGATGACGCCGGCGAGACCGACCCGCGCATGCTCGCGATCGCCGAGGTCTGCGGCGAGGAGACCCCGCTCGTCTGGCTCCAGCACCGCAGAGGCCTGCGCCACGAGGCGGTGCTCCGCACCGACGGGACGGTCGCGCTGCCGGACGGGCGGGTCTTCGCAGACCCGTCCCGGGCGGCGGGGATCGCGACCGGTCGTCGCGGCGTGGACGGCTGGCGGGTCTGGCGGATCACCGAGGGTGGACCCACCCTCGCGGAGGCACGGGACGAGGTTGCCGAAGCGCGACCGCGCCGTGAACCCCGCCACTGATCACCGGCGCACGTACGCCCCTGTCCAGCGCCGCAGCTCCGCGTAGGCACGTCCCCGCACCGGCGCGGCGGAGAGGAAGACGTCGTGGATCGCGTCCTCGAAACGGGCGATGGTGACGAGTTGTCCCAGTCGCGTGGAACGCCGCGCGATCTGCTCGACGTCGAGGACGGTGTCCACGGAACGAAGCTCGGGGGACCACCTGGTGGAGATCATGGTCCGCGTCGAGGACGTCACGAGGATCGGGCAGGTGATCGTGAGTCCATCGGCGACCTGGGCGTGGCCGTCGAGGATCGCGTTCAACCACCCGGGGCGGACCGGCATCGACGGGGACGTCCGCCACGCGTCGTTGGTGCTCCAGCCGTCGTAGAACGGATCCCCCTCGGTGCCCTCCGGTCTGGGCCCGTCCTCCTCCTCGTTCCAGCCGTGGAGCACACGGAAGTAGAAGCCGGGGTCGCCCAGCGGGATCACCGAGGTCGGGATTCGGCGGGCAAGGGTGTCAACCAGGAGGGGTCCGGCGGAGCGGAGGAGCTGGGAGCCCTGTAGGGCCAGCCAGGGGGCGTTCAGGACGAGGGCACGGAGCGCGCCGGGGTGGCGGTGGGCCCAGAGGGCCGCGGTGAGGCCGCCGGTCGAGTGGCCCATGAGGACGAGGTCGGTGCCGACTCCCTGCTCCTTCCGGACCACATCGAGGGCGACGTGGAGGTCCTCGTCGTAGGTGTAGAGGCTCTCCACGTATCCCGGCCGCTGGTGCTCCCGCAGGGAGCGGCCGTACTTGCGCAGGTCCAGTCCGTAGAAGGCGGCGCCCATCGCGGCCAGCTCACGGGCGAGCTCACGCTGGTGGAAGTAATCGTTCCAGCCGTGCAGGTACAGCACGGCGAACGACGGCGTCGCCGGAGTCCCCGGCAACGCACCCGGGTCGTCCGCCGGCCGGTGCCGCACGAGGGTGGCGACCACCTGCCCCTCCTCGTCGTCGAGGAGGGGCAGGGTCCGGGCCTCGAAGCCCGCTCCGAGCACGTCGGGTTCCCAACTCATGCCCCCATTGTCGCGCTCCGGCAGTCGCGCCGCAGGTCAGTGCGGTCTCAGCGGTGCAGCCAGGTGCGTTCCGCGGACCGGAGGAAGCGCCCGAGAAGCGCGGAGACCTGGTCATGCTCGACGAGGAAGCCGTCGTGGCCGCAGTCCGAGCGGATCCACTGCAACGGCTCGGCGTGCGGGGCGTGCCGGACCACCTGCTCCAGTTCGTGGGGGAGGAAGAGCCGGTCGGTGTCCACGCCGATGACCAGCACGCGCGCCTGGATCTGGGACAGGGCGATGTCAACTCCGCCCCGGTCCCGGCCGACATCGTGGGTCATCATCGCGCGGGTGATGGTGACGTAGGAGTTGGCGTCGAACCGGAGTGCCAGCTTCCAGCCGGCGTGGTCCAGGTAGGACTGCACGGCGTAGCGCCCGCCCTCCAGGGGCTCCTCCGCGTGCTGCTGCAGGCGGTAGAACCGGGCCTGCAGCTCCGCGGCCGACCGGTAGGAGAGATGGGCGATCTGCCGTGCGAGCGCCAGTCCCGCGGCGGGGCCCCCACCCGCCGGTGCGTCGTAGTAGTCGCCGCCGTTGAAGTTCGGGTCGGACTGGATCGCAAGGATCTGGGTGTGCGCGAGCGCGAGCTGTTCGGCGCTCGTCGCGGCGTTCGAGGCGATCACGGCGAGCCGGCCGACCCGGTCGGGGGACTGGATCGCCCACTCGATGGCGCGCTGGCCACCCATGGAGGGACCCACGACCAGCGCCCACCGCTTCACCCCGAGGTGATCGGCGAGCAGCGACTCGGCCACCACCTGGTCCCGCGCGGTCACCTGGGGGAACCGCGAGCCCCAGGGCGCGCCGTCGGGAGCGGGGCTGGCGGGACCAGTGGTGCCCTGGCAGCCGCCCAGGATGTTGGGGGCGACGACGAAGTAGCGGTTGGTGTCGATCGCCTTGCCCGGTCCGACGACGGCCTCCCACCAGCCGGCCGTCGGGTGGCCATCCCCGGCGGGACCGACGACGTGGGAGTCCCCGGTCAGGGCGTGCAGCACCAGCACGGCGTTGTCGCCCGCCTCGTTGAGTTCCCCCCAGGTCTCGTAGGCCATGGTCACGGGGAGTTGGCGGCCGGTGTCGAGGAGGATCTCCCCGAGGTCCGCGAACTGGCGGCGGCCGGCCGGGGCCCCCTCCCGCCATGCGCCGGTGGCGGGAAGGGCGGCCGGGTCGACGGACTGGCGCGTCATGCCGCGCTCGTCTCATCCGTTGATGCCGGCGTGGCGGCGCTGGGGGCGGAGGGAACGGCGGGCAGGGACCGCACCGCCTCGAAGCCCTTCTCGAGGTCGGCGATGATGTCCGCGACATCCTCGATTCCCACGGAGAGGCGCACCAGGCCCGGATTGACGCCGGTGCTCACCTGTTCCTCCGGCGTGAGTTGGGAGTGGGTCGTGGAGGCCGGGTGGATCACCAGGGACCGGACGTCACCGATGTTGGCCACGAGGGAGTGCAGTTCGAGGGCGTCCACGAAGGCCTTCCCGGCCCGCAGGCCACCGGCAAGCGTGAAGGCGAGGACGCCACCCGATCCCTTGGGGGTGTACCGCCGTGCCCGGTCGTGCCACGTGGAGGATTCGAGGCCCGAGTAGGCCACCGCGGTGACGCCGTCGCGGCCCTCGAGCCAGCGGGCGACGGTGAGCGCGTTGTCGCTGTGGCGCTGCACCCGCAGGGAGAGGGTCTCGATGCCCTGGGCGAGGAGGAACGCGTTGAAGGGCGAGATCGCCGCACCGAGGTCGCGCAGCCCTTGGAGCCGGGCCTTCAGGATGAAGGACAGGTTGACGCCGAAGACGCCGTCGGCCCCGAGATCCCTCGAGTAGACCAGCCCGTGGTAGGACTCGTCGGGCTCGTTGAACTGGGGGAACCTCTCGGGGTGGGCCCCGAAGTCGAAGCGGCCGGAGTCCACGAGCACCCCGCCGATGGCGGAGCCGTGCCCACCCAGGAACTTGGTGGCGGAGTGGATCACGATGTCGGCACCCCACTCGAGGGGGCGAATGAGGTAGGGCGTCGCGATCGTGTTGTCGATGATGAGCGGGACGCCGACCTCGTGGGCGACCGCGGCGATCGGCTCGATGTCGAGGACGTCCTGCTTCGGGTTCGAGATCGACTCCCCGAAGAACGCGATGGTCGTGGGCCGGGCGGCGGCCCGCCACTGCTCCGGGTCGTCCGGGTCCTCCACGAACGTGGTCTCGATGCCCAGCTTGGGGAGGGTGTGGTGGAACAGGTTGTAGGTGCCCCCGTACAGCGAGGGCGAGGAGACGATGTGGCTGCCTGCACCTCCGAGGGTGAGGATTGCCAGTGTCTCCGCGGCCTGGCCGGAGGAGACGAGCAGGGCACCGACGCCGCCCTCGAGGGCGGCGATGCGGTTCTCGACCACCTCGTTCGTCGGATTGTTGAGGCGGGTGTAGATGGGGCCGAGTTCGGTCAGGCCGAAGCGCGCGGCCGCCTGGTCGGTGTCCTTGAAGACGAAGGACGTGGTCTGGTAGATCGGCAGTGCGCGGGCGCCGGTCTCGGCGTCGGGGCTCTGGCCGGCATGGATCTGGATCGTGTCGAAGGACCAGGTGCTGGTCATCATTCCTCCTGGGGGATGTGCTGGGCGGGGGCTCGCGGATCTCCCGGTACGGGGTCCGCGTGCCGTCCCCTCCCGGAAGGACGCACACTCCGGCTCGTCTCGCTGGCCCCTCAGAAAAAGGGGCACCACCTGTCAGGGCACGCCGAACGTGTGCGTCAGCGGCACATTCGACGGCGGAGGAACATGAGTCGCAGCGTAGCGGGACGGCGAGGACGTGGAACACCTGCGTCCCGGATCGTGAGATCTCGGGCTTCAGCGTGATGGCAGGCGCGGCTGTCATCGAAGGCTGGCTGCCAGGTCGGCGAACGAAGGTCCGTCTGAAAGAGAGTATTTATGTGACCAGAGGGAAAGGAGTTCACAAGCGTGACGATCGCGGGTACGCTCGTCAGAGTTGCTCGATGGACACGTCAACCCGACACGCCGTGTTCATGATCATCCGGAGGAAAGATGGCCCTGACCCGGCGCGTGCGTCGCATCGCGGCACTCGCCGCAGTCTCCTTGGCGATCCCGACCGCTGCGGCCATCGCCGAACCGGGCGACCAGCTCGAGGAGGCTCGCGCTGCCCAAGCGGCCACCGCCTCCACGATCGCGGACCTGGAACGGCAGCTTGCCCAGCTCTCGGCGGCGCGCGAAGAGGCTGCCATCCAGGCCGGGCTCGCCAACGAGGCCTACCTCGAGGCCACGGTCCACCTCGATGCTGCACGGGC
>JBNJCY010000131.1:0-6257 GCA_051744325.1 Actinomycetota bacterium
GATGGTGCCATGGAGCCGTAGGCGATGTTGACGGCGGTGTAGAACACCGATCCCATGAGGATGTAGAAGACGTACATGTAGATGGTGTAGGCGGTGGTGCTCGCGTCGGGCATGATCCACTTCGCGGCGTAGAGCAGCCAACTCGAGGCGAGCAGCGGGACCGAGAACCACAGGATGATCGGCCGGAACTTGCCGAGCTTGCTGGGCTGCTTCATGTCGATGAGGCGGCCCATGAACACGTCCGTGAACGCGTCGATGAAGCGCAGCACCAGGAACATGGTGCCGATGACGCCGCCCTCGATGCCGACGACGTTCGTGTAGTAGAGGATCAGGAACATCCCCGCCATGGTGAACGACACGTTGTTGGCCGCGTCGCCCGCCGCATAGGCAAGGTAGTTCTTCATGGTGAGTGGCTGGGCCGTGACGTTCGGCGCCGCGACTGTTCGTGCAGTCATTGTGGGAGCTTCTCCTTCTGCTTCTGGGTTTCGGCAACCGGTCAGGCGGTCCGGTGCTGGATCGCGTCGACGATGGCGTTCACGGCCGCGTCGATCGAGACACGGGAGGTGTTGATGAGCATGTCGTACCGGTCCGGGAGTGCTGGGTCCCAGCCGTACAGGGTCTTCGACATCTGCCGGCGGATGTCCTCCTCGTGGGCCCGCCGCTTCGCGGACTCGGCTTCGGAGATGCCCAGGCGCTTGGCGGCCCGCTTGACGCGGTCCTCGACATCGCCGGTGAGCAGGACGTGCAGGGTGTTGGGGCGGTCCGCGAGGATCGCGGCGCCGTTGCGACCCATGATCACTCCACCTTCATTGGCGTACTGCTTCACCGTGCGGGTGTTGTCGGCGATCAACGTGTACTTGTCCTCCTGGGTGCCGACCACCTCGCGGTCCTCCAGCGTGCTGTACGCGCCGCCGAGGAGGGAGAGCACGTTCGCGAGGACCGCGCGGTTCTCCGCGTCCTGGGCCGCCGTGCCCGCGATCTCGTCGGAACTGAAGGCCTGGCCGTGGAACGGCAGGCCGAGCTTCCTGGCGATCTTCTCGCCAATCGTGGTGGCGCCGGCGCCGTACAACTCGAAGAGCGTGACGACAGGCGGGTAACCTCCCGCCTCCTGCTTCTTGCTGGCCTCTGACATCAGGTCTCCTCTCGCTTCCTTGCTGAGATTCCACACCGCAACAGTCGCGGTATGTTCCAACTCCTCTGTGTGTGGTTCCTTGGTATCACCGGCCTGACCGGTGACCGCAGAAGTTGCCACAAGTTGCTCCGGCTGGAGGGCCGTCCGCATGGCCCGTCGCCGCGCGGCAGTGGCTCCACCACCTCGAGGTGCGCGCGCTGGCGGACCTGGACGACGACGTCGTCGCCTGGCTGCGGGAGGTGTACGACCGGGCGGGGTGAGGCATTCCGAAATCCTTTTGCCCGCTGTCAGGGAGCGGGCATATCCTCGCGAGGTGCCGACAGTCATCCATGCCTCCTACCTCACCAAGAGGTACGGCGATTTCACCGCCGTGGACTCGATCTCCTTCGAGGTGCCCGCGGGGGAGTCGTTCGGGCTGCTGGGCCCCAACGGCGCCGGCAAGTCCACCACGATGCGGATGATCGGCGGCACCTCCACGCGCACGAGCGGGACCCTCACGGTGATGGGCCTCGACCCGGAGACACACGGACCGGAGGTTCGGGCGCACCTGGGGGTCGTCCCCCAGCAGGACAACCTCGACGAGGAGCTGCGCGTCCGCGAGAACCTCATCACCTATGGCCGCTACTTCGGGTTGCCCTACTCGTACCTGCGCCCCAAGGCGGACGAGCTGCTGGAGTTCGCGCAACTCACCGAGAAGGCCGGTGAGAAGGTCACCTCCCTGTCCGGCGGCATGAAGCGGCGCCTGACCATCGCGCGCGGCCTGGTCAACGAGCCGCAGATCCTCCTCCTGGACGAGCCCACCACCGGACTGGACCCGCAGGCCCGGCACATCCTGTGGGACCGGCTCTTCCGGCTCAAGGAGGAGGGCGTCACGCTGATCGTGACCACCCACTTCATGGACGAGGCGGAGCAGCTCTGCGACCGGCTCATCGTGATCGACAAGGGCCGGATCATGGCGGAGGGTTCTCCGCGCGCCCTCATTCGGCAGTACTCCACCCGCGAGGTCCTCGAGGTGCGCTTCGGGTCCGAGCGCAACGCCGCGGTGGTGCATCAACTCGAGGGCGTGGGCGAGCGGAACGAGGTCCTGCCCGACCGCATCCTCATCTACGCGAACTCCGGGGAGGCCGCGATGGAGGAGGTCACGGCGCGGGGCCTGAACCCGCTGACGTCCCTGGTCCGCCGCTCCTCGCTGGAGGACGTGTTCCTCCGGCTGACGGGAAGGAGCCTCGTTGACTGAGATCGCTCCCGGCGCGCTGGCGGATTCGAACCGGCTGGCCTACAGCGGCCGCGCGCAGGCGCCCGAGGTCCAGGGCGCCCGCGCCCGCCGTCTCGGCTGGTGGTACTTCGCCGAGCACATGCTGCGCCAGATGAAGGGCTACGGCTGGCCAGTCCTCGTCTACGACGTGGGCCAGCCACTGCTCTACCTGTTCGCCATGGGGGTGGGGCTGGGCGCCGTCGTCGACGCCAACGCCGGCACGATCGACGGCGTCCGGTACCTGACTTTCGTGGCGCCCGCCCTGTTGGTGTCGACGGCTGTCATGACGGCGGCTGGCGAGATGACCTACCCGGTGATGAGCGGCTTCAAGTGGCGGCGGATCTACTACGGGCCGCTCGCGTCGCCCGTGTCCCCCGGGCAGATCGCCTTCGGCCACCTCCTGGCAGTGTCGTTCCGTTTCGTAGGCCAGGCCTCCGTGTTCTGGGGGCTGATGCAGCTCTTCGGCGCCAGCGCCAGCGGCTGGTCGTGGTTGGTCATCCCCATCGGGGTGCTCTCGGCACTTGCCTTCGCCTCCCTGCTCCAGGCATACGCCGCCACGCTCAGGGACGAGGGCTTCCAGTTCGCGTTCATCCAGCGGTTCATCGTGATGCCGATGTTCCTGTTCGCAGGGACGTTCTTTGAGCTCAGCTCGATGCCGGTGTACCTGCGGTGGATCGGGTGGCTCTCCCCTGTCTGGCACGGCACGGAGCTGGCCAGGGTGGCGAACTACGGTCGGGAGCTCGCGCCGGGCATGGCGTGGGTGCACCTGGGCTACCTGCTGGCACTGCTCACGCTCGGTCTCGTGCTGGCGAACCGCAGCTACCGCAGGAGGCTGGCCGAGTGAGCACCTCCGTCGAGATCCTCGAGCGCCTGCAGAACCCCAACCGGCCGCTGCGCGGCCTCTACTCGGGCAACGCCCGCTCCGTCATCGAGCGCGGCTTCAAGGTGATCCTCGCCCAGAACTGGATGATCCTGGTCTCCGGCTTCTTCGAGCCGGTGTTCTACCTCCTCGCGATGGGCTTCGGCCTGGGCGGGCTTATCGGGACGGTCACCGGGCCCGGTGGTGAGGAGATCGAGTACGTCGCCTACATCGCCCCCGCGCTGCTCGCCACCTCCGCGATGAACGGCGCGATCTATGACTCCACGTGGAACGTCTTCTTCAAGATGCACTTCGCGAAGCTCTACCAGGGGATGATGTCCACCTCGCTCGGACCGCTGGACGTGGCGATCGGCGAGATCTTCATGGCCCTGTTCCGCGGTTTCCTGTACGCCATCGGCTTCATGGCGGTGCTGTACGGCTTCGGGATCGTGAGCGGGGTTTGGGCCCTGTTGATGATCCCGGCGGCGGTGCTCGTGGCCTTCGGGTTCGCGAGCTTCGGCATGGGCGTCACCAGCTTCATGAAGACCTTCCAGCAGATGGACGTCATCAACTTCTTCATGCTCCCGATGTTCCTGCTGTCCTCGACTCTCTACCCGATCAGCGTGTACCCCGAGCCGATCCAGTGGTTCGTCAAGGCGATGCCGCTGTGGCACGGGATCGAGCTGATGCGCCAGCTCTCTGTGGGCATCTTCACTGCGATGACGCCCGTGCACATCGGCTACTTCCTCGTGATGACCGTGCTCGGGCTCTGGCTCACGACCGGCCGGCTGACCAAGCTCTTCCTGCGGTAGGGCGAATCCGGTGAACCTCATCTTCCGGCTCTGGTGGCTCCGGCTGCGGGCCCGCAGCAGGGGCGCCCTCTCGGTCTGGGACGTGGCACGCACACCGTTCCGCGTGCTCCCCACCGACCTCGACCTGCTCTTCCACATGAACAACGGGAAGTACCTCTCCATCCTGGATCTCGGAAGGCTGGACCTCCTGCTCCGCTCCGGGCTGTGGAAGGCGTTGACCGATCGGGGGTGGTATCCCGTGGTCGCGGGTCAGACGATCTCCTACCGCAGGTCGCTGCGGCTCGGCCAGCGTTTCGAGGTCCACACACGGGTCCTGGGATTCGACGACCGGTGGGGTTACATCGAGCAGACCTTCGTGGTGGGCACCACGGTCCATGCTCAGGCGATCGTGCGCAGCCGCTTCCTCAAGCGCTCCGGGGGTTCCGTCACGCATGACGAACTCGAGGAGGTTGCCGGCCCGCTGGCGGACCACGCCGACATCCCGGAATGGGTGCTGGCATGGTCGGCCGCCTCACGTGTCCTGAAGCGGGTCGATGAGGAGGAGCGTCGTCGCTGACCGCGTGCGAGGCTGTCCCCATGATCGTGCTCGTCGTGTTCGTGCCCACCTCTCGCGCCGACGCCGTCCGCCGGGCTGCCGCCGAGACCGGCGCCGGGCACATCGGCAACTATCGGGCCTGTTCGTTCTCCGCGCGCGGGACCGGCCGGTTCGAACCCCTCGACGGCGCCCACCCCGCCATCGGGCGGATCGGCGAGCTCGAGGAGGTGGCGGAGGAGCGCATCGAGGTGGTGTGCGACCGGGCCGGTGCCCGCCGGGTGCTGGACGCGGTCCTCGCCGCCCACCCCTACGAGGAGCCCGCATACCACCTCTACGAGACCCTCGATCCGGCGACGCTCTGATCAGGCATCACCGCGGCCACAGCCGCCACAACAGCGTACGCAAGACGATCGGGCGCCCGCAGTTGGGGCGAGGAGCCTCCCAAGTGCGTACGCAGGACGATCCTGCGCCCGCTGTTGGGGACGGCGCCGGTGTCCGTGGCCACAAGAGCGTGCGCAGAACGGTCCTGCGGGTCTCGTTGGGCTCTCCCCTGTTCCCAATAGCGTACGCAGGACGATCCTGCGGGTCCTGGACGTTCCTGCGGGCGGTATACCACCCGCCGGAACGTTCTGCGTACGCAGTTGGGGAGACGGGTCAAGATTGCGTACGCAGTTGGGGGCCTGAAGCGGAGGCGGGGCACGATTGCGGGCGCAGTTGGGGGCCTGAAGGGGCGCGTCAACACTGCGCGCGCTGCAGGCCAGGACGCCGCCACCTACTCTGGACCCATGGCACGACGCCCCACCCCCATCCCGCCCGGCCCGGGCCAGGAGTCCGTCTGGGACTACCCCCGCCCTCCCCGGTTGGAGGAGTTCGCCGGCAGCATCGAGATCCATTTCGGTGGCCGCCGCATCGCGCGGACGGACCGCGCTCACCGCGTCCTCGAGACCAGTCACCCGCCCACGTACTACCTGCCGCGGGACGCCTTCGAACCCGGAACCCTCCGGCCCACCGAGGGAGCCACCTGGTGCGAGTGGAAGGGCCGGGCGAGCTACTTCGACGTCATGGCGGGCGACGCCGTCGCCCCCCGGGCGGCGTGGACATACGAGACGCCCACGCCGGGCTTCGAGGCGATCGCCGGCGCAGTCGCCGTGATGGCGCGGGCCATGGATCGCTGCACGGTGGACGGCGAGGTGGTGACCCCGCAGCCGGGTGGCTTCTACGGCGGCTGGGTCACGAGTGCAGTCGTCGGGCCGTTCAAGGGCGAACCCGGCACAATGGGTTGGTGACACCTGTCACCGAAATCGCAAGGAGCCAGCACAGGCAGATCAACACCAACGTCTTCGTCGTCACGGGCGGCGGTAGTGGGATCGGCCGCGAAGTCGTCCTCGGCCTCCTCAAGCGAGGTGCCCGCGTTGCAACCGCCGACCTCAACGAGGCCGGACTCGCCGAGACATCGCGCCTCGCGGGTGCCGGTGAACGGTTGACCACCCACGTCCTCGACGTCACGGACCGGGCCCAGATCGCCGCGCTCGCCGACGAGATTGTCGCCGCCCATGGCCAGGTGGACGGCCTGCTGAACGTCGCCGGGATCATCCAGCCCTTCGTGCGGGTGAACGACCTGGACTTCGCCCAGATGGAGAAGGTCATGGACGTGAACTTCTGGG
>JBNJCY010000132.1:0-6253 GCA_051744325.1 Actinomycetota bacterium
CTGCTGCTGGCCCTGGCCGCCGCTGCCGCCACCACCGCTGCCCTGGCCCCAGCCGCCGCTACCGCCCTGTCCGTAACCGCCCGAACCGCCCTGGCCCCAGCCGCCGCTACCGCCCTGTCCGTAACCGCCCGAACCGCCCTGGCCCCCACCACCCTGGCCGTAGCCCGGGGGCAGGTAGCCACCGCCGGCGGCACGGCGATCGCGGTTGACGCGCACGAGCCAGATGATGCCCACGATGAGGGCCACGAGGCCGAGGAAGCCCACGAGGAATCCAACCGCCACCGATGAGAATGCCCCGGGGGCGTTCTCGATCAACTGGTCGAAGTTGCCTGCCGGCATGACCACGAGCGTTCCACCGCCAGGCTCACACGTGATCTGGTACTGCCCCGCCCGGGTGGTGGTGAAGATGACGAAGCCCTCGCGGGATCTCGTGTCCACCATCTCCCCGCTCGTGCCGGTGACGTCGCACGAGTACCCCTGCACCACGTTCTCAGGCACCACCATCCACTCGGAGTCCGCGGCCAGATCAGCTGACGATCCGTTGGATATCTGGCTCGCGTCGGCGAAGTTCTGCCAGTCGACTGTCCCCAGGAAGCTGGAAGCAGCGACGATGAGCCCGATGATGGGCCCGAGGATCATCGCGAGCGCCCCCGCGACGATCAGGATCACCGGGCCGGTCCGGCTCGGAAGGTTGGCACGCTGCTGCGGGGCGTACGACACTGTTCTCTCGCTCTCCTCGACTGGTGGAGAGTCTACTGCTGCAGCTCACACCGCGGGGGCGTCGGACGGTGGCGAGCCTCAGGGGCGCGGCCGCCACACCACCATTTCCCCGGCCTCGGCCTCCCGGCGGACCGTACGGCGCCGGGTCGTGACCACCACCTCACCCCTTGGCCCGGCCGCGAAGATGCGGTGGGTGCCGGGTTCGGCGAGCAGCTTCAGGCGCTCCACGTCGGCGCGGGCCGAGGCGAGGGCTCGCTCCAGGTGGAGGATGCGCCGGATCCCGGCCAGGTTGATTCCCTCCTCCTGGGAGAGCCGCTGGATCTCGCGGAGCTGTTCGATGTCCAGCTTGGAGTAGCGCCGGCCGCGACCAGCGGTCCGGGCGGGGGACACGAGACCCAGCCGGTCGTACTCCCGGAGGGTCTGCGGGTGCATGCCAGCGAGCCGGGCCGCCACGGAGATCAGGAAGACCGGTCGGTCGTCGTTCGTGGGCGGCATCGTGTCCTCCTTCCGTCCCCTCAGGTCCTCGCCTGCTCCGCGAGGTGGCCGCGCGGGTCCTCACCGGCCGTGGCGTCGGCGAACTGCTGCACCGCGTCCTTGGCCTTCGCGCTCAGCTTCTGCGGGACCACCACCTCCACCGTGACCAACAGGTCGCCCACGCCCTTGCTCGAGCGGATCCCCCGGTTCTTCACCCGCAGCGTGCGTCCCGACGGCGTCCCCGCCGGCACCTTCACCCTCACCGTGGACCCGTCGAGGGTGGGGACCTCGATCGTGGCCCCGAGGGCCGCCTCGGCGAAGGTCACCGGGAGCGTGATCTTCAGGTTGTTGCCCGCCATGGAGAACACCGGGTGGGGATCCACGTGCACGGTGACCACCAGGTCCCCGGGCTCACCCCCGCCCAGCCCGGGCTCGCCCTTGCCGCGCAGCTTGATCCGCTGCCCGTCGTGGACCCCCGGCGGGATGCGGACGGTCATCGTCCGCCCACCCACGGTGAGCTGGACCGTCGAGCCCTCAACGGCGTTCCGGAACGGCAGCCGTGCGCTGGTGACGACGTCCGAGCCGCGTTGCGGCATCGGCTGGCCACCGAACGGGCTGCCGCCGCCGAAGCCGTAACCCGAGTTCCGGCGTCGTCCGCGCTGCGTGCCGGCGCCCTGGCCGAACATGCGCAGCAGATCCTCCACCGACTCCGCATTCTTGGGATCGAAGTTGGCCCCGCCGCCGAACATGCCGCCGAAGAGGTCCTCGAAGCCGGCACCACCGGTCGCGCCACCGGCTCCGGAGGTGAAGCGGGGACCACCGCCGGCCATGGCGCGCAGGGCGTCGTACTGCTTGCGCTGCTCCGGGTCGGAGAGTACGGCGTAGGCCTCCCCGATGTCCTTGAACCTCGTCTCGGCTGCTGTGTCCCCGGGGTTGCGGTCCGGGTGCCAAGTGCGCGCCAGCTTGCGGTACGCCTTCTTGATGGCGTCATCGTCGGCGTCCTTGGGGACCCCGAGCGTGGCGTAGAAGTCCTTCTCCAGCCAGTCCTGCCCAGTCATGGCACCTCACCTCCTCACGTTTCGTGCGGGTGGCGGGACCACACACCGGGGCCCCGCCTGCCGCGTCCTGCTGCGTGCGGACGTCCCACTACTCGGGGCTCGTCACGCCGACCCGCGCGGGCCGCAGCACCTTCTCGCCGATCCGGTAGCCCGGCTGGATCACCGTGGTCACCGTGGGAGTCTCGACATCCGCCGAGGTGGTGTCCATGAGGGCCTCGTGGAGGTTGGGGTCGAAGTCCTCCCCCACCTCGCCGTACCGCTCCAGCTTGAAGTTGGTCCGCAGCAGGTTCTCGAGCTTCTCGGCCACGGACCGGAACGGGCCGTCCAGGTCGCCGTGCTGGCGAGCGAGGTCGACGTCGTCGAGCACCGTCAGGAGCGCGGTCGCCACCTTCTCCACGCCCTCCTGCCGGGCGCTCGACGCGCTCTCCCGGGACCGGCGGACGAAGCCGGTGTACTCCTGGCTCACGTTGTAGTACGAGGCGTTGGCGCGCGCCAGGTCCTCGGCGAGCTGGGCGTTCTCCGCCTTCAGTTCGGCGAAGCCGGGCGCCGCCGCGACGTCGTCCGGCGGATCCGCGTTCGCGGCGCCGTCGGGCGACCCCGCACCGCCCGCGGCGGGCTGGGCGCCCGCCGCCGGCTCGCGTGCCCTGAGGGTGTCCGGGTCGATCTTCCGCTTGTCGTTGATGACTGGCTCGCCCTCGTACTCACGGGGTGCATCCGTCACTTGTTCTCGTCCTCATCCACGATCTCGGCATCCACCACGTCGTCGTCCGACGGCGCCGCGCCACCCTCGGGGGCGGCGTACTCGCCGCCACCGGTGCCGGCCTCCTGGGCCTGCTCGGCGGCGTAGATGGCCTGGCCGATCTTCTGGGCCTTCTCGTTCAGGTCCTCCATGCCGGACTTCACGGCGGCGAAGTTGTCCCCCTTGAGGGCGGACTTGAGGTTGTCGACGGACGCCGACACCTCGGAGGCCACCTCCGCGGGGATCTTGTCGCCGTTGTCCTTGAGCACCTTCTCGGTGGAGTAGGCGAGGTTCTCCGCCTGGTTGCGGGTCTCGGCCTCCTCACGGCGCTGCTTGTCCTCGGCGGCGTGGGCCTCGGCCTCCCTGACCATGCGGTCGATGTCGTCCTTCGGGAGGGCGGAGCCACCGGTGATGGCCATCGACTGCTCCTTGCCCGTGCCGCGGTCCTTGGCGGAGACGTGCACGATGCCATTGGCATCGATGTCGAAGGTGACCTCGATCTGCGGCAGGCCCCGCGGAGCGGGCGCGATGCCGGTGAGCTCGAAGGTGCCGAGCGGCTTGTTGTCCCGGGCGAACTCGCGCTCACCCTGGTAGACCTGAATCAGCACGGACGGCTGGTTGTCCTCGGCGGTGGAGAAGATCTCGGACCGCTTGGTGGGGATGGCCGTGTTGCGCTCGATCAGGCGGGTCATGATTCCGCCCTTGGTCTCGATGCCGAGGCTCAGCGGGGTGACGTCGATGAGGAGCACGTCCTTGCGGTCGCCCTGCAGCACGCCGGCCTGCAATGCTGCGCCGACTGCCACGACCTCGTCCGGGTTCACGCCCTTGTTGGGCTCACGGCCACCGGTCAGCTCCCTGACCACCTGGGTCACGGAGGGCATGCGAGTGGAGCCACCCACCATCACGACGTGGTCGATCTCGGACAGCTTGATGCCGGCGTCGCGAATCACGTTGTTGAACGGCGCCTTGGTGCGCTCGAGGAGATCCTTGGTCATCTCCTCCATCTGCGCACGGGAGAGCTTCTCGTCCAGGTGGACCGGGCCGTTCTCGCTCATGGAGAGGTACTGCAGCGAGATGTGGGTGGACAGTGCCGAGGAGAGTTCCTTCTTGGCCTGCTCCGCAGCCTCACGCAGCCGCTGGACGGCTCGCCTGTCCTTGGACAGGTCCACGCCCTCCTTGTTCTTGACCTGGCTGACGAGCCATTCGACGATGCGCTGGTCCCAGTCGTCACCACCGAGCTTGTTGTCACCGTTGGTGGCCTTCACCTGGATGGTGGAGAAGCCGTCGTCGTCCTTGCCCACCTCGAGGAGGGAGACGTCGAAGGTGCCGCCACCGAGGTCGAAGACGAGGATGAGCTCGTCCTCCTTGCCCTTCTCCAGTCCGTAGGCGAGCGCTGCGGCGGTGGGCTCGTTGATGATGCGCAGGACGTTGAGGCCGGCGATCTGGCCGGCGTCCTTCGTGGCCTGGCGCTGGGCGTCGTTGAAGTACGCGGGCACCGTGACGACGGCGTCCGTGACGGGCTCGCCGAGGTAGGACTCCGCGTCGGTCTTCAGCTTGCCGAGGATGCGGGCACTGATCTCCTGTGGGCTGTATACCTTGCCTTCGATCGAGGCGGTCCAATCGGTGCCCATGTGGCGCTTGACGGAGCTGATGGTGTGGTCCACGTTGGTGACGGCCTGCCGCTTGGCGACCTCGCCGACCAGGACCTCTCCGGACTTCGCGAAGGCGACGACGGACGGGGTCGTCCGGGAGCCTTCCGCGTTTGCGATGACGGTGGGTTCTCCACCCTCGAGGACGGCGACCACCGAGTTGGTGGTCCCGAGGTCGATTCCGACCGCTCGTGCCATGTGTGTTCTCCTTGCATGTGGGCCGGAGGCTGTGTGCCGCTGACCCTTGGTTGAGTCTGTACCACTCAAGTCTTGCGGGTCGGACTGCTGCGCGCAAGTTACCGGTGCCAAACTTGAGTCTGTCAGGCTCAACGTGCGAGGTGGGTTCCGTATTCCCCGACCGCGTCGCGTCGGCCACGTCGCCGTCATGTGGTTTCTCACGCAACTTGTCGTTTTCTCATTATCTTGTCGCGAGCGTGGGAAGCTGACAGCCGTGGGAAGGTCGTCGAACGTGGAGGTTCGATACCTGCCGGCGGACGGCGGGGAAGTCGTCACTGACCTCACTCGCACACGGGCACACGACATCGTGTACGGCCGCCCGATTCGGGACTTCGCGTGGCACCCAAAGATGACGCACTATCCGGGCCGGTTCTGGTCGGCCACGATGGAAGACCTGGTCGGATACGAGAGTCTGCTCGAACGCGACCGGTTGTTGCTGGCGGACTTCGATCCCAACGTCGTCGCGATCGCCAGCCAGCCCTTCGGTCTCACCGGGCGTGACGGTTCCAGGATCCGGCATCACGTCCCCGACTTCCCGTTCTGCGAGAGTGACGGCTCGGTTGTCGTCGTCGGTGACCACCTCGTGGGCTGGGGCGCGGCTCACGGCCGCACGGGGTGATACTGGGGGATGGGTGCAATCGATCCCCTGATCGGGGTGTGAGCTGAATACCTATCCGGCCACCGATACGGGGATGGACGATCCCGGCGTCGTCATGATCTTCGAGGGGCGGGTCCTGGATGGTGGACGGGACCGCCTCCAGGCCTTCTACAGCCGGGCGCACACCCACGCGGACGGGCACCGCAGCATGGCGATGAGCCTGAAGTGGGACGCCGAGGATGACCGGCGGTTCCGTGCAGTCTTCGAGTACGCGACCGAGCAGGATTTCGTGCGGGAGGACTTCCGGTCCCTCACCGGCCGCGAGGCCGTGGAGTACCGGCACCGCCTGGACGAACTGGTGGAAGGATCGCCAGTGGTGAGGATCTGGCGGGAGACCTCCCGCCAGGTCGGCCACGACCTGGTGCGGGCGTACTGGGATCTGGTGGACGGGCAGGAGTGGGACGCTCTGGGTGCCATCCTGGCGCCCGATGTTGTGCTGGAGTGGCCGGCGGCGAATAGGCGGCTCGTCGGGGCGGGGAAGCTGATCGCTGCCAACCGGGATGACCGGGACGGCTGGAACATGGTCGTGCGCTCGATCGTCGCTGAGGGCGAGGAGGTGGCCAGCGATGTGGAGCAGGTCCTGGACAACGGCGACTGGTTCCGGGTCGTGACGTTCTGGACGGTGCGGCACCACCGGATCGTGGGTGGGACCGAGTTCCGGACCGGCCGTCGGGCAGCGCCCGCCCCCATGGCGTTGGATCATGGGGGCAACGGTGGG
>JBNJCY010000133.1:0-6185 GCA_051744325.1 Actinomycetota bacterium
TCAGAAGACGAGGGTCTTGTCCGCGGCGAGCGTGCGGTCGGCGAGCTCCTCCATGGTGGAGCGGCGGGCGCCGTCCACGAGCATGTCCTCCCGGATGCCGCGGGCGTCGATGCAGGTGCCGCAGCAGAGGATCTCGCCGCCGCCCCGCACCACGGTGCCGATCATACGGTCCAGTTTGTAGTATCCGTCCGGGGTCTTCTGGCCGGCCATGGCGGCGGTGACGCCGTCGCCCATGAGGAAGACGGTGAGCCCCACGCCGTCGCGCTTGGACAGCGACGCCGCCAGCCGGATCGCGTTGTAGGTGGAGTCCAGGCCGTAGGCGGACCCGTTGATGATCATCAGGACGTTCGTCATCGCTATTCCTTGTGTGGTGTGTGACTGGACGGTCGGGCGCGCGGGAGGTCAGGCCCGCTGGACGAGGGTGTGCAGGGGTACCGGGCTGATGACCGTGTACGCGAAAGGGCACTTCTCGCGCGCTGCCTGCTGCCAGCGGGCCAGCGCATCGTCGTCGGCATCGGTGGTGACCACGACGGTGACGGTGATCTGCTCCATCAGCGGGGCCTGCCCCATGTCGTACACCGCTGCCACATTCACGTCCTGCTCGGCGGTCACGCTCAGACTGCTCAGCTCGGCCCCCTCCATGGCCGCCATCGTGACCACGGTCGCGGCGTAGCAGGCGCCCAAGCCGGCGAGCAGGTACTGCAACGGGTCCGGGGCCAAGCCGCTGCCACCGAACCCGGGCGCCACATCAACCCTGACCTCCGTGGAGCCTTCTCCGTGGGCGAGGGTCGCGGTGTAGGCAGGTGTGCCCTCCACGAAGCTCCAGGTGCCGGTCACGGACTTGTGCATGCGGAAGACCCCGGGGTCAGACTGGCCCCGCTCCATCACGCCGGCCAGCACGGCCAGATCGAGGTTGTTCTTTCGCATCTGCGCTCCCTTATCAAGCAAACCATTGAATAGGTGAAGACTAGCAGAGGTCAGGGGATACTGAGGCTGGATGAGGAGGTGCTCGCCGGTGGAGCCACGGGAGTTCAAGGATCAGGTCTTCGGGCAATTGGCGCGGGTCGGCGCGGCGTTCGGGCACGCCAAGCGCGTGGAGATCGTGGACGTGCTCGCCCAGGGCGAGCGCAGCGTGGAGTCGCTCGCCGGCGAGATCAACGCCTCCGTGGCGAACACCTCCCGGCACCTGCAGATCCTGGCCGCTGCGGGCCTGGTCACCCGCCGGGTGGAGGGCACCTCGCGGATCTACCGGCTCGCCTCCGCCGCGGTGGAGGAGGGGTATCGCAATCTCGTGAGCCTGGCCGAGCAGCACATCAGCGAACTCTCCGCGCTCGCGGAGGCCTTCTTCGGCCAGGCTGACGGCACGCGGCCCGTCAGCTTCACCGAGTTCGACGAACTGTCCCGCACCGGCGATGTGGTGCTCGTGGACGTGCGCCCACCATCCGAGTTCGCCGCCGGTCACGTCGACGGCGCCGTCAACATCCCCGTCGCCGACCTCGCCTCCCGCCTGCGCGAGCTTCCCCCGGACACCGAGGTCGTGGCCTACTGCCGGGGCCCCTACTGCGTGATGGCGTCCACCGCCGTCACCCAGCTCCGGGAGGCGGGCATCAACGCGGTCCGCCTCGAAGGCGGCCTCCCCGAATGGCGGGCCGCGGGCCGGCGGGTGGCGGACCAGACATCGTGACGCGGCGCCCTCCAGGGTTGTGAGCAGTTGGTAGCGCATGCGCTACTCAGTGATCACACGGCGGGTATGGTGCGGTTGGGTTGGCGATAGAGGCTTGGTTTCCTTGCTGGCCGTCTCGAAGAGACCGGCGTACCCGGACCTGCTCGCGAAGTGGCCTGATTTCCGGGACCAGTCAGACGTGACGTTCTCCGGCGGCGCATCACCTGATGGTCCGATCGTGGTCAACAATGACCGATCGTGGCGATCGTGGTCAACAATGACCTTGGACGGTAGCGACGTCGAGTCCAGGAGCCTCCACCCGAACGCCGCCGGCGAGCAGACCCACGCCAACAGAATACTGTTGGACACGTGGCTGAACTGACCCGACGAGCAGGGACCGAAACCATGAAGTCGAACAGCGCGGTCGTATTTCGCGGGGTCCGGGTGTTCCCGGGGCACGGAGACTCGCTCTCGGAGCTGGTGGACGTGCGCATCGATGGCGCCACGATCACCTCGATCGCGCCGTCGGCGGCCACGGGTGACGTGGCCGCCGAACGCGGCGCCGTCGTCGACGACGCCACGACGATCGAGGGCGCCGGGCGCGTCCTCATGCCCGGCCTCATCGACGCGCACTGGCACGCGACGTTCGCTGCGATCTCGACGCTCGAAGCGATGACGGCTGACGTCGGCTACCTCCACCTGGTCGCCGGCGCCGAGGCGGGACGGACCCTGCTCCGTGGGTTCACGACCGTCCGCGACGCCGGCGGGCCGGCCTTCGCGCTCAAGCGGGCGATCGACGAGGGCGTGCTCCCTGGGCCCCGGATCCTCCCCTCCGGCGCGTTCATCACCCAGACCTCCGGCCATGGCGACTTCCGGTTCCGGCACGAGGTGCCCCGGAACGCGTGCGCCGGCCTCAGCCACATCGAGGCCGTCGGCGGCTCCACCATCGCTGACGGCGTCGACCAGGTGCTGCGGGCCGTGCGGGAGCAGCTCATGCTCGGGGCCACCCAGATCAAGTTGATGGCCGGAGGAGGGGTCTCGTCGCGGTACGACCCGATCGACGTCACGCAGTACACCGAGCCCGAGCTGCGCGCCGCCGTCGAGGCCGCCGAGAACTGGGGCACCTACGTGATGGTGCATGCGTACACCTCCCGCTCCATCGCCCAGGCGATCCGGGCGGGCGTCCGGTGCATCGAGCACGGTCAACTCGCGGACGAGGCGACGGTGGAGTTGATGGCCGAGCAAGACGTCTGGTGGAGCCTGCAGCCGTTCCTCGGCGACGAGGACGCGAACCCGATCGCCAGCCCCGCGGGGCGGGAGAAGCAGCGGGGGGTCTCGGCGGGGACGGAGCGCGCGTTCGAGCTCGCCCGGAAGCACGGGGTCCGCGTCGCGTGGGGCACCGACACCTTGTTCGACGCCGGTCTCGCCACCCGTCAGGGCAAGCAGCTCGCCAAGATGACGAGGTGGTTCACGCCTGCGGAGGTGCTCACGATGGCGACGTCCGGGAATGCCGAGCTGCTGACCCTCAGCGGGCCGCGCCACCCGTATCCCGGGGTGCTCGGGCGGGTGGAGGCCGGGGCGTGGGCGGACCTGCTGCTCGTCGACGGCGACCCGCTGGCCGACCTCTCCCTGCTCGCCGATCCCGAACGGTCACTGGCGGTGGTCATGAAGGACGGGGTGCTGTACAAGAACACGGCATGACGGCTGTGGCCCCCCGGGGGACAATGGACCGGTGACGGAACGAAACGCGATCTTCCTCGACTTCGATGGCACCTACGCGGACAGGGGCATCGCGCCGGCGGGGCACGTGGACGCGGTGCGCGCGGCCAGGGCGGCGGGCAACATGGTCCTGCTGTGCACGGGCCGGCCGAAGTCGATGCTGCCTGACCACATCCTCGATGCGGGGTTCGACGGGATCGTCGCGGCCGCCGGTGGGTACGTGGAGGTGGACGGGGAGGTGCTGCTCGACACCCGCTTCCCCGCCCACCTCGCCGCCGCGGTGCTCCGGGTGCTGGACACACACGACGTCGGGTACATCCTCGAGGCGCCCGAGGCCGTGCATGGGCTCCCCGGTGTCGATGAGCGTCTCCGGGCCGCCTTCGCCGGCCACTTCACGGACGAGCCTGGGCAGGACGGCGGGCTGGAGGACATCCTCGCCAACCTGCGGACGTCGGAGGACCTCTCCAGGGTCTCCTTCGGGAAGGTCACGCTCTTCGATTCCCCGGTCCCGGTGTCCGCGTTGGGGGAGGAGATCGGTGACGGGGTGGGCGCACTGCCGAGCTCGGTCCAGGCGATGGGGGACTCGGTTGGTGAGCTCTACCTGGTGGGCGTGCACAAGGCCGGCGGCATGGCAGTGGTGGCGGAGCGCTTCAGGCTGGAGCGGCGGAACCTGATCGCGTTCGGGGACGGTCTCAACGACCTCGAGATGCTTCAGTACGCGGGCGTTGCCGTGGCGGTCGAGGGCTCACCCCCCGAACTCCTCGCAGCGGCCGACCACATCATCCCCGGCCCGGAGGAGGAGGGCCTTGTGGAGGCCTTCGCGGCGCTCGGCCTGACCTGAAGTGATGCGACGACAGGCGGTCTTTCTCGACTTCGACGGGACATACGCCGACCGCGGCGTGGTGCCGGAGGGGCACATCACGGCGGTGCGTGCCGTCCGTGAGAACGGGCACCTCGTCCTCCTGTGTACTGGTCGGCCGAAGTCGATGCTGCCCGCGCACGTCCTGAACGCCGGGTTCGACGGGATCGTGGGCGCGGCGGGCGGGTACGTCGAGGTGAACGGCGAGGTGCTGCTGGACCGCCGCTTCCCCGCCGCCCTCGCTGCCACCGTCCTCCGCATCCTCGATGCCCACGACGTCGCCTACGTGCTCGAGGAGCCCGCGGCCATCCATGGGCGCCCGGGAGTCGACGAGCGGCTCCGCGCTGTCCTCGGGGCCTTCCTCACGGGTTCGTCCGGCCGGGCCGCGACGGACGCCATCCTCGCCCGGCTGCGGATGTCGGCGGACCTGTCCGCCACCTCGTTCGGGAAGGTCTCCCTCTTCGACTCACCAGTTTCGGTCAGCGCTCTGGCTGAGGCGGTCGGGGAGGGGGTTCAGTTGCTGCCGAGCCCGATCCACGGGATGGGGGAGTCTGCCGGCGAGCTCTACCTTCAGGGCGTGCACAAGGCCGGGGGCATGGCCGTGGTGGTGGAGCGCTTCGCGCTCGAGCTGCACGACGTGATCGCGTTCGGGGACGGTCTCAACGACGTCGAGATGCTCGAGTACGCCGGAGTGGGCGTGGCGATCGAGGGTTCGCACCCCGACGTCGTCGCGGCGGCTGACCGCATCGCCGCCGGCCCGGAGGTGGCGGGCCTGGTTGAGGCCTTCGCGGCGCTCGGTCTGACGTGACCGGGTCCAACAGCTGGCGCGACTTCTTCGACGCCCACGCCGAGATCTACGACGACAACGTCTTCACCAGGAACACGCTCGCCGAGGTGGACTTCCTGGTGGAGCACCTCGGACTCGCCCCCGGCGCCGCAATCCTCGACGTCGGCTGCGGGACCGGCCGGCACTCGGTCGAGCTGGCCCGGCGTGGGTTCGCCGTCACCGGCCTCGACCTGTCCGGCGAGATGCTCGCCCGGGCGAGGGCGCGGGCGGAGGAGGGGGGCGTCGTCGTCGATTGGGTGCAGGGTGACGCCACGCGCTTCGACCTGCCTGTCCGTTTCGACGCCGCCATCTGCCTGTGCGAGGGGGCGTTCGGCCTGCTCAGCGCCGGGGACGACCCGTGGGACCAGCCGCTCGCGATCCTCGCCAACGTCTCGCGCGCGCTGCGACCGGGGGCGCCGGTTGCGCTCACGGCGCTGAGCGCCGTCGGGATGTTCCGGCGGTGGTCCGACGACGACGTCGCCGCCGGCCGCTTCGACCCGGCCACGTCCGTGGAGGCCTCCGAGATGCCCCCGCGCGACGGGCTGGAGCCGGTGGCGGTGCGGGAGCGGGGCTTCACGCCGTCGGAGTTGACATTGCTGTTCCGGCTCGCGGGATTGGGGGTGACGCACGTCGGCGGCGGGACGGCGGGGAACTGGGGGATTCGGCCGCTGGAGCTCGACGAGATCGAGATCATGGTCCTGGGGAGGAAGGTGGGCGAGCCGGTCTCGGGGTTGGGTGCGTGAGGAGACGCTCCGCTGCAGTCAGGGCTTCCGCATGCCCGCCATGCATCGCGTACCCGCGCCCTGCCCAGCGAGGCATCTCGACATCGTTCGGCATGTCTCCGAACGCGATGACCTTGGACGGACTGATGCCTCGCGACTGCGCGAAGACCTCCAGAGTCGATGCCTTCGTCACGCCATGGCGAAGACCAATGAATTGTAGGCGACAAGGACCCTGGAGCAGATTCCAGCTCAGTCTTCACCGGTTTACGCGCGATCCGTCGTCGTTTCCGGAGCGGTGGGAGGAGTGAGCGCTGCTCGGGTCTCGAGCCTCATCGGGACCGGCGCCGAGACCCAGCGGTCGAGCCGGAGAAGAAGTCGTCGTATAGTCGTAGGCAT
>JBNJCY010000134.1:0-6184 GCA_051744325.1 Actinomycetota bacterium
GCCATCGCCCCGCTCGCCGCGTGATCCGGGACCGCTCCCGCATCACGCACGCACCCGCAGCCCGCTGGCCCGGACGATGGGGCGCCGCACGGCCGCGGCCAGCGCCTCCGGCGTCCCGATGATTCGGACGTGCCTCTCCGCACGCGTGACCGCCGTGTAGAGCAACTCCCGCGTCATCAGCGGCGACGACGCCGGCGGCAGCACCACCGTCACCCGCTCGTACTGGCTGCCCTGGCTCCGGTGGATGGACAGGGCGTGCACGGTCTCCAGCGCGCCGAGTCGTCCGGGGATCTCGAGGTGCGGCTTGCCGTCACGCGTGAACGCTGCCCGGATCCCGCCGTCGTGGGCCACCACCACACCCACGTCGCCGTTGTAGAGCCGCAACTGGTGATCGTTCTGCGTGATCAGCAGCGGCCGTCCCACGTACCAGGAGCCCTCGCGCCCGTACCCCTCGACGGCGGTCCGAAGCCACGCCTCCACCCTCCGGCCCCACTGCCGCACCCCGTACGCACCCTCACGGTGCGCGCACAGCACCTGATGTCCCGACAGCGCGGCGAGGGTCGCCTCCCCGTCCCCGGCCCGGGCCCCTTCCACGATCCTGCGTCCGGCGTCGACGACGTCGTCGCGCAGGCCCGCCAGTCGCGGCGGTCCCGCGCTGGCGGAGTCGACCGGGATGAACTCGATGCCTTTGCCGTGCAGCGCGGATACGGCGGCGTCAGGGTCGCCCGCCCGAATGGCCCTGGCGAGGGCGTGGATCTCGGGGGAGAACCGGTGCACGGACTCCAGCCGCACCACTGGGGTGCCCGGCCGCGCCACGAGGTCCCCGAGCACCGCGCCCACCTCGATGGATGCGAGTTGGTCCGGGTCCCCGACGAGCACGAGCCGGCAGTCCGGCCGCAGCGCGTCCATGAGCCGGGACATCAGGGTCAGTGACACCATCGAGGCCTCGTCCAACACCACCAGGTCGTGGGGGAGCCGGTTGGTGCGGTTGAAGGTGAACCGGCTCGTCCCCGGCCGGGCGCCGAGGAGGCGGTGCAGGGTGGTGGCCTTCAACCCGTCCACGTGGGACCGATCCTCAGCGGGGAACTCCGGCCTGGCCGCGGCCGCGGCGATGGACTCCGTTAGTCGCGCGGCGGCCTTGCCGGTCGGAGCGGCCAACGCCACGCGGAGCCGGCCGCCGGCGCGGGACTGCCCCGCCTGGGACTGCAGGGTCGCGAGCAGCCGGGCGACCGTCCACGTCTTCCCCGTGCCGGGTCCGCCCGCGATGATGCTGAAGCGGTGGGTGGCGGCCATCTCGACCGCGCGGCGCTGGAGATTGTCCGGGCCGGAGACTCCGAAGAGCCGGTCGAGGGCGGTCCGGAGCGCGGGCCCGGGACCCTCGTCGGGAGCGGCGCGGGGACCCTCGTCGGGAGCGGCGCCGGGAATGGCGCCGGGAATGGCGCCGGCTGCAGTGCCTGGAGCGGCGTCTGCCGCTGCGTCCACCCAGCGCGCCACCACCTGTTCCTGGCGCCAGTACCGCTCGAGGTACAGCAGATCGTCCACGAACCGGAGCGGCCGGACCTGGTCGAGCGGTGGGTCCTCCGCGCCAACGGTCACGAGGCCGGTGGACCGCACTGCGACGTCCCACGTGGCGGGCTCGGGCCACGGCAGGGCCGGGTCCAGCTCGCGCGCCCGCCCCAGGTCCACGCAGACGGACCCGAAGCGCACCGCCCGGACGGCGAGGGCCGCGGCGAGAAGGACGGCGCCGTCGGGCTCGCTACCGAGACGGGCCAGCCGCCGGGCGACGTGCACGTCCGCGTCCGCCAGCACGCCGGCCGCGGCGAACGGGGCGAACTGGGCGAACGGGGCGAGGGCCTCACTGGTCATCGCGCGCCTCCAACAGCTCTGAAAGCGCCACCACGAGCGCCGCGGGCGGCGACCACTCGAACACCCCGCAGGTCATGCCCTCGGCCACCGGGGTGTCCGGCCCGCACATGCCGCGGACGAACAGGTACAGCACCCCACCCAGGTGCTGCTCCGGCACGTGGCCGGGAAGCCGCCACCGCAGGAAGCGGTGCAGGGCCACCGAGTACAGCAGCGCCTGCAGCGGGTAGTGCGCGTGCCGCATCGACTCCACCATGGCCGAGCCGCGGTAGTCCCATGCGGTCAGGGGCGGGTGTTCGCCGCCGCCCGCGGGCCCGCTGCCAGCCGGCCCGCTGCTGCCCAGCCAGTTGGTCTTGTAGTCCACGACGAGGAACCGCGGAGTCCCTTCCACGCTCCGCACCCGCAGTACCAGGTCGATTGACCCGGTGAGGAAGCCGCGGAGCGCGTGGTCGTCCATGCCGGCGAGGTCATCCGCGTACTGTGCCAGCACGTCACCGGCGGGCAGGTGCTCCCGCAGCAACCGAGCGATCCCACGCAGTCGCGCACCGTCCCGTGGCATGTCGCCGCCGGCGAGCGGCAACTCGAACCCGAGCTCGTCGAGCCGGTCGGCGTGCGACACGTCCACGAGCGCCCGGCCGTCGGCGAGCGCCCCGAGCGGAGTGCGCAGGACGGGCTCCAGGCCGGCCGCCAACGTTCGCGGCTCCACCCCCAGCCGGTCCGCACCGGCAGCCGCCGCAGCCTCGGTGAGCGCAGCCGTGAGGTCCTCCGCGGTGAAGTCCAACTGCTCGAACAGTTCGTGCACGACGGTGCCGAACGCCGTCCCGCCGGGCATGGCCCCGAGCGGGGAGTGGTACGTCTCAGCCGGGTGGGGGAGTGGCGCCACCGCCTCGGGTTCTCCCTCCACCAGCCGCACCTCCGGCTCGTCGACGATGCCCGCGAACTCTGCCTCAGCGCCGTACACCGCCTCGTGGGCGCGCGCGGTGAGTGCGGTGTACGACAGCCGTGCCCACGCCCGGTCCAGCCGCCGGTCGAAGGTGCGCACCGTGAGCGGGGCGTCCGCCGCCGCCCGGCCGGCCCCGAGCCCGCGTGCGTCGGACACGGCTGCATCGGATGCCGGTGCGGCAGCGGGCTCGTCGCCGCACCTCTCCACAGTGATCCCGCCCCCGGACCCGGCCGCCAGTGCCCGGAGATGGGTGCGGGCGGCGTCGTCGGAGGAGGGAACAGGCACCTGGTCCGGGACGGAGCCACCGAACCCGCGCTCGCCGAACAGGAGGCGGTGCAGCGGTCCGTTCAGCGTGTTCGACGTCGGCACCCAGTGCACCACCACCTGGGAGCGGGCGCGGGTGAGGGCCACGTATGCGAGGCGGAGCTGCTCGCCCGCCTCCTCAGCCTGGTGACGGCGCTTGCCCGCGGAGTAGTCCGGGCCGCCCTTGAAGCCGACGTCGAGCACGCGTGTCCCGGACTCGTCGTGGTAGCGCAGCGGGTCGGGCATCGGCCAGACGTACCTGTCCCAGAGGAAGGGGGCGTACACCACGGGGTACTCCAACCCCTTGGCCCGGTGGACGGTCACCACCTGCACCGCGGCGGCGTCCGATTCGAGCCGGCGGCTGCGTTCCAGGTCCGCGTCCGCGCCCGCCTCCCCGATGCGGGCCCGCAACCAGGCCGTGAGGTGGGCGACGCCACCACGGGCCCGCACCGCCTCGGCATGCAGCGCCTCGCCCACGTGCCGCAGGTCGGTGAGGTCGCGCTCGCCGTCGTCGCGGGCGAGCACGCGGGGCACGATGCCGGCGCCGCCCCAGATCCGCTCCATGAGGGCCGCGACCCCGCGTTCGGACATCTCGCTCGCCCACTCGCGGACGGTTCGGGCGAGGGAGTCGAGGAGGTCGTCGTCGGCTGTGGCGAGCTGGGTGGCCGTCCACCCCATGAAGTCCGTGAGGGCGACGGCGCGCGCCAGCCGCGGCTGCGCCAATCCTCCCAGCGCCTCCAGCAGCGTCAGCCACTGCTGCGCGGCGGCCGTCCCGAACACGCTCTGCGTGCCGGTGAGAACCACCGGCAGTCCCTCGGCT
This sequence comes from Actinomycetota bacterium, assembly GCA_051744325.1. GTDB lineage: Bacteria > Actinomycetota > Actinomycetes > Actinomycetales > Actinomycetaceae > UBA1383. The sequence continues at coordinate 3,930 of JBNJCY010000134.1, forward strand.
CGCAAGGCATCGCGGACCGTCCGGCCGTCCTCGTTGCGCTGCACGATCACTGCGATGTCCCCGGGCGCCAGCGGCCGGCCCTCCGCCCGCGCGCCCTCGGACAGCTGCACTCCCTCGGACAGCTGTGCTCCCCCGGACAGCTGCCGTACCACGTCCTCTGCGACGTCTCGCGCGATCCGCTTCCGCGCCACGCCTGCCGTCACCGATCTGGGGGCCGCGACTCGGCAGGCGGCCCGGTCCAGCACCCGGATCCGAACCGGGGCGCCCACGGCTCCGCTGAGGGAGCGATCCGCGTGGTGCGCCCCCACCGGGTGGACGATGATGCGCTCGTCCCCGAGCGGCACCCCGTTCCACACGTGCCCGAGCGCCGCCACGAGTGGGGCGTCGCTGCGCCAGTTGGTCCCGAGGGTCTCCTGGGTTCCGGCGGCACCCACCGCCTGCAGGTATGTCACGACGTCAGCGCCGCGGAAGGCGTAGATCGCCTGCTTGGGATCCCCGATCAGCACGAGGGTTCGGTTGCCATGGAAGGCGCGTTCGAGGATCTCCCACTGCACCGGGTCGGTGTCCTGGAACTCGTCCACCATGACCACTCTGTAGCGCGAGCGGACGCGCCCGCAGGCGTCCGGGCCGGTGGCGGGGTCGGCGAGGGCGTCCCGCAGCAGGACGAGCAGGTCGTCCCAGTCCAGCAGGTGCCCGGCCCGTTTCCGCGCCCGCATCGCCTCGCGCGCCCGGACGGCGAACCGGTACCGTGCGGCAGCGGCGTCGTCCTCGGCGGAGGACGGCTCCAGCCGCGCCGCCGGGTCCCCGATCGCCCAGCCGGCGACGGCCGCCGCCGTCCGGTGGTCCAGAACCGGGAGCGGGCCGCCCGGGCCGCCGTGCTCAGCCGCCCGCAGGTCCGCGACGACGTCGCCCAGCAGGTCCCGCGGGTCCTCCAGGAAGGTGGTGTGGCCATCCACGTCGGCGGCCACGCCGAGCCCGACCAGCATCTGGTGGCAGAAGCCGTGCGTGGTGGCGATGGTGGCTGAGTCGAATGCGGCCAGCGCGGTGGTGAGGTTGCGGAGGCGGGTCTCCACGTCGTCGGCGAGGAGGTGGACGAACAGGGGGTCGGGGACGCCGTCGCGGCTCTGCGGTTCGCGGGCCTCGAGCGCGGCGGCGGTCTCCACCATGCGGGCGCGCACCCGGTCCCGCAGTTCCACGGTGGCGGCCCGGCCGAAGGTGACGAGCATGAGTTCATCGATCCGCGCCAGCCCCTCGGCGACGTAGCGCACCGCGAGGGACGCGATCGTGTGGGTCTTGCCGGTGCCGGCGGATGCCTCCAGCACGGTGGTGCCCTCTGGCAGTGGGCCGCAGACGTCGTAGCTGGTCACGGCGCACCCCCCGCCAGGTCGCGGAGGCCCTCGTGGGCGAGCAGCGGTTCCCAGACCAGCCGGGCGAGCTGCCCGAGCAGGTGCGGCTCGTCCCGCAGCGAGCCGAGCAGCGGCCGGTCGGGGTCGGCGAGGACCCTGGTCGCGGCCGGGGGCACCAGGAGCGGGTCCGGCGGGATCGCCAGCAGTGTCCGCAGCTCGGCGTCATCCCACACGAGGTGGTGCTCGGGGTCCCCGGCGTCGCCGAAGTCCCGCTTCTGCAGGCTGTTCCACGCGGACCAGGCTCTGCCGGCAACGTACTCGGCGCCGCCCACGTCCTTGCCGCCGGCCCTGGCTTTCGCATAGGCGTGCGACGTCGCCGCCGCCAGCGGCAGCGGGGTGGTCATGCCGCGGCGGTACACCCCGACCAGCAGGTCCAGCAGTGTGCGCGCCTCTTGGGCCGACGGCGGCCGCAGGGTCGCGACGGTGACCCCACCGTCCTTGCCCCGCCCGATCGTCCGGGCCCCACGGGGAGGGACGGTGGCGCCGTCGTCGGCGGCCAGGGCGAGCAGTTGCACCCACGCCCGCAGCCGGTGCTTCGGTGCCAGCTTCGAGTACACCACCCGGACCAGACCGCCACCGTGCAGGGAGGAGACCGTGCCGCCCAGCACCACGCCGTCCGGCAGGGTGACGGTGACGTCACGTGAGGCGGCGGGGCCGGCGTCCAGCACGGGTGCGGCGGCCCCGCGCAGCGCGACGACGTCGACAGCGACCTTCGCGAGGGCCTCCTCCCCGAGCGCGCCCGGCGGGACCTCGCCCCGCACCCGTTCCGCCTCCAGCGCTCGGTCGAGGGGAGTGCCGGCGGCGACCGCCCGCAGGATGCGGTCCCCCACCCTCCAGCGGTCCAGCGCC
>JBNJCY010000135.1:0-6106 GCA_051744325.1 Actinomycetota bacterium
CGCAGTTGGGAAGGGCGCCACGACCCTGCGTACGCAGTTGGAGGGGCGCCCCACTTGGATCCTCCCCCGGCCGGAAACCACCCACGGAAGCGTCACAAGAGCCAGAATTCGGAACACTTTTCGGTCGGGAAAGCGCTCTCTCGATGGTTGCCGGGTAGCGCTCCGTCCTTGGGGTGCCGCGGCCGTGCGGTGGTCGCCGGAGAGGCCCCTGGCACGGGCGGCTAGACTCGGGATGTGCGCGATCTACCTCTCGGTCTCACCTATGACGACGTCCTCCTGCTTCCTGGCGCCACCGACGTCATCCCGTCGGAGGTCGACACCACCTCTCGGCTGACTCGTGAGATCAGCGTGAAGGTGCCCTTGGTGTCCGCCGCCATGGACACCGTGACGGAGGCACGGATGGCCATCGCGATGGCCCGTCAGGGCGGGATCGGGATCCTGCACCGCAACCTCTCGATCGCGGAGCAGGCGCAACAGGTCAACGTCGTGAAACGTTCCGAGTCGGGGATGATCTCTGATCCCGTGACGGTCTCGCCGGAGGCCACCCTCGAGGATCTGGACCGGACGTGCGGCCAGTACCGCATCTCGGGCCTGCCGGTCGTCGACGATGACGGGATCCTGCTGGGCATCATCACCAACCGCGACCTGCGCTTCATCGATCCGGTCGACTTCCCTCGCCTGCTCGTTCGCGAGGTGATGACCGCGATGCCGTTGATCACGGCACCGGAGGGCGTGGAATCCGCGGAGGCTGCGAAGCTGCTGGCGAAGCACAAGATCGAGAAGCTCCCCCTTGTCGACCACGCCGGCCACCTCCGGGGCCTGATCACCGTGAAGGACTACGTCAAGTCCGAGAAGTACCCGTTGTCCACGAAGGACGAGGGAGGCCGCCTGAGGGTTGGGGCGGCCATCGGGTACTGGGGGGACTCCTGGGACCGCGCCATCGCACTGGTTGAGGCCGGCGTGGACGTCATGGTCGCGGACACCGCGAATGGCGAGGCCCGGCTGCTGCTCGAGATGGTCGCCCGGATCAAGGGGGACCCGGCGCTCCGCCACGTACAGGTCATCGGCGGCAATGTCGCGACCTACGAGGGTGCCAAGGCACTCGTCGACGCGGGCGTGGACGCCGTCAAGGTCGGTGTCGGCCCCGGTTCGATCTGCACGACCCGGGTGGTGGCCGGCGTCGGCGTGCCCCAGGTGACGGCCATCATGGAGGCCACCCGGGCGTGCGGTCCGGCGGGCGTCCCCGTGATCGGCGACGGCGGCCTGCAGTACTCGGGCGACATCGCCAAGGCACTCGTGGCGGGCGCCGAGACAGTGATGCTCGGCTCGCTCCTCGCAGGATGCGAGGAGAGCCCGGGAGAACTCGTCTTCGTCAACGGCAAGCAGTACAAGCACTATCGCGGGATGGGCTCCATCAGTGCCATGGCCTCCCGCGGCCGGCTGTCCTACTCGAAGGACCGGTACTTCCAGGCGGACGTCTCCTCGGACGACAAGATCATCCCGGAGGGGATCGAGGGCCAGGTGCCCTACCGTGGTCCGCTCTCCGCTGTGGCCTACCAGCTCGTCGGGGGCCTCCACCAGTCGATGTTCTACGTCGGGGCCAGGACGATCCCCGAACTCCAGGATCGCGGACGGTTCGTCCGCACCACCTCCGCGGGTCTCAAGGAGTCCCATCCCCACGACGTCTTCATGACGAGCGAGGCCCCGAACTACAGCCGACGGGGTTAGGGATCCGGGCGCCGGACCCGCAGCCGGTAGCATGCTCGGGTGAGCAACGAAGTCGAGATCGGACGTGGCAAGCGCGGTCGACGCGCCTATTCCTTCGACGACATAGCTGTCGTCCCGTCGCGCAGGACCCGTGATCCCGAGGACGTCGACACCTCGTGGCAGATCGACGCCTACCACGTCGAGACGCCGATCCTCGGGGCACCGATGGACTCGTCGATGTCCCCGGCTACCTGTGTAGAACTCGGGCGGGTCGGCGGCATCGGGGTCCTCGACCTGGAAGGCCTGTGGACCCGGTACGAGGACCCGGAGGACCTGTTCCACGAGATCGCCGTTCTCCCGGAGCACGCGGGCATCACCCGGATGCAGGAGATCTACTCCGCGCCGATCCAACCTGACCTCATCACATGCCGGCTCGCGGAGATCCGTGCGGGCGGTGTGACCGTCGCCGCCGCGCTGAGCCCCCAGAGGACCCAGGAGCACTGGCGGACCGTGGTCGAGACGGGAGTGGACCTCTTCGTCATCCGGGGCACCACGGTCTCGGCCGAGCATGTGTCCTCCAACCGCGAACCGCTGAACCTGAAGCGGTTCATCTACGAGTTGGACGTCCCCGTCATCGTGGGTGGCGCCGCGACCCACATGGCCGCGCTCCACCTGATGCGCACGGGCGCCGCTGGCGTGCTCGTCGGTTTCGGGGGAGGGGCCGCCCACACCACGCGGCAGGCGCTGGGGATCCACGTCCCCATGGCAAGCGCGGTGGCCGATGTCGCCGCCGCCCGGCGCGACTATCTCGACGATTCTGGCGGCCGGTACGTGCACGTCATCGCCGACGTTGCCATCGGCCGGTCGGGCGACCTCGTCAAGGCGATCGCCTGCGGTGCGGACGCGGTGATGATGGGTGCCGCGCTCGCGCGGGCGGCGGAGGCCCCCGGCAAGGGCTGGCACTGGGGCGTGGAGGCGCACCACCCGTTCCTCCCGCGCGGCGAACGCGTCAACGTGGGGACGGTCGGTCCGCTCCAGCAGATCGTCCAGGGCCCCACCGCTGTCGCCGACGGCACGACCAACATGATGGGTGCGCTGCGGCGTGCCATGGCGACGGCCGGGTACTCCGACCTCAAGGAGTTCCAGCGCGTGGAAGTGGTGGTGTCCCCCTACCAAGCCCGGCACTGAACTCCCGGGTGGGGCCCCGATCCTTTTGGGAGACTGAGGGGAGCATCCCAACTCCACAGGAGGAACCGTGACGGAATACCGCATCGAGCACGACACCATGGGAGAGGTCAGGGTCCCGAAGGACGCCCTGTACGCCGCTCAGACGCAGCGGGCGGTCGAGAACTTCCCGATCTCCGGTCGTGGCCTGTCGTCTCACCACATCGCCGCACTCGGCCAGATCAAGCGGGCCGCGGCGCTCGCGAACCTGGAACTCGGCGTCATCGACGAGGAGACCTCCAACGCGATCGTCGCCGCGGCCGACGAGGTCATCGCGGGCGGCCACGACGGCGAGTTCCCGATCGACGTGTTCCAGACCGGGTCCGGGACGTCGTCGAACATGAACACCAACGAGGTCGTCGCCACGCTCGCCTCCCGGGTCAAGGGTTCCCCGGTGCACCCGAACGACCACGTGAACGCCTCCCAGTCCTCCAACGACGTGTTTCCCTCCTCGATCCACATCGCCGCGGTGGGAGCCGTCAAGGACGAGTTGCTGCCCGGTCTCGACGTCCTCGCCCGCTCCCTCGAGGCCAAGGCCGAGGAGTACAAGGACGTCGTCAAGTCCGGCCGGACGCACCTCATGGACGCCACCCCGATCATGCTCGGGCAGGAGTTCTCCGGCTACGCCACCCAGATCAGGTACGGCACCGCCCGTGTAGAGGCGGCGCTGCCGCGGCTCAGCGAACTCCCGCTCGGCGGCACCGCGGTGGGGACTGGGATCAACACGCCTGCCGGCTTCTCCCAGCGCGTCATCGAACTCATCTCCGAGAACACCGGACTGCCCTTCGTCGAGGCCTCCAACCACTTCGAGGCCCAAGCAGCCCAGGACTCGCTCGTCGAGATGTCCGGTGCACTGCGAACCATCGCCGTCTCGCTGGTGAAGATCGCCAACGACCTGCGGTGGATGGGCTCCGGCCCTCGCACGGGCATCGGCGAGATCCTCCTGCCGGACCTCCAGCCGGGCTCTTCGATCATGCCGGGCAAGGTGAACCCGGTGCTCCCCGAGGCGACCGTTCAGGTGGCGGCGCAGGTCATCGGCAACGACGCAGCGATCGCGTTCGCCGGTGCCCAGGGCAATTTCGACCTCCTCGTGATGCTACCCGTCATGGCCCGCAACCTGCTCGAGTCGATCACGCTCATCGGGAACGTCTCGCGCGTGCTGGCCACGAAGTGCGTGGACGGTGTGGTGGCCAACGTGGAGCGCTGCAAGCAGCTGGCCGAGTCGTCGCCGTCGATCGTCACCCCCCTGAACCGGGTCATCGGCTACGAGGCCGCGGCGAAGATAGCCAAGCACTCCGTCAAGGAGAACCTCACGATCCGCGAGGCCGTCATCGACCTCGGTTATGTGGAGCGTGGCGAGGTCACGGAGGAACAGCTCGACGTGGCCCTCGACGTCGCGTCGATGACGTCGCCGAAGACCTCCTGAAGCACCGCAGATGACCATTTAGGGGCCCTCACCCGTGGGGGCCCCCACGTCCGCGTCAGTCCCCGAGCAGCTCCACGCTCTGGCGGGCGATCTCGAGTTCCTCGTTGGTCGGCACGACGAGCACAGTGACAGGAGCGCCGTCGGGCGAGATCACCCGCGGACCGGAGGCGCGGGCGGCGTTGCGGTCCGGGTCCAGATGGATGCCGAGGAAGCCCAGTCCCTCGGCCACCTCGCTTCGGAGTTCGACGTTGTTCTCCCCGACTCCCGCGGTGAACGTGAGGGCGTCGATGCCCCCCATGACCGCGGCGTACGCCCCGATGTACTTGCGGAGCCGGTGGGTGTAGACCCCCAGGGCGAGGATCGCCTGCTCGTCGCCCTCCTCCGCGAGGCCACGGACCACCCGCATGTCGTTGTGGCCGGTCAGGCCCTTGAGGCCGGACTGCTTGTTGAACAGGTCGTCGATCTCGGTGACGTCCATGCCGGCGACGCGGCACAGGTGGAAGGCGACGGCCGGGTCGATGTCCCCGGTCCTGGTCCCCATCACGAGCCCCTCGAGGGGGGTCAGGCCCATCGAGGTCTCGACGGCGTGGCCCCCCACCACCGCCGAGGCGGACGCGCCGTTGCCCAGGTGGAGCACGACCTGCCTGACGTCGTCACGGCCAAGGAACTCGCTGACCGAGCGGGAGACGAACTGGTGGGAGGTGCCGTGGAAGCCGTAGCGCCGGATGGAGTACTTCTCGGCCACCTCGCGGTCCAGCGCGTACGTGGCCGCTTCCGCCGGCAGGTCCCCGAAGAAGGCCGTGTCGAACACGGCGACGTGTGGGACGTCGGAGAGCAGCTCGCGGGCCACCTCGATACCCCGCACGTTCGCGGGGTTGTGGAGGGGCGCGAGCATGTTGAGCTCGGTGATCTGCTCGATCACGGCCTCGTCCACGAGGGTGGCGCTGTCGAAGTGCTTGCCGCCCTGGACCACCCGGTGGCCCACTGCCACGATCCCGGCCTCACGGAGGGTGGGACCGACCTCGTCGCACAGGTCGATGACCCGGCGCAGCCCGTCGCCGTGGTCCGCGATCGGACGGGCCTCGGTGTGCTTCTCGCCGGCGTACTTGTGGGTGATCTCGCCGGTCTCCTCGCCGATGCGCTCCACCAGCCCGCTCGCGAGCGATTCGGCCGTGTCCGGATCGATGAGCTGGTACTTGATCGAGGACGACCCCGAGTTGATGACGAGAACGGTTCGGTGTGTCACTGCTGTTCTCCCTCTGTGACGGGCGTGGCACCCTGTGCCTGGACCGCGGTGATGGCCACGGTGTTGACGATGTCCTTGACAAGGGCGCCACGCGAGAGATCGTTCACCGGCTTGTTCAGGCCCTGCAGGACCGGACCGACGGCGACTGCGCCTGCAGACCGTTGTACGGCCTTGTAGGTGTTGTTCCCGGTGTTGAGGTCCGGGAAGATGAAGACGGTCGCCCGGCCCGCGACCTCGGAGTCCGGCAGCTTCGTCTTCGCGACGGACGGCTCGATGGCGGCGTCGTACTGGATGGGACCCTCGACCGAGAGCTTGGGGGCACGATCCCGCACGAGGCGCGTCGCCTCGCGTACCTTCTCCACCTCGGCGCCGGAGCCGGATTCACCGGTGGAGTACGAAAGCATGGCGATGCGGGGCTCCACTCCGAACTGGATGGCTGTCTCGGCGGAGGAGACCGCGATGTCCGCGAGTTGCTCCGCCGAGACAGCCATCCAGTTCGGAGT
>JBNJCY010000136.1:0-6082 GCA_051744325.1 Actinomycetota bacterium
ATTCGGTGTAGTGCTCATGTCCGTGTCTCCTCATTGGTTAAGTACACCCCAAGCCAAGCGCCATCGCCCGCCTGGGTCAACCGGGCTGTCCCCCCTTCCTGCCGGGGGGTCAGCACCGTCCGCCGTCACCGTGGATCGGCGCGGGAGCCAATGGGTCCATCAGGCGAACCGCGCGGGGTCGCCGGAGCCGGTGCGGACCACTTCGGGCGAGCCGCCGGAGAAGTCCACCACCGTCGTCGGCCCGCAGCCGGCCGCGTCCCCGTCGACGACGAGTTCCACGAGGTGGTCGAGTTCCTCGCGCACCTCGAAACCCGTGGAGAGGGGCTCCCCCTGGCCGGGCAGCAGCAGCGTGCTGGACAGCAGCGGCTCCCCGAGTTCCGCGAGGATGGCCTGCGTGATCCGGTGCTGCGGGATGCGGACCCCCACGGTTCGCTTCCGCGGGTGCTGGAGGCGCCGCGGCACCTCGGGGCTCGCCGGCAGGATGAAGGTGTAGGGCCCCGGGGTGGCGGCCTTCACCGCCCGGAACACGGGGTTGCTGAGGCGCACGAACTGGCCGAGCTGGGCGAAGTCGCGGCAGACGAACGTGAAGTCGTGGCGTTCGTCGAGGTGGCGGATCGCCAGGATCCGCTCCTTGGCCTGCTGGTTGCCCACCACGGCCCCCAGCGCGTAGCAGGCATCGGTCGGGTAGGCGATCAAACCGCCGTCGCGCAGGACGTCCACGACCATGGAGACCAGGCGCGGCTGGGGGTCGACCGGGTGGATCTCCAGCAGGGTGGCCATGCTCGATGGTACCGCGGCGGCCCCGGCCACGGTCGGCGAAAAGCGCTGGACCGCGGCCGCGCGCCACGGACAGGATGGGTACATGGATCCGGACCTGCGCTGGGGGCGGCTCGACGCAGCTGCAGTGCCTGCGTGGGCGGAGCTGGCCAACCTGCTCGCCGAGGCGGACGGCACCGAGGAGTTCTACGACGCGGCCGACCTGGCCGAGGAGCTGGAGGAGTCCGGCTTCACCCCCGCCGCGGACAGCTGGGCGGTGTGGCACGGGGACCAGTTGGTCGCGTACGGACAGCTCCGCGTCGGTCACACCCTCGACGCCCAGGGGCGGGTGCGGGCCACCCTGGGCGGCGGCGTCGCCCCGGACCGCCGGGGCCGCGGGATCGGCCGGGAGCTGGCGGACCGCATGGAACGCCGCGCCGTCGTGCTGGCCGCGCAGCGCCACCCCGGCGCGCCCTCCTACTGGCGTGCCGACGGCGGCCTGGAGGGTTCGTCCGCTCGCGCGCTCTGGTCCCGGCGCGGCTACGAGGCGGTGCGGTTCTTCAACCTGCTCACCCGTCCGCTGCCCGGCGAGCCCCTTGCCATCCCGGACGTGCCGGCGCGGTTGGTGAGCCCGGCGGAGGAGCAGGAGGAATCCGTGCGGCTCTCCCACAACCGTGCCTTCGCCGACCACTGGGGCACGGCACCCCAGGCCGCGGGCCCCTGGCACGACCACTGGACCGCCCGCGCCAACCGCATGGACCTGTCCACCCTCGCGCTCGCTCCGGACGGCGAGGTGCTCGCCTACGTCCTGGCCGGACAGTGGGTGGACCGCGAGCTGCACGTGAACCTCGTGGGCACGGTGCCGGGCGCGCGCGGGCAGGGCCTCGCAGCGGCCTGCCTCGCACGAACCCTTGAGCTCGGGGCCGCGAGCGGCGACTTCGACCGCGCGGACCTGGATGTCGATTCCGAGAGCCCGACCGGCGCGACCAGGCTGTACGAGCGGCTCGGCTTCACCGTGAAGAAGACCTTCGCCGCGATGCAGCGCGACTCCCGATCACGGGTGGACGAGGATGCCGTCAACCGCGAGGTCCCGGACGCGCACGAGTAGCCGCGGCACCAGCTCATCGGCCGGCACCTCGAGCAGGGTGGCGATCGCGTGAGCGACCTGCCCGACGGCGAGGTCCCCGTCGCATGCCCCAACCAGGCCGGCGAGCGCGGTGTCGAGGGGGACGATGCGGCGGAAGCCTCCTCCCTGGCGGGCCAGGATGACAGCCGGGTCCGCCTCGCCGGGCCGGAAGTGGTGCTCGATGGTGACGTCGGGGGCGGTGACGAGGTACGTGGCCGCGAGGGCGTCGTCGGGCGTGCGGGCGAGCCACTCGACTGCGTCCAGGATGGCGGCGACGTGGTCGCCGAGCGGGTCGGCGGCCGGGCCGGTGAGCTCCTCGAGGCGCGTCCACGGCGGGCGGTCGTCGGCGGGCCGGCGGAGCACCACGTACCCGAATCCCACGCCGGTGACGCCCCGGTCGTGGAAGTCGCGGAGCCAAGCGGCACAGGCGCGCTCGTGGGTGGCGCGGTCGGCACTCGCGGTGCTCCCAGTTGCCGAGGAGTTGGGCCACACCGCCGGGCGCCAGGTGCGTCGGCACATCACGGATGAGAGCGGCGAGCAGTCCGTCCCCGCCACGTCCGGCGTCCCGGTAGGTCAGGGTGGGCAGGCCGGCGTCGTGGGCAGCGGCCGGGGTGGCCACGAAGGGCGGGTTGGAGACGACGAGGTCGAAGGCCTCCTCCTGGACCGGCTCGAGCAGCGAGCCGCGGCGCAGGTCCCAGGACTGCCCGTTCAGGGCCGCGTTGAAGGCGGCGAAGGCCAGGGCGCGGTCCGAGACGTCGGTGGCGACGACGTCGCGGGCGTGGCCGCTGAGGCTCGCCGCCTGGATACCGCACCCCGTCCCAAGGTCGAGGGCGCGGGCCACGGGGCGGCGGATCGTGAGCGAGCCGAGGGTCAGGGACGCGCCGCCGACGGACAGCACATGGTCCGCGCGGACCGCCCGGCCGGTGTGCCGCTCGCCGAGGTCGGCGGCGAACCAGAGGGTCTCGGTGCCGAGTTGGACGGGCCGCAGGTCGACCGCCGGGACGAGGGCGCCGTCGTCGGAACTGACGAGGCCGAGGCGCAACGCGCCGGCGGCGCCGAGGCTGGGGAGGGCCTCGTCCAGTTCGGTGGGGGTGATGGGCTCGCCGGCGAGGAGGAGACGGGCGAGGACGCGCGCGGCTTCGAGTTTGCCGGCGTCCGCGGTGCGGGGGGACACACGTGGGGACTCGGTGGCGAGCAGGGCGGGCACCCGGGCCTCCCGGGCCAGCGACTCGGCGGCCTCCTCTCCGAGCACGGCCTCAAGCGTGTCCGTGCGCACCGCGCGGAGGTCGGCCCGCAGGGCGGCGATGAGATCGGGATCGTGCAGCAGGGGCCCGGTCACGGGGACTCCCTCCCCAGAACGAGGCGGAGGAGGATGATCGCGCCCGCCTTCGACAGCGGGGCGTTGCCGTTCCCGCACTTGGGGGACTGGATGCAGGCGGGGCAGCCGTCGGTGCACCGGCAGCCCTCCACCACCCCGAGCGTGGCCTCAAGCCAGCGACGGGCGACTGCCGCGCCGCGCTCAGCGAAGCCGGCGCCGCCGGGGTGGCCGTCGTGGACGAAGACGGTGGGCGCGCCGGTGTCCGGGTGATTCGCCGTGGACAGACCCCCGATGTCCCAGCGGTCGCAGGTGGCGAGCAGGGGAAGCAGGCCGATGGCGGCGTGTTCGGCGGCGTGCAGGGCCCCCGGGAGCATGCCCGGGGTGAGACCCGCGGCGAGGCATTCCGGTTCGGGGACGGACCACCAGACCGCCTTGGTGGGGAGGAGCCGTTCCGGGAGTTCGAGTTGGTAGTGGCCGATCACCTCCATGGCAGGTGGAAGGAGCCGGTCGTAGCCCACCACCTGGCTCGTCACCTCGACCGGTCCGAAGCCCCAGGTGATCGGTGTGCCGCCGGCGCCTGCCCACGCCTCCGACCACTCGGTTCCGAGGACGCGAAGCGTGGAGACGGAACGCGGCATGGTCCGGTAGCCGGGGTTCTCGTGGCGGACGAGGGCGACGTCGTCGGTCAGCTCCTCCACGACGTGCACCCGTCCCTGGTGGACGTAGACCGCGCCGGGGTGGACCGTGGAGTCGGCATTCGCCCCGGACACGGTGCCGAGCACCGCACCCGTCAGGCTCTCGACCACCTGCACCTCCCCACCTCCCGAGCCGCGGAGGTCCGTGAGGGAGGCCGGGCTCACGCCCAGGTGGATGTTCCAGTACCACCCGGACGGACGGGCCCGGAGCAGCCCGCGCTCCACGAGGACGCCCAGCAGGGCCGCGTCGGGCAGGCCGAACAGGGGCAGGTCCGGGGCGGTCAGTGGCAGCTCGGCCGCGGCGGCACACAGGTGGGGCGCGAGGACGTAGGGGTTGGTCGGGTCGAAGGTGGTGACCTCCACGGGCGCACCGAAGATCGCCTCGGGGTGGTGCACGAGGTAGTTGTCGAGGGGGTCGTCGGAGGCGATGAACACGGCCAGTCCGTCCATGCCCGCACGCCCCGCCCGGCCGGACTGCTGCCAGATCGAGGCCCGCGATCCCGGCCAGCCTGCGATCAGGACGGCGTCAAGGCCGGAGATGTCGATGCCGAGCTCGAGGGCGTTCGTGGTGGCCAGCGCCAGGAGCTCACCGTCCCGCAGCGCCCGCTCGATCTCACGCCGCTCCTCCGGCAGGTACCCGCCGCGGTAGGAGCCGGCGGCGGCGCGCAGGTCCGGGTCGATCTCCGCCAGATCCTGCCGGGCCCGCTCGGCGACGTACTCGGCCGACGCCCGCGAGCGTACGAACGCGAGCGTCCGCGCCCGGATCGTGACGAGGTCCGCGAGCAGGTGCGCGGCCTCGGTCGTCGCCGCCCGGCGCGGGGCCTCCACGTCCGGGTCCACCGGCTCCGTGTGGGCGGCCTGCCACAGGGCGATGGTGCGCGTCCCGGAGGGGGAGGCGTCGGCGGTGACCGCGGCGACGTCGTCGGGGGGCACGCCGATGAGGCGGGCCGCGGTGAGGGCGGGGTTCGCGGCGGTCGCGGAGGCCATGACGACGGTGGGCTCGGCACCGAGGTGGCGGGCGATCCGCAGGAGGCGGCGCAGCACGAGGGCGACGTGCGCGCCCGTGACGCCGCGGTAGGCGTGCAGCTCGTCGACGACGACGTACCTGAGGCCGCGCAGCAGGCGGAGCCAGCGATGGTGGCCGGGGAGCAGGGTGAAGTGGAGGAAGTCGGGGTTGGTGAGGACGATGTCGGCGTGGTCGCGGGCCCAGTCGCGCTCGGAGAAGGGAGTGTCGCCGTCGCAGGTGGCGACGCGGACGGAGGTGAGCGTGGCGGCCCGGAGGAGGGCGTGCAGGTTCGCGAGCTGGTCCGCGGCCAGCGCCTTCGTGGGGGCGAGGTAGAGGGTGGTTGGGCGGCGGCGGTAGCGGGAGATCCGCCCCGCGGCTGGGGTGGCGGCGTCGGCGGCGTCCTCGCGGACGGCACTGACCGCGGCGAGCCAGGCGGGCAGGGACTTGCCCGAGCCGGTGCCCGTGGCGATGACGGTGTGGCGGCCGGCATGGATGGCGGCCGCGGCGTCGGTCTGGTGGGTCCAGGGGCGCTCGATGCCGAGGCGGCGGTACCCGGCGACGAGGTCCGGGTCAGCCCAGTCGGGCCAGTCAGTGGTGGAGCCGGGCCGGGCGGGCAGGCGCTCGACGTGGAGGAGTCGGCCGTCGCGCGTGCCGAGTTCCTCGATCAGCTCCAGGGCCCGGTTCGTGCGCACCGCTCCATCGTGACACGGTGAGGGATTGGTGCTCGACGTCCTGTGGCCTTGAGCGGACGCAGGATCGACTCACCGCGAGGGCTGATCGAGAGGTCCGGGAGCGTGACTGTCCCGGCGGGTGGGCCACAAGCGGACCTGACGGCCCGCACCCGCCCTCGTGCGGCTCCGAACAGGCGGCGTGGGGCCCGCAAGGCCCGAATCATCCCGCCAGACAGCCCTTCAACGCTTGTTAACCCGTTGCTGGGGAAGATCGTTTACCCGGGCGGGAAACGATCTTCCCCAGCAATGGGTTAACGCTCGTTGAGGCCTGCATCCGCGGCGTCAGAGCGCGAATCGGGGCTTCTCGAGTGGGCCTGATGGTGGCGTGGCGGGTCCGATGGTGGAGTGGCGGGTCCGATGGTGGAGTGGCGGGTCCGTTTGGGCGGAAGCGGGCGCTGACGGAAGGCGCACCGCGGAGTGACAGGTCCGTTTCGGCGGAAGCGGGCGCTG
>JBNJCY010000137.1:0-6017 GCA_051744325.1 Actinomycetota bacterium
ACCCGCAGGAACGTTCTGCGTACGCAGTTGGGAGGGCGCCACGATCCTGCGTACGCAGTTGGGAGGGGCGCCCCACTTGGATCCTCCCCCGGCCGGAAATGACCCGCGGAAACGACAGGAGAGCCGAAAAATGGCCGTCGAGCCCAAACTTCTTACCAACCCGTGGTGATAGCCTGAGGAACGCTGGCCCTCGTTCGCAGGGCTCGGCCGCGCCCCCGTCACGGGCCGTGTGGCCGCTGTCAGGGACGGGCCAGGGACGCACCTGGTGCGTTCATCAGACAACGACCTGCATGCGCCATGACGGCGCACTACTGGAGGAAAATCGTGACCATCCGCGTCGGTATCAATGGCTTCGGCCGTATTGGCCGCAACTTCACCCGCGCCGTCCTGGAATCCGGGGCTGACATCGAGATCGTCGGCGTCAACGACCTGACGGACAACAAGACCCTTGCCCACCTCCTGAAGTACGACTCGATCCTCGGCGTCCTGAAGCATGACGTGTCCTACGACGAGGACTCCATCATCGTGGGTTCACACTCCTTCAAGTCGCTCGAGGAGCGGGACCCGGCGAACCTGCCCTGGGCCGAGCTCGGCGCCGACGTCGTGATCGAGTCCACCGGCCGCTTCACCGATGCCACCAAGGCGAAGGCCCACCTCGACGCCGGCGCCAAGAAGGTCATCATCTCCGCGCCCGCGAAGAACGAGGACGCCACGTTCGTCATCGGCGTGAACGACGGCGACTACGACCCGGAGAAGCACCACATCGTCTCCATGGCGTCCTGCACCACCAACTGCCTCGCCCCGATGGCGAAGGTCCTCAACGACGAGTTCGGGATCGTCCGTGGCCTCATGACCACGATCCACGCCTACACCGCGGACCAGAACCTGCAGGACGGCCCGCACGCGGACCTCCGGCGCTCCCGCGCCGCGGCCCTCAACATCATCCCCACCAAGACCGGCGCCGCCCAGGCCGTCGCCCTCGTCCTGCCCGAGCTGAAGGGCAAGTTCGACGGCTTCGCCATGCGGGTTCCCACCCCGACCGGCTCTGCCACGGACCTGACCTTCACCGCGGAGAAGCCGGTGACGGTCGAGGCCGTCAACGCCGCGATCAAGGCCGCCGCCGAGGGTCCGCTCAAGGGCGTCCTGTCCTACACCGAGGACCCGATCGTCTCCTCGGACATCGTGACAGACCCGCACTCGTCGATCTTCGACGCCGGCCTCACCAAGGTCATCGGTGACATGGTCAAGGTCGTCTCCTGGTACGACAACGAATGGGGGTTCTCGTCCCGGCTCGTGGACATGACCCTCCTCATGGGCAAGAAGCTCTGAGGACGATTCGCCGGGGGCGTCCGTGAATTCTCGCGGGCGCCCCTCGCCGTACGCAACGCGAAAGAGGAATACATGCAGACCATCGAGACACTGGGCGACCTGCGCGGCAAGCGCGTGCTCGTCCGCTCCGACTTCAACGTGCCGCTTGACGGCCAGACCATCACGGACGACGGCCGCATCCGCGCCGCCCTTCCAACGCTGAGCGCCCTGGTGGAGCAGGGTGCTCGTGTCATCGTCATGGCGCACCTCGGACGCCCGAAGGGCGCGCCGGACCCCAAGTACTCGCTGGCACCGGTCGCGGCCCGGCTCGGGGAACTCCTCGGCACCGACGTCGCGCTCGCCGACGACCTCGTCGGGCCCTCGGCCAGGGCGACGGTCGATGCGCTCCAGGACGGGCAGGTGGCGCTGTTGGAGAACGTTCGGTTCGACGCGCGTGAGACCTCGAAGGTCGACTCCGAGCGCGAGGAGCTCGCCGGAGAGCTCGCTGCGCTCGCCGACGTCTACGTGTCCGACGGCTTCGGCGTGGTGCACCGGAAGCAGGCCTCCGTCTACGACGTCGCAAAGATCCTCCCGCACGCCGCCGGCAAGCTGGTCTTCAAGGAGATCGACTCGCTGCGCCGTGCCACCGACAACCCGGAGCGGCCCTATGCCGTCGTGCTCGGCGGGGCGAAGGTCTCGGACAAGCTCGGCGTCATTGCGAACCTGCTCGACAAGGCGGACATCCTCCTCATCGGCGGCGGGATGGCGTACACCTTCCTGGCCGCGCAGGGCAAGGGCGTGGGACAGTCCCTCCTTGAGTCGGACCAGATCGATGCCGTCAAGGGCTACCTCGAGACGGCGGCGGGCAAGGGCGTGGAAATCGTCCTGCCGCTGGACGTCCTCGCCGCGGACGGTTTCGCGGCGGACTCGCCGTACGCGGTCGTGTCCACCGACGAGATCCCGGAGGACAAGATGGGCCTGGACATCGGGCCCGAGTCGCGCGAGCTGTTCGCAGGGAAGATCGCCTCGGCCAAGACCGTCGTGTGGAACGGCCCGATGGGCGTCTTCGAGTTCCCGGCGTTCGCCGAGGGCACGAAGGCCGTTGCGGGCGCGATGAGCGAATCGGACGGCTTCTCCATCATCGGTGGCGGTGACTCCGCTGCCGCCGTGCGCATCCTCGGCTTCGACGAGGACACGTTCTCCCACATCTCCACCGGCGGCGGCGCGTCGCTGGAGTTCCTCGAGGGCAAGACCCTCCCCGGCATCGCGATCCTGGAGGCATGATGGCAAAGCGCACCCCGCTCATGGCGGGCAATTGGAAGATGAACCTCGACCACCTCGAGGCGATAGCACTGGTCCAGAAGCTCGCATGGGCGCTGAAGGACGCGAAGCACGACTTCGAGGAGGTCGGGGTGGCCGTCATGCCGCCGTACACCGATCTCCGGTCGGTGCAGACACTGGTGGACGGGGACAAGCTCGACATCGCGTACGGGGCGCAGGACGTCTCCGTGCATGACAAGGGCGCCTACACCGGCGAGATCTCCGCGAGGATGCTCGCCAAGCTCGGCTGCACCTACGTGGTCGTCGGACACTCCGAGCGCCGTGAGTACCACAACGAGAGCGATGCTCTCGTGGGAGAGAAGGCCAAGGTGACGCTCGCCGCGGGGATGACGCCCATCATCTGCGTTGGCGAGGCACTTGACATCCGGAAGGCGGGCACCCAGGTACCGCACGTCGTCGCACAGGTCGATGGCGTGTACGAGGGCATGCCTGCCGAGGACGCCGCGACGACCGTCGTCGCGTACGAGCCGATCTGGGCGATCGGGACGGGCGAGGTGGCGACCCCGGCCGACGCGCAGGAGGTGTGTGGCGCGATCCGTGCCCGGCTCGCCGAACTCTACTCGCCCGAGGTCGCGGACGCGGTTCGGGTCCTGTACGGCGGTTCGGTGAAGTCCGGGAACATCGCATCCATCATGGAGGGCGCGGACGTCGACGGCGCGCTCATCGGCGGGGCGTCGCTCGACGCGGACGAGTTCGCCGCGATCGTGCGCTACCAGCACCACGTCACGGCCTGACGCAAGATGACGGCGCGCCTTCGGGCGCGCCGCCATCGGTTATCCTGTCCTGAGAACCTCCACTCCCCCCGGATCGGATCACAAGTGAGCGCATTGACGATCGGCCTTGAGGTGATACTCGTCATCACCTCGGTATTCCTGGTGATGACCGTCCTCATGCACAAGGGCAAGGGTGGTGGGCTCTCGGACATGTTCGGGGGCGGTATCTCGTCCTCTGTCGGCTCCTCAGGTGTCGCCGAGCGGAACCTCAACCGGATCACGATCGGCGTCTCCCTCGCGTGGGTGACAGTGATCGTCCTGTTGGGGCTGATCCAGAAGACCCAGCTCTAGGAGGCTCTGTGGCTGCCGGCAATGCCATACGGGGGTCCCGGGTCGGATCCGGACCCATGGGGGAGGCGGAGCGCGGTGAGCTCGCCCCCCGCGTGCGCGTGTCCTACTGGTGCTCGCAGGGCCATGAGACCCGGCCGAGCTTCGCCGTCGAGGTGGAGACCGAGATCCCGGAGCTGTGGGACTGCCCGCGGTGCGGCCTACCAGCGGGCCAGGACAAGGACCACCCCCCGGAGCCCCCACGCAATGAGCCGTACAAGACACACCTGGCCTATGTGAAGGAGCGCCGCTCCGACGCCGACGGCGCCGCCCTGCTCGACGAGGCGCTCGCCACGCTCCGCGAGCGCCGCGGCCAGTGAGCTGAGGGTCAGAGCGCCCCGGCCGCCGCGGTGTCGAGCAACCAGATCGTGGTGGTTCCCCTCACCCGAGCTGCGGGGACTGGGTCCTCCCCGGGCAGCACCGACGCCGCCACCATGGGGGCCTTCTCCGCTCCCGCAGCCACGAACCACACCTCGTCCGCGTCGCACAGGCTCTCGCGGGTGAGGCTCACCCTCATCGGCGGTGGCTTGGGGGAGTCGTGGACGGCGACGGCACCCCTGCCGCCCAGGTTCACCTCGTCGCGGCCCGGGAACAGGGAGGCGACGTGCCCGTCCGGTCCCACCCCGAGGATGACGACGGCGAAGTGCACATCCCGGACCGCCTGGGCGTATGCTTCCGCGGCCGCCTCGACGTCTCCCACTTCACCGGGCCGGGCCACCTCGTGGACGTTCTCGCGTGGGATGGGCAGCGATTCGAGCCAGTCCCGGACCTGGGACGCATTGCGCTCGGAGTCCTCCGCGAAGCGCTCGTCACCCCACCACAGGTGCACCTGGGACCAGTCCACGGCGCCGGCCACCTCCTCGCCGGCCACGGACCGGAGCATTCTGGTGCCCAGGGTCCCCCCGGTCAGCGCGACGTGCACCGGTGCGGTCACGGACTGCGCGTCGATGAGGGCGAGCAGGAGACGCAACCCGGCGGCACGTGCGGTGAGGGCGGCGTCCGGGAGGACGATGACACGTTCCATGGCTTCCCTTTCAGAGTTCCTCGACAGCGCGGGCGAGGGCCTCGGCATAGACCTCGTCGGCGTCGAGCCGGCGGAGCTCCTCCATGAGGCAGTCGGTCGTGGTGCGCGGCGGCAGGTTCGTGCGCTGGTCGGGCTTGCCCGTCCGCGAGATCGTGGCAGCCGTCGAGTTCTTGGGCCGCGAGATGCGGATGGTCCCGCCAGGGAGGTTCAGGTCGACCCGGGTGATGTGGATCCCCCCGGAGTCGTGGAAGCGCACCGGTACCCCGAGCTGTGAGCGGATCCAACCGGCGAGCAGGTGCATCGACGGCCGGTCCTGGGCACCCTCCACGTCGATCGACTCCAGTTCCGTGGCCTCGAGGTCGAGCACCGAGGCGATCAGCGCGCGCCAGAGCGTGATGCGGGCCCACGAGAGGTCCGTGTCCCCGGGGGCGTAGTTGGCGCCGAGCAGCGCCAGGCTGAGCCGGGCCTCGCGGCTCGTCGCCGGGTCGTCGGTGATGCCCGAGACGATGTCGGTGATCCGTCGCTGGGCCATCCGTCCCACCGGTTCCGCGGCGGGCTTGTGCGGCGTGCGGCCCACCCAGAAGGCGACGATCGGCGTGTCGGGCAGCAGGAGCGGCGTGACGAGGGTGTCCTGGTCGACGGCGGCGGCCCCACGAGGATGGAGCACGACCACCTCGGAGGCGCCGGCGTCGCCACCCACGCGGATCTCGGCGTCGAGCCCGTCATCGCCCGCCAGTGCGCGCGTGCTGATGACGATGACGCGGGAGGGGTGCTCACGGGACGCGGCGTTCGTGATCTCTATCGCCTCCTCGACCTTCTTGGCCCCGTGGGCGAGGACGACGAGGGTCAGCACCCGGCCGAGGGCGACGACTCCGCCCTCCTCCCGGACGGTCACGAGGCGGGCGGCGACGGCCGCGGAGGTGGTGTTCTCGAGTCGGATGATCATGTGGGCTCCTCAGGGCCTGCGCCACTCGCGGCCGTCAGCGGCCATCATCTTCTCGGCCGACGGCGGCCCCCACGTGCCGGGACGGTACGTCTCGATGGGCCGGCCCTCCCAGTGCTCGAGGATCGGGTCGAGGATCTGCCAGGAGAGCTCCACCTCGCGTTGCTGCGGGAAGAGCGGCGGATCGCCCAGCAGCACGTCGAGGATGAGCCGCTCGTAGGCCTCGGGTGAGTTCTCCGTGAACGCGTGCCCGTAGCCGAAGTCCATCGTGACGTCCCGCACCTCCATGGAGGTCCGGGAC
>JBNJCY010000138.1:0-5995 GCA_051744325.1 Actinomycetota bacterium
CGGCGCGGAGGAGCTCGACATCGACGCGGCAGCGCGTGAGATGCGCGTGGTCGACCAGGTGCTGCGCAGCGGCGACATCGTCGCAATCGACGGCACCACCGGCGAGGTGTTTGCCGGCGACGTGCCAGTCGTTCCCTCGCCCGTCACGACCTACTTCGCCGACGGCGTCGATGCCGCCCTCGCGCTGGCCAAGGACGACGCGTCGAAGGAACTGGTCGCCGCCGTCGACCTCTTGGTCCGCCACGCCGACTCCGTGCGCCGGCTGAAGGTGCGCGCCAATGCCGACACCCCCGAGGACGCCCGCCGCGCCCGTTCGTTCGGCGCTCAGGGAATCGGCCTCACCCGCACGGAGCACATGTTCCTCGGGGACCGCCGCCAGCTGGTCGAGGACGTCATCCTCGCCCGTGACGACGAGGAGCAGCAGAAGGCCTTCGACGCCCTCATGCCGCTCCAGAAGGCCGACTTCATCGACATCCTCGACGCGATGGACAGCCTCACGGTCACCATCCGGCTCATCGACCCGCCGCTGCACGAGTTCCTGCCGGACCTCACGACCCTGGCGGTCAAGAAGGCACTCGCCGAGGACAAGGGCGAGTCCGACCCGGACGTCGACAAGCTCTTCACGGCCGTGAATCGCATGCACGAGTCGAACCCGATGCTCGGACTCCGCGGTGTGCGACTCGGCCTCGTCATCCCCGGCCTGTTCGACCTGCAGATCCGCGCGATCGCCGAGGCCCAGGCCGCCCAGCTCGCTGCCGGCAAGGAACCGCGTGCGGAGATCATGGTGCCGCTGGTGGGCTCGGTCCGCGAGCTGGCGATCATCCGTGAGCGTGCCGAGGTCATCCTCGCCGAGGTGGGTGCGGCGGCAGGCGTCGAACTCGACATCCCGATCGGGGCGATGATCGAGCTGCCGCGCGCGGCCCTGACCGCGTTCCGGATCGCGGAAGCCTCGGACTTCTTCTCCTTCGGTACGAACGACCTCACCCAGACGACGTGGGGCTTCTCCCGCGACGACGTGGAGGGCTCGTTCTTCTCCGAGTACCTGGAGCAGGGGATCTTCCCGACCTCGCCGTTCGAGTCCATCGACGTCGACGGCGTCGGTGCGCTGGTCCGCGCCGGCGTGGAGGGCGCTCGCGACACCAAGCCCGAGATCCAGCTCGGCGTCTGCGGGGAGCACGGCGGGGACCCGGAGTCGATCCACTTCTTCAACGCCGTGGGCCTCGACTACGTCTCCTGCTCGCCGTTCCGGGTGCCGGTGGCCCGCCTCGAGGCCGGCCGCGCGGCCCTGGAGACCAGCGGGTACGCCACGGCCTGAGCGCCGTCGAAGGGCCCGCACCGCCACGGTGCGGGCCCTTCGATGTTCGGGCCCAAAGTCCCGGGTAGAATTACGCAACACTCACCTATCGTTAATCCGTGAGCTTGTCCGAGTGCCGCACCCGCCAGTTGGTCCGCATCCTGTCCGTGGGGACCGCCGCCGAGGAGGCGCTGCGCATGCACGAGATGGGCCTTCGGAACGGCACGGTTGTCCACGTCACCCACCGCGGCGCCTTCGGCAGCATGGTGATCGCCATCGGAGGGGCACGCCTCGCGCTCGACGCCGGGACGGCAAGGGCCGTCGGCGTCGAACCCCTGGCCGGGTGAGTTGCCCCCACTGCGCACTGCGTGCGCCGGAACAGGACTCGAGGATGAACACCGCCCCCGTCGTCCTGGTCGGCAACCCGAACGTCGGCAAGTCCACCCTGTTCAACTCGGCCACCCGCTCGAGCCAGGACGTGCGCAACGCTCCGGGCACGACCGTCGAGATGCACACCGGGACCTGGGAGGACGCCGGCGTGCGGCTCGTGGACCTGCCGGGCACGTACTCCCTGCTGGCCCGTTCTCCCGACGAGCAGGTCACCACCGACATCCTCGCCGGGCGGCTCGGGGAGAGGCCAGCGCTCGCGGTGGTACTCCTCGACGCCACCGCCCTCACGCGCTCCCTGTACCTGCTCGGCCAGGTCGCCCAGACGGGCGTCCCGGTCGTCGCCGCCCTCACCATGCTCGACATGGCCCGGGACCTCGACGTCGACCCCGAGCGGCTCGAGCGGGTCCTGGGGATCCCGGTCGTGGCCGTGGACCCCCGCGCCGGGACCTCCGCCCTGGCCGACGCCGTCGCCCACGCCCTCGTGCACCCGCCGCATGTGGCCGGGATCGTTCCGGATCCCGAGGCCCCTGGACACCCTGACCTCGCGGTGCCCCGGGTCACCGCCCAGCTGGCCCGGTCGGAGAGCCTGTTCGCCTGGGTCGAGGACGTCCGTGCCGCCCTCGACCTTCCCGCCGAGCTTGCGTCCCGGACCCGGTCGGACCGGATCGACGACGTGCTCCTCCACCCGTGGATCGGCGTGCCGGTTTTCGCCGCTGTCATGTGGGCGCTGTTCCAGCTCGTCACCCGGATCGCGACTCCCCTCATGGAGTGGGCGGGCGGCCTCGTCACCGGACCGGTCGCCGCCGGGGCCTCGGCTGTCCTGGGCCGGGTGGGGCTGGGCGGCACCGCCGTCGAGGGCCTGCTGGTCGACGGCGTCATCGCCGGGGTCGGCACCGTGGTCTCCTTCGCCCCGCTCATGGCGCTGATGTTCCTGGCCATCGCGGTGCTGGACGACTCCGGCTACCTCGCCCGCGCCGCTTTCGTGGCCGACCGTGCGATGCGGGCCATCGGGCTCGACGGGCGTGCGATCCTGCCGCTCATCGTCGGCTTCGGGTGCAACGTGCCGGCGCTGGCCGCCGTCCGGGCGCTGCCCGACGCCCGGCAGCGCACGGTCACCGCGATCCTCGTGCCCTACACCTCGTGCGCAGCCCGACTCACCGTCTACGTCATGCTCGGGGCCGCCTTCTTCCCCCGGCAGGCGGGCACAGTGATCTTCCTGATGTACGTCCTGTCCATCGCGCTCGTGGTGCTGGCCGGGCTCATCATGCGCCGCTTCTCGGGCCGCTCGGCCACGGTGGCCCCGCTCCTCATGGTGCTGCCGGCCTACCAGCCGCCGCGGCCAGGGGCCATGCTGTCCCTCACATGGCAGCGCACCCGGGACTTCGTCCTCGGGGCGGGGAGGATGATCGTCATCGTGCTCACGGTGATGTGGCTCCTGATGGCACTTCCGGCGACCGGTGGCCACCGCGTCGCCGACGTGCCGGTCCAGGACTCGGTGTACGGGGCGTCCGCGCAGGCCGTCGCCCCGGCTTTCGCACCCGCGGGCTTCGACAGCTGGCAGGCGAGCGCCGCCCTCATCACCGGGTTCGTGGCCAAGGAGGTCGTGGTCGGCTCGTTCGCCCAGGCCTTCGCGGTGGAGGAGCCCGTCGATCCCGCCGAGCCCGCGACCCTCGGCGACAGGCTGCGCGAGACGTTCGAGGAGTCCTCCGGCGGGCACGGTGCGGCCGCCGCGCTCGCCTTCATGGTGTTCGTCCTCGCTTATACCCCGTGTGTCGCCACGCTGGCGGAGCAGCGCAGGATCCTCGGCTGGCGGATCACGCTCGCCGCCGTGGGAGCCCAGCTGCTGGCGGCGTGGGTGCTCGCCGTCGTCACCTTCCAGGTGCTGCGGGTGGTCCTGTGACGCGCTTCTACGACCTCCTGCAGCGCGGTGCCACCATCGACGCGGCCGCCGCCGGCGCCGGCCTCGACCGCGAGCTCGCCGCAGTCATGGTGGACCATTTCGAGCGCGCCGGCCTCATCGAGCTCTCCCAGGCCTCCGCCTGCACGGACTGTCCCTCGACGAACCCGGCGGCCCCACGCCGCTTCGGCTGCGCGGCCTGCCCGTTCGCGGGCCGCAATGCGGAACGCCGCCCCGGACCCCCCGGCGGGAGTGCGAGACTCCAGGGGTGACGACGACGTTGACCGGTTTCGCTCCCGACCTCCGCGCCGCCCTGCGGGGGGAGGTCGACGACTCCGACCGCAGGCGGGCCGAGTACTCCACCGACGCGTCCAACTACCGGGTGGTGCCCCAGGTGGTCGCCTATCCGTGGGACGCCGCGGACGTCGCGGCCGCGCTCGAGGTGGCCCGGCAGCACGGTGTCCCGATCACGGCCCGTGGGGCCGGGACGTCGATCGCGGGCAACGCCGTCGGGACGGGCCTGGTGCTCGACTTCACCCGGCACATGAACCGGATCATCGCGCTGGACCCCTCGGCCCGCACCGCCGTCGTGGAGCCGGGCGTGGTCATGGCGGCACTGCAGGACGCCGCGGCGCCCCACGGGTTGCGCTTCGGTCCCGACCCCTCGACGTGGACCCGCGCCTCGCTCGGCGGCATGATCGGGAACAACGCCTGCGGCCCGCGCGCCGTGGCGTACGGCCGAACGGCCGACAACGTCGTCGCCCTCGACATCCTGGACGGGACAGGACGGGCGCTCCACGCCGCCCGGGACCTTTCCGTGGTGCCCGGGCTGGGGGAACTCGTGGACGCGAACCTCGCCACGATCCGCACCACCTTCGGCCGGTTCAAGCGGCAGGTCTCCGGCTACTCGCTCGAGCACCTCCTGCCCGAGAACGGCACCAACCTCGCCCGGATGCTGGCCGGGAGCGAGGGCACGCTCGGCGTCATCACCGCGGCCACGCTGGACCTCGTCCCGATACCGAGCCAGCCCGTCCTCGTGGTGCTCGGCTATCCGGACATGCCCGCTGCCGCCGACGCCGTCCCCGCCCTGTTGGCGCACCTGCCGCTGGCCATCGAGGGCATCGACGCCCGGCTCATCGACGTCGTCCGCCGCCGGCGCGGCGAGGACGCCGTACCGCCCCTGCCCGAGGGTGCCGGGTGGCTGCTCATCGAGGTGGGCGGGCCCGACGCCGCGAGCGCCATGGACGCCGCCCGCGCCCTGGCGGCCGATGGTGCGACGTCGTCCGTCACCATCCATCCGGCCGGGCCCGAGGCGACCGCGCTGTGGCGGATCCGGGCCGATGGCGCGGGCCTGGGTGGGCGCACCCCCGCCGGGGAGCCGGCGTGGCCGGGCTGGGAGGACGCCGCCGTCCCGCCGGAGCGGCTCGGCTCCTACCTCCGCGAGTTCGAGGCGCTCCTGGACGCGCACGGCCTCGACGGGTTGCTGTACGGCCACTTCGGGGACGGGTGCGTCCACGTGCGGGTGGACTTCCCCATCCGGGATGCCTCCGGCATCCCCTCCACCAAGCGGTTCCTGTACGAGGCGGCCGACCTCACGGTGGCCCACGGCGGCTCCCTGTCCGGGGAGCACGGAGACGGCCGGGCACGGAGCGAGCTGTTGCCGAGGATGTACCCGGCCGAGGCGCTCGCGCTGTTCGGCCAGGTGAAGGGTCTCCTCGACCCCGGGAACTCCCTCAACCCGGGGATCATCACCGAGCCGGAGGCACTCGACGCCAACCTGCGCCGCCCCGCCGCGCGCCGCACCGGGTCACGCGGCTTCTCCTTCGGCCACGACGACCACGACTTCACCACCGCCGTGCACCGCTGCACCGGCGTGGGCAAGTGCCGCGCGGACAACTCCGGCGCCGGCGGCTTCATGTGCCCCAGCTACCAGGCCACGAGAGATGAGAAGGACGCCACCCGCGGCCGGGCCCGCGTGCTGCAGGAGGTCACGAACGGTTCGCTGCTCTACCGGTGGAACTCCGAGGAGGTGCGCGAGTCCCTCGACCTGTGCCTCGCCTGCAAGGCGTGTTCCGCGGACTGTCCTGCCGGGGTGGACATGGCCAGGTACCGCTCCGAGGTGCTGTACCGCTCGTGGAAGGGCCGCATCCGGCCAGTCACCCACTACCTGCTCGGCATGCTGCCGCTCTGGGGCCGCCTGGTCACCGCGGTCCCCGGACTGGCCTCCCTCGCCAACCTCGCGTTCGGCTTCCGCCCGCTGACGAAGGCCGTCCTGAAGGCCGGGGGCATGGACACGCGCCGGGAGATGGTGAGCTTCGAGACCGCGCCCCTGGGCCCGTGGTGGGAGAGGCGGGCCAAGGACCGGGCGGAGACGGCTGTCGCCGACAGTACGGCTGCCGGCGGCGAGAGGATGG
>JBNJCY010000139.1:0-5979 GCA_051744325.1 Actinomycetota bacterium
CCCGGCAGTGACATCGGGTCGATCGTGCTGCCGTTCTTCCAGATCTCGAGGTGCACGTGGCAGCCCGTGGACGCCCCGGTGGTGCCGGTGTACCCGATCACCTGGCCTTTGGAGACCGTCTGACCAGCCCGTACGGCGAAGCCGGAGAGGTGGTTGTACACCGAGACGTACGAGCTGCCGTTGATCATGCCGTGGTTGATGATGACCTGATTGCCGTGGGTGCCGTTGTAGGCCTCAAGGCGCACAGCGGCAACCGTTCCGGCGGCGACAGAGTACTGCCGGTTACCACACTTGCTTCTCAGGTCGACCCCCGGGTGGAAGAACCACCCCCCCGTGATCGGGTAGATCCGGTACCCGTACGGCGAGGTCACATAGATCGGCGGATCGATGGGAAGCCCGATGGCGTAGGACGGCGCCGGGGCGGGAGCTGGCGCGGGGGCGGGGGCGGGGGCGGGGGCGGGCGCAGGCGCCACGTTGCTGCGGGAGGACTCCGCGTCGGCTCGGCGCTGGGCCTCCAGATCGGCCTGACGCTTGAGCTCGGCCTGCCGCTGGAGCTCTGCCTGGCGCTCCGCCTCGGCCTGGCGCTCCGCCTCGAGGCGACGGCGTTCCTCCTCGGCCTTGCGACGGTTCTCCTCGTCGATGCGAGCGATCATGGTGGCGATCTCCGCGTTGGCCCGCTTGACCTCGGCCTGTTCAGCCTCGATCTGGCCACGCCGGCCCTCGAGGGCGGCCGCGAGGTTCTCCTGCTCCATCTTGAGCTCGGCGATTCGGGCCCGCTTCGCCGCCGCGGCGTCCCGGGCCGCATCGGCCTCGACCACGGCACTGTCCGCGAGTTCCTTCAGTTCGGAGACCCGCGCCGTGACCGCTTCCTGTCGGGCCTGCGCGTTCCGGGTGATGGCCTCGAGGTCGCCCATCTCGCTGAGCACCGAGGTCTGGGAACGCACCGCGGAATCCATCGCGGAATAGTGGGTGAGAAACTCCTCGGTCGACTCGGCGCCGAGCGCCCAGGACAGCGGGGAGATCGAGGTTCCGTTCTGATAGGTGTTGCGCGCGAGTTCACCCAACGACGCCTGGCTGCGCTCGATCTCCCCGCGGGCAGTCTTGATCTGCAGCCCGAGGCCGTCGAGCTCTGCCTCCGCGACGGCGAGCCTGTCCGCCGTCTGCTGCTGCAGTCGCTCCGCGGCGGCAAGGGTTTCCTCAGCCTGACGGAGCTCCTGCTCGGCGATGGGAAGTTGCATCCGGGTCTGCTCGAGCGCCAGGTAGGTCTCCTGCAACTCCTTGCTCGTGCCCTCGAGGTTGGCGCGGAGCTGCTCGAGGAGTTGCTCGTTCGTCTGCTGCTGGCTGACGAGGTCGTCGCGGTTGTCCGCCGTCGCGGCCACGGCAACTCCCGAGATGAGGAGGGATGTCGCAAGGATGAGGGTCTGGATTCGACGTCGCATGATCACACCTTTGTGTAGCGGCCGAGGGTCACGAGTGAGGAGATGCCGGCGAGGAGGATGGCCGCGAGCACGAGGAACGGGGCCACGATCCAGACGTCGGTTGTGGTGACGAAGTTGACCATGGGGGTTCCCTCCGCAAGCCACCCCTGGACGAGGTAGCGGACGGCGGCCCAGAGTCCCGCGACGGCCAGGGCAGCACCTGCCAGAGCCGCGAGGGCACCTTCGAGCATGAATGGCAGTTGGATGAACATGTTGGAGGCTCCCACCAGCCGCATGATGGAGGTCTCCCGTTGCCGACTCATCGCGGAGAGCCGGATCGTGGTGGTGATCAGCAGGACGGCTGCGACCACCATGACGAGTCCGAGCCCCACGGAGAGCATGGTGGCACGGTTGAGGATGTTGAACAACGGCTCGAGGGTCTCGCGCTGGTCGACGACGCGCTCCACTCCCGAGACCCCCGACAACTCGTCCGCGATGACCTGGTACTGCTCGGGATTCACGAGCTTCACCCGGTAGGAGTGCTGCATCTGGTCCGGAGTGACAGACTCGAGCCACGGGGAGTCGGCGATCTCGAGGAGGTTCTCGTAGGCCTGCTCGGGGGTCTCGAGGAACACCTGCTCCACGTAGGACGCGAGAGCAGAGGACTCCAGCGTCTCCCGGACTTCCGAGAGTTGCTCCTCCGTCACGGCGCCGGCTGCGCACTCCGCGCTGGCGGAACCGTCCGGGCACATGAACACCGCGACCTCGACCTTGTCGTACCACTCCCCCTTCATCTTCGTGACCTGCATCTGCAGCAGCGCGGCAGCGCCCACGAACGTGAGGGAGACGAAGGTGACGATGATGACGGCCACGGCCATGGCGAGGTTGCGCCGCAGACCGGACCCGACCTGGGAGAGCACGAACTGCCAGCGCATCGCTACCTCCCTGCCCCGTAGACGCCGCGATCCTGGTCACGCACCACGACACCGTCGACAAGTTCGATGACGCGCTTGCGCATCTGGTCGACGATCTCGTCGTCGTGCGTCGCCATCACGATGGTGGTGCCGGTGCGGTTGATGCGGTCGAGGAGGCGCATGATGCCCACCGAGGTGCGGGGGTCGAGATTCCCGGTCGGCTCGTCGGCGAGCAGCACGGAGGGCCGGTTCACGAAGGCGCGGGCGATGGCGACGCGCTGCTGCTCCCCACCGGACAGCTCGTGCGGCAGCCGCCGTTCCTTGCCCTCGAGGCCCACGAGTTCGAGGACCTCCGGGACGGTGGTCTGGATATGGTGCCGGGGCTTGCCTATGACCTGCAGAGCGATCGCGACGTTGTCGAAGACCGGCTTGTCCGGCAGGAGCCGGAAGTCCTGGAACACCACTCCGATCTGGCGCCGCAAGTGGGGCACCTTCCAGGTGGAGATCTGCGCGAGGTCACGGCCGAGCGCGAAGACCTGTCCCGACGTCGGACGCTCCTCCCGCAGCACCAGGCGCAGGAACGTGGACTTGCCCGATCCGGAGGCCCCCACGAGGAACATGAACTCGCCCCGGGCGACCTCGACGTTCACGTCGTCGAGCGCGGGGCGCGCGCCTCGCGCGTACACCTTCGAGACATTGTCGAAACGAATCACTGTCGCTCATCAGGCCAGGGTCGGAGGTGGGGAAGCTATGGGTCTGGCCAATACCAAGGCTAAAGCTCTACTTCAGGGTAACAGTCACGACACGCCGCGCGTCAACGTGCCGTGGGGCCATGTGAGGAACTGGGCAGGGTCGGGCCCAACGGATGCTCTCACTGTCCAGGAAACGTCAGTCGGCCGCGGCCTCCTGCTGGCGGCGCCACCGGATCCCCGCGTCGATGAAGTCGTCGATGAAGCCGTCGAAGACGCCGCTCGTGTTGCCCACCTCGTACTCGGTGCGCAGGTCCTTGACCATCTGATAAGGGTGCAGGACGTAGGAGCGCATCTGGTCGCCCCAGGACGCCTTCACGTCCCCCGCGAGTGCCTTCTTCTCGGCCTGTTCCTCCTCCTTGCGAAGCAGGAGGAGCCGGGACTGCAGGACCACCAGCGCAGCCGCCCTGTTCTGGATCTGCGACTTCTCGTTCTGCATCGAGACCACGATGCCGGAGGGGATGTGGGTGAGACGCACCGCGGAGTCCGTGGTGTTCACCGACTGGCCACCCGGACCGGAGGACCGGAACACGTCCACCTTGATCTCATTCTCGGGGATCTCGATGTGGTCCGTCTGCACGATGAGTGGGATGACCTCCACGGCGGCGAAGGACGTCTGCCGCCGCCCCTGGTTGTCGAAGGGTGAGATCCGAACGAGCCGGTGGGTGCCGGCCTCCACCGAGAGGGTGCCGTAGGCGTACGGGGCCTTGACCTCGAAGGTTGCGGACTTGAGGCCCGCCTCCTCTGCGTACGAGGTGTCCAGGACCTTCGTGGGGTAGCCATGCCGCTCCGCCCAGCGCAGGTACATGCGCAGCAGCATCTCGGCGAAGTCCGCGGCGTCCACCCCGCCCGCGCCCGAGCGTATCGTGACGACGGCGTCGCGCTTGTCGTACTCCCCCGACAGGAGGGTGCGCACCTCCATGCCGCTCAGGTCGGTGCGCAGCCGCACGAGTTCCCGCTCGGCCTCCGCGAGTGTGGCCGCGTCGTCCTCCTCCGCGGCCATCTCGACGAGGGTCTCGACGTCGTCGATCCGCTCCCCCATCTTGTTGAGCCTCTCGAGATCCGTCTGTGCATGGGAAAGCTGCGAGGTCACGGACTGGGCGGCGTCGGGGTCGTCCCAGAGGTCAGGCGCCGAGGCCTTCTCCGACAACTCGGCCACCTTCGCCTCCAGCCCCTCCGGGTTCAGCACCGCACGGATGGACGCGTAGGTGGAACGGAGCTGATCGAGTGCTGCGGGGAAATCGGTGGCCACGATCCCCTAGCCTAGGCGATCAGCCGACGACGCGGCCCGGCCACCGCCGTCGTCACCGGTCGACCGTCATCTTCGCGACGGCGTGGCGACGTGGCGACCCACCACGGCCGAGCGTGTGAACGCCGGGTAACCTCTGATCATGGAGTCGACCACCGTGGGCAACGTCCTGCTGGTGCTGCTCTTCGTCCTCATCGGCGGGGTGTTCGCCGGGACGGAGATGGCGATCGTGAACCTGCGCGAGAGCCAGGTGCGGCGGATCGAGGAGAGCGGTCCGCGGGGGCAGCGGATCGGGGCCCTGGTGCGGAACCCCAATCGCTTCCTCTCGGCCGTGCAGATCGGCGTCACGGTGGCCGGCTTCCTCTCCTCCGCCTACGGCGCCTCCACCATTGCCCCCGACCTGGTGCCGGGACTCATGGAGCTGGGCGTGGGCGAGGGCTTGGCCGGGACGGTCGCGCTGGTGGGAATGACCCTGGTGATCGCCTACCTCTCGCTGGTTCTCGGGGAGCTCGCCCCGAAGCGGTTGGCGATGCAGGACGCCGAGCGCGTCACCCGGATCGTGGCACCGCCGCTGAACGCCTTCGCGCAGCTGATGCGGCCCGTGATCTGGTTCCTGTCCAAATCGTCGAACGCCGTGGTGCGGCTGCTGGGCGGGGACCCGAATGTACACACCGAGGCGGTCTCGGTGGAGGAGATCCGGGCCTTCGTGACGTCGGCGGACGAACTGGCCGAGGCACACCGGCGAATCCTGCACGACGTCTTCGACGCCGCGGAACGCACCGTGGTGGAGGTGATGCGGCCCCGGACAGAGGTGAACTTCATGGCGGCCGCTTCGACCGTTTCCGAGGCGCTGGGATCGATGCGCGGGCTCCCGAACAGCCGGTACCCGGTCTACCGCGAGGACACCGACGACATCGTGGGCTTCATCCACGTGCGGGACCTGCTCCGGATGAAGGACCAGGACGGTGTGACGGTGGGGGAGGTCGCGCGGCCGATCATCATGTTCCCCGGCACGGTGCAGGTGCTCAGCGCGCTGGCGCGCATGCGGAAGGGCGAGCACCAGATCGCGATCGTCGTGGACGAGTACGGTGGCACGGACGGCATCGTCACCCTGGAGGACCTGCTCGAGGAAATCGTCGGCGAGATCTACGACGAGTACGACCAGTCCCGGCAGCCCGAGGACTCCGTGCTGGACCAGGGCGGCACCCTGGAGGTGGACAGCCGGCTGATCCTGCAGGAGTTCGCCCAGCTCACGGGGATCGAGCTCCCGGACGACGGCAGCTACCAGACCGTGGGCGGGTACGTCATGTCCCGGCTCGGCCGCGTGGCCGTTTCGGGGGATGTGGTCCGGCTGCCCGGGTACGAGCTGCGCGTCGTCGATGCCAAGCGGCAGCGGATCGGGCGGATCCGGGTGGCCCGCGTGGCGGAAGGGGCTACCTGATGTAGGCGTAGAGGGCCGCGTGGGCGAGTTCGTCGCCGCCGACCTCCTCCACCGTGAGGAAGGCCTGGGTGCCTCCGACGTCCGCACCCTTCTCGGCCTGGAAGCTGACGGTGATCGTCGCGCTCTCTCCGGCAGCCAACGTGAGGGGCTTCCTGTAGCTGATCGCGAAGGTGGTGTCCGGGACTGTCTCGTCGCCGTCGACGGTCAC
>JBNJCY010000140.1:0-5912 GCA_051744325.1 Actinomycetota bacterium
GCGGCCGGCTACCGCTCCTCGATCGCGACGTCCTTCCTCATCGCGAACGGGCACCGGGTCGTGTGCGTGGACGACAACTACGAGGAGAGCGCGGGCAAGGCCGGCCTGGAGCTGGTCACGGCATCGTGAATCTCCTCTGGGCGCTGCCGCTCGGCCTGGTCGTCGGCGCGACGCTCGGGGCGCTCGGCGGCGGCGGGGCCATCCTCACCGTCCCCGCGCTCATTTACCTGCTCGGCCAGGAACCGCTCGTCGCCACGACCGGCTCCCTGGTCATCGTCGGAGCGTCCGCGCTGGTGGGCATGGTGCCCCACCACCGTGCCGGGAACCTGCGCGTCAGGCAGGGGCTGACGTTCGGCCTCGCGGGCATCGTGGGATCGTTCGGTGGCTCCGCGCTGTCGCGGCAGGTGGACCCGGTCGTCCTTCTGGTGGCGTTCGCAACGCTCATGCTCCTCGTGGCCGTCCTGATGGCGCGCCGCCTGCGGCGCTCTCCCCGGGGCGCGACGACGTCCGACACGCCGGAGCCCTCGACCGCGCGCCGGCTGGCTCTGCTGCTGACGACGGCGACGGGGGTGGGTCTTCTCACCGGGTTCTTCGGCGTCGGCGGTGGGTTCGCGGTCGTACCGGCGCTCACGCTTGTCCTCGGCTTCCCGATCCGTGCCGCCGTGGGCACGTCCCTGCTGGTGATCGCGGTCAACAGCGCGACGGCGCTCGCCTCCCGCCTGGTGCTCGGCATCGAGGGTCTCGACTGGCCCTTGGTGGGCACCTTCGCACTCGGCGCCGTTATCGGCAGCCTCCTCGGGGGCCGGGTCTCGGCGAAGGCAGATCCCCGCCACCTCACGGTCGCGTTCATCGCCATGCTCCTTGCGATCGCGGTCCTCATGCTCGCCCGGAACGTCCCGGCCCTCCTCTGAGTCCGCAGAGGATACGGCTTGGTAACGCTTTGCACTGCAAGTCCCTTGTGCCCTGTTCGCGCGACTGCGAGCGGCTAAACTGACCGGACGACGCCGTCGACCTCGGGAACCCTGGGGTCCGGCACCCTTGTGAATGCAGGAGAGTATCTGTGAAGAAGAAGATGTACATGGGCGCGATGGCAGCCACCGCTGCCCTCGCCCTCGCTGCCTGTGGTAGCGCTCCCGAGGACGACGAGACGGCAGGTGGCGGCGCTGCCACCGGGACGGACACCGGCGCTCCGGCGACCGACTTCCTCGCGTGCATGGTCTCGGACTCCGGCGGCTTCGACGACGGCTCGTTCAACGAGAACTCGGCCCTCGGGCTCGACCAGGCCGCCGAGCAGCTCGGGGTCGAGGAGGCGAAGACCGAGTCGGCGTCCGACACCGACTACGCCCCGAACGTCGACACCATGGTCCAGCAGGGCTGCGACCTGGTGTTCGGCGTGGGCTTCCTGCTCGCTGACGCGCTCACGGCCGCCGCGGCCGGGAACCCGGACGTGAACTTCGCCCTCATCGACTCCGGTTTCGGCGAGGAACTGCCCAACACCAAGCCGCTCCTGTTCGCGACCCAGGAGGCCTCGTACCTCGCCGGCTACCTCGCCGCGGGCGTGACGGAGACCGGCAAGGTCGCCACCTTCGGCGGCATGCAGATCCCGTCCGTCGCCATCTTCATGGACGGCTTCGTCGACGGCGTAGCGCAGTACAACGAGGACAACGGCACCAGCGTCGAGGTGCTCGGCTGGGACAAGGAGGCCCAGGAGGGTTCCTTCTCCGGTGACTTCGAGAACCAGTCCCAGGGCCAGGCACTCACCGAGAACTTCATCGCCCAGGGCGCGGACATCATCATGCCGGTAGCCGGTCCTGTCGGCCTCGGTGCCGCCGCGGCCGCGGAGACGGCCGGTGCGAAGATCATCTGGGTGGACTCCGACGGCACCGAGACGACCTCCTACGGTGACATCGTGCTGACCTCCGTCCTCAAGGGCCTGGCCAACTCGGTGTTCGACACCACCGAGGAGGCCGTGAACGGCAACTTCTCCTCCGACCCGTACATCGGCACCATCGCGAACGACGGCGTCGGCATCACCGGTTATGGCGTGTTCGACGCCGATGTCCCCCAGGAGCTGAAGGACCGGATCGAGGAACTGCGCGGCCAGATCGGCTCCGGCGAGCTCGTCATCGAGTCGCCGAACGCCCCGCAGTAGTCCCCTGCCAACGGTCGTTCCGACGACACCCGCAGCGGCCCAGCCAGACGGCTGGGCCGCTGCTATTGTCGTCTGTGAACGGGATCACGTTTGAGCAAGGATGCGCCCATGAAACTGGAACTCCAGGGGATCACCAAGGTCTTCGGCTCGCTCGTCGCCAACGACCACATCGATCTGGTGGTCCAACCCGGGGAGATCCACGCCCTCCTCGGCGAGAACGGCGCGGGCAAGTCGACCCTGATGAACGTCCTCTACGGCCTGTACCGACCCGACGACGGCCACATACTCCTCGACGACGAGCAGGTGGCGTTCGACGGGCCCGGCGACGCGGTGGCCGCCGGCATCGGCATGGTGCACCAGCACTTCATGCTCGTCCCCGTGTTCACGGTGGCCGAGTCCGTGGCGCTCGGGTACGAGCCCACGAGATCTGCCGGCCTCATCAACTTCGAGGAGGCACGCGCGAAGGTCAAGGAGCTGTCCGACCGGTTCGGCTTCGACATCGATCCCGATGCCCTCATCGAGGACCTGCCGGTCGGCGCCCAGCAGCGGGTGGAGATCATCAAGGCCCTGTCCCGGGACGCCGAGGTCCTGATCCTCGACGAGCCGACCGCCGTGCTCACCCCGCAGGAGACCGACGAACTGATCGGCATCATGCGTCAGCTCAAGGAGGCCGGCACATCGATCGTGTTCATCACCCACAAGCTGCGTGAGGTGCGTGCCGTCGCCGACCGGATCACGGTCATCCGGCGCGGCAAGGTCGTGGGCGAGGCCTCACCGACCTCGACCGAGAAGGATCTGGCCTCCATGATGGTCGGGCGCGCGGTGAGCCTCACCACCGAGAAGGCGCCGGCGAAACCGGGCGATGTGACCTTCAGCGTCAAGGACCTCACTGTTCTCGACTTCGCCGGGAAGGTCGCCGTGGATCACATCTCTTTCGAGGTGCACCGGGGCGAGATCCTGATGATCGCCGGCGTGCAGGGCAACGGCCAGACGGAGCTCACCGAGGCCATCCTCGGGCTCACCAGGCCCTATTCGGGCTCGATCGTCCTCGACGGTGACGAACTGGTCGGCGACACCGTGAAGTCCCGCCTCCACGCCGGTCTCGGCTTCATTCCCGAGGACCGGTCCACGGACGGCATCATCAATTCCTTCTCGATCGCGGAGAACCTCGTGCTCGACATGTACGACACCGAGGATTTCTCCCGGGGGCTCGTGATGTATCCGGCGAAGGTGATCGCGAACGCCGAGAAGCGGAAGGACGAGTTCGACATCCGCCTCACGGCGGTGACGGACCCGATGTCGACGCTCTCCGGAGGCAACCAGCAGAAGGTCGTCGTCGCCCGTGAGATGTCCAAGGACCTGCGAGTCCTGGTGGCGTCGCAGCCGACCCGAGGCGTGGACGTCGGCTCCATCGAGTTCCTGCACAAGCGGATCGTCGAGGAGCGGGACAAGGGCACGCCCTGCGCCATCGTCTCCACCGAGCTCGACGAGGTGCTCAACCTCGCCGACCGGATCGCGGTCATGTACCGCGGCCGGATCGTCGGCATCGTCCCCGGCCGCACCCCGCGGGACGTCCTCGGCCTCATGATGGCCGGCGTTCCCCTCGAGGAGGCCCAGGAGCAGGCCGCCGCCCATCACACCCTCATGGGAGAGCTCGACGAAGAGGCAGACGGCGGGACCGCGCGAGCACAGGAAGGAATCCAGTGAGCGACTCCACCCCGGACAGAGCTCCCGACAAGCCCCCGATTGAGCAACCCACGACCACGCTGCGTGACGACACTGAGGCGCCCAAGGAGTCACGGAGCTCATCCCTCGCCCACGACATCCTCTCCGGGACCTGGCTCGTGTCCGTCCTGGCGGTCGTGGTGGCGCTCGTCCTCGGAGCTGTCCTGATCGCCTTCTCCGACCCGCGCGTCCAGGAGACGGCGAGCTACATCTTCGCCCAGCCCTCGGACTTCTTCGGCGCGGTGTGGGACAAGATCTCCGCCGCCTACTCGGCGCTCTTCCGCGGCGCGATCTTCGACTGGCAGGCGGACTCGGCCACGCGCGCCATCCGGCCGATCACCGAATCGCTGCTCAACGCGACGCCGTTGATCCTCGCCGGCCTCGCCGTCGCCATCCCCTTCCGCGCCGGCATGTTCAACATCGGTGGCCAGGGCCAGGTCATCCTCGGAACGATCTTCGCCGGCTACATCGGCTACGCGATGCAGCTCCCCGTCGTCCTCCACCTCCTCCTCGCCCTCATCGCCGGCATCCTGGGCGGTGCCATCTATGGCGGGATCGCCGGTGTGCTGAAGGCGAAGACCGGGGCGAACGAGGTGATCGTGACGATCATGCTCAACAACGTCGCGACCTACCTCATCGCCTACCTGCTGAAGCAGCAGTGGTTCACCACCACCGACTCGCCCCTGCCGCAGTCCCCGAACGTCTTCGACACGGCTCGGCTCCCGCTGCTGCTCAGCCCGCCGTTCCGCATCCACTTCGGTTTCATCATCGCCATCCTGGCCACGGTCTTCGTGTGGTGGCTGATGGAACGGTCCACCATCGGCTTCGAATTCCGCGCTGCGGGCGCGAACCCGCACGCCGCACGGACCGCGGGCATCTCGGTCAGCAAGGTCATCATTCTCGTGATGGTGATCGCCGGTGGCCTCGCCGGCCTGGCGGGTGCCAACCAGGTGCTGGGCACGGAAGCCAAGCTGACGACGGGCATCGCAGGCAGCCTGGGCTTCGACGCGATCACGGTCGCCCTTCTCGGGCGATCCCGGCCGTTGGGAACCTTCCTGGCCGGCCTCCTGTTCGGAGCGCTCAAGGCCGGCGGCTACGTCATGCAGGGCCAGACCGGGACCCCGATCGACATCGTCCTCGTCGTCCAGTCGATCATCGTGCTGCTGGTCGCGGCACCCCCCCTCGTGCGGGCCATCTTCCGGCTCCCCGCTCCCGGGTCCAGGCTCCGTACGTCCACCCTCAAGGCCAAGGAGGTGGCGGCATGAGCGTCATGACGCGAGCCCCGATGACCAGCGATGTCGTCGAGCAGCCGATCCAGTGGAAGCTTCCCATCATGTACGGCGTGCTCGCGCTCCTTGGAGTGATCCTGTACGCGCTTCTCATGCCCTCGGGCTCGGTGACCGAGTTCCAGTTCGCCCGTGGCGGCGAGTTCTTCCGGATCCCGAACCTGGCACTGCCGTCCAAGTCGGTGGGCGTCGTCGTCGCGTTGGCGCTGGTCGCCCTCGCGGCGTACTCGGCGTGGACCACCAGCCGCCGGATCAAGGTCGGGTGGTGGCTGCCCGTCACCTTCGGGATCCTCTTCGTGTTCGGCTTCCTCACCTACGCCGGCGCCGGCTCGACCGGCATCATCCCGCTCACGACGCTCCTGGCCGGTGGTCTCGCTCTGAGCGTGCCCCTGATCTTCGGCGCCATGTGCGGCCTCGTGGGCGAACGCTCGGGCATCGTGAACATTGCCATCGAGGGCCAGTTGCTCCTCGGGGCATTCTTCGCCGCGGTGGCTGCATCCCTCGCCGGGAACGCCTACGTCGGCCTCGTCGCCGCCCCGGTGGCCGGAGCCCTGGTCGGAGCGCTCCTGGTGTGGTTCGCAGTCAGCTACTGGGTGGACCAGATCATCATCGGCGTGGTCCTCAACGTCCTCGTGGTGGGCCTGACCAACTTCTTCTACTCGACCGTGCTGACGCAGAACTCGGACACGTGGAATGCCCGGCAGCGGCTGCCGGAACTACCGATCCCCCTGCTGTCGGACATCCCGATC
>JBNJCY010000141.1:0-5882 GCA_051744325.1 Actinomycetota bacterium
AGCACACCGAGCACTCGATCCCCGTCAAGGTCAACCTGATCGAGGAACTCGGCTCCGATGCCTTCCTGTACGCCGAGTTGCAGGGGTCCAAGGAACTGCACGACAAGCTCGGCTCGGGCGACGACTCCAGCCAGATCGTGCTCCGCGCCGATCCGCGGAAGGTGCCGAACAAGGGCGACATCGTCCACGTCCAGATCCGCGCCGGCGAGCAGCACAACTTCTCGGCCTCCACGGGCGAGCGCCTGCCTGAGTAGGTTTTCAACCCGAGGGGTGGGGAGTCGGCGACAGCCGGCTCCCCATCTTTCTTCTTTGCCCCGTCCTCGCCGGGCTGGGCGCGATGCCCTCTACACTGGGCCCGTGCCGTCACGACTGCAGATCACGTCCGCCACCCTTGATCCCGCCCTGCTCGACCTCCCGTGGGGAATCCCTCTCGAGGGTTGGCCCGACCGTGTCCTCGTCGCCCTCCCCCGGGGCATCTCCCGTCATGTCGTGCGCTTCGTGCGCCTGTCCGGCCAGGTCGTGGCCGTCAAGGAGATCTCCGCCGAGGTCGCGCACCGTGAGTACGAGATGCTCCGGTCGCTGTCCAAGCTGGCTGTCCCCTCGGTCCTCCCCCTTGCCGTGATCACCGGCCGGTACGGCGACGACGACGAGGAGCTGAACTCGGCCCTCATCACCCAGCACCTGCCGTACTCCCTGCCCTACCGCGCCCTGTTCTCGCAGGACATGCGGCCAGAGACGGCCACCCGGCTCATCGATGCCCTCGCCGTCCTGCTTGTCCGGCTCCACCTGACCGGCTTCTACTGGGGTGACGTCTCCCTGTCCAACACGCTGTTCCGCCGCGACGCCGGCGCCTTCGCCGCGTACCTCGTGGACGCCGAGACCGGTGAGCTGCACCCGAAGCTCACCAACGGGCAGCGCCTCTACGACCTCGACCTCGCCCGGACGAACGTCATCGGCGAGCTGATGGACCTGCAGGCCGGCGGCGTGATCCACGAGGACGAGGACACGATCGAGGTCGGGAACCGAATCGTGCAACGCTATGAGGAACTGTGGGGCGAGGTCACGGGCGAGGAGCTCGTCGACGTCGGGGAGCGCTGGCGCGTCACCAGCCGCATCAACCGTCTCAACGACCTCGGCTACGACGTGGACGAGATCCAGATCTCCACCACCTCGGACGGCACGCACGTCCGCATCCGCCCCAAGGTGGTGGACGCGGGACACTTCCACCGGCAGATCATGCGGCTCACCGGACTGGACGTCGGTGAGAACCAGGCCCGCCGGATGCTGAACGATCTCGACCAGTTCCGAGCCATGACGGGCCGGTCGGAAGAACCGATCGAGTTCGTTGCCCATGAGTGGCTCGCGTCCGTCTACCAGCCCACGATCGAGGTCATCCCGAGGGAGCTGCGGGGCCGCCTCGATGCTCCCCAGCTCTTCCACGAGATCCTCGAGCACCGGTGGTTCCTGTCCGAGCAGCAGAACCGCGACGTGCCCACGATCGAGGCGGCACGCTCATACGTGGACAACCACCTGCGCGCCCAGCGGGACGAGCAGGTCTACCTTCCGAGCGAGACCCGCGCCTTCAAGCGGGTGGAGGGCTGACGTCCCGGCTCTCGTCCCCTCGACGACGGCGGAACCACTCGTAGAGCGCGAGCTCGCCCAGAGCGTCTGCGAGCAGGAGCATCCCCGTCGTGACGCCCGCCGCCTTCCACGGCTTCGCCGAACGCGCCGCCCGTGCCAGCAGCGCCGCCCCGGCGAGGCCCTGCGCGACGCTGAGCGACCGCGCGGCCACTGGCCGGGAACGCTCGAAATCGCCGGCGAACTCCACGAGCTTCAATTCGGAGACGTCGTCGACGGCGGAGCCCAGTGACGAGCGCAGCACCGCCACGGGGCCGGCCGGTTCGACGACGTGGGCGCCAGGCACGTCCATCGCACGGCGTTCGCCCTCGACGAACTCGGCGAACTCCGGCGCCAGACCCAGCGCCTGGACCATGAGGACGAAACCCTGCTCCGGTGGCGCCGCGAGGGCGGCACGAACCTTGTCGAGGTCCGCGGAGGCGGTGGCACTCGCGATGGCCCGGGCGTCGTCGTCGTCCGACGCGAGGTGCTCGAGCTGGGCGCG
This sequence comes from Actinomycetota bacterium, assembly GCA_051744325.1. Taxonomy (GTDB): domain Bacteria; phylum Actinomycetota; class Actinomycetes; order Actinomycetales; family Actinomycetaceae; genus UBA1383. Next base: position 2,123 of record JBNJCY010000141.1, read on the forward strand.
CAGCTCGTCGCTCGGCTCCGGGGTTCCCGCGACCACCACGTGAGTGGTGCCCCACGTCAGCGTGGTGGGTTCGTAGTCCTCGGTGTGCGCCACGACGGTACGGTCGCCACTGTCCAGCATGAGCTGGACGACGGGGAGGGACTCGTCGTCGAAACCCTCCAGCCCTGGGAAGATCCCACCCGGTTCGGTGAGCACCGTGGCATTCGCCGCAGTGGCGGCGACCACGATCGGTTCCCCGACCGAGCGCGCCAGCGCGGCGAGGTGCTCCGCGGGCGTGCTCGTGATGGTGAGGACGCGCACCCCGATCCCGCACGCGTCGTCGGCATCGTCATGGTCGTGGTTGTTGTGGTTGTCGTCATCGTCCTCGTCCTCGCCCTCGTCGTCCTCGACGGCGACCTCCCCGATCAGCACGTCGAAGGTGAAGCGCTCGGCAATGTCCTCGGCGAGGTCCTCCAGTTCGAGGCCCGGCATGAGACGGTTGGCGCCGGAGGTGGCCACACGGCCGTCGTCGTTGACGTAGAGCCGCACGCCGACCAGATAGGGGGCGCTCGGGTGGAACTCCAGCACCACGGGGATGGAATGGGTGGAGAAGTACTCCTCGAGGGCGTCGCGGTGCGAGGCCGCGTCCACCGCGAGGAGCGTGCCGTCCGTACGCTGCCAGGTCATGGCTGAGCCTTTCGTAGTCGCTTCACTTCGTAGAGGCTGATGCCGGTGGCAACCGCCGCGTTCAATGATTCCACTGCGGAGGAGATCGGGATCGCGGCGATCACGTCGCAGGTCTCGCGCACCAGGCGCGAGAGGCCCTTGCCCTCGGCGCCGGTGACCATGACGAGGGGACGGTCGGCGAGTTCGAGGTCGCCGATCTCGATCGAACCCTCGCCGTCGAGGCCGACGACGAAGAACCCGGCGTCCTTCAGTTCGTCCAGAGTGCGGACGAGATTGGTCACCCGCGCCACGGGGACGCGCGCCACCGCGCCCGCGGAGACCTTCCAGACGGTCACGCCCACGCCGGCGGCACGCCGCTGCGGGATCACCACGCCGTCGACTCCGAAGGCCCCGGCGTTCCGCAGCACGGCACCGAGGTTGTGGGGGTCCGTGATGCCGTCGAGGGCCACGAGCAGTGGCGTGGCGAGGTTCTCGAGGGCGGCGTCGACGATGTCGTGGACGTCCTGGTACCGGTACGGCGGGACCGCGATCGCGACGCCCTGGTGGGACTGTCCGTCGGCGACCGCCTCGAGGTCCGACCGCGAGACCTCGAACATCGGGGTGCCCGTGTCCGTGGCGGCCTGCAGCACGTGGGAGACGCGCTCGTCGCTGGTGACGCCGGAGGCGACGTAGGCGCTGTGCATCGGCATGCCCGAGAGCACGGCCTCGTGGACGGCGTTGCGGCCCACGATGAACTCGGTGCCCTCGGGGAGGGCCCGCACCCAGCCGGGAGTTCTCACCCTGGGCCGCGCGGCCTCGCGGCGCTCGGTCGCTGCCTTCTTCTGGTGGGCCGGGTGGTGGACACGGTCCTCCGCCCTGGGCGTCGGGCCGCGTCCCTCGAGACCACGACGGCGCTGCCCTCCTGAGCCCGCCGTGGCGCCCTTCTTCGAACCGTCCTTGCGTACCGCGCCGCGGCGGCCTGAGTTTCCTGGCATGTCCTACTCCTTCAGATACCAGCGGGCGCCGCCCACCGCGTCCTCGACGACCACGCCGGCCGCGAGCAGGTCCTCCCTGATCGCGTCGGCACGCGCCCAGTCCTTCGCCAGCCGGGCCTCCACGCGCTCGGCGAGCAGCCTTTCCACAAGCGCCCCCAGGGCCGCGTACGCCGAGTCCTCGCCCGTTGCGCGCCACTGCTCCGCGAGCGGGTCCAGCCCGAGGACGGAGAGCATCGCGCGCACCGATCCCTGGGCGGCGCGGACCGCCTGGCGGTCGCCGTCCGCGAGCGCGGTGTTGCCGAGGCGCACGTGCTCGTGGACCACGGCGAGGCCGGCGGCCGTGTTCAGGTCGTCCTCCATCGCGGCCACGAAGGCGGCCGGGAGCGGGAGGGGGGCGACGTCGTCGACCTCACCCGCGAACTCGACGGCCCGGGTGACGAAGTTGGTGAAGCGATCCCAGTTGGCGGCCGCCTCGGCGACAGGCGTGTCCGAGTACTCCACCATCGACCGGTAGTGGGCCGCGATCAGCGTGAGGCGGACCACGGCGGCGGGCGTGGTCCTGAGCACCTCGGACACGATCAGCGAATTCCCGAGCGACTTGCTCATCTTCTCGCCACCCATCGTGGCCCAGGCGGAGTGCATCCAGTAGCGGACGAACCCGTACCCGGCCGCCCGCGACTGGGCGAGCTCGTTCTCGTGGTGCGGGAAGCGCAGGTCGAGGCCGCCGCCGTGGATGTCGAACGTCTCCCCCAGGTACCGGTGCGCCATGGCGGAGCACTCGAGGTGCCAGCCGGGCCTGCCATGACCCCATGGGGTGTCCCACCGGGCAGTGACAGGCTCGCCGGGCTTCGGCGCCTTCCAGAGGGCGAAGTCGCGGGGATCGCGCTTGTCGGGGGCGGCGTCGTCGTCCTCCCCGGCGTCGGCGCCCTGGTTGGTGAGTGCACCGTACTCCGGGAAGGACGGCACAGAGAAGTAGACGTTGCCCGGGTCACCGACGTAGGCGTGCCCGCGGTCGATGAGCCTGCTGATGAGAGAGACCATCTCGGGCACGTGGCCGGTGGCACGCGGCTCGTAGGTGGGGCGGAGCAGTCCCAAGGCGTCATAGGCTGCGGTGAACTCGTTCTCGAACCGGTGGGCCCACGCCCACCAAGGGACATCGTGCTCCGCCGACTTGGCGAGGATCTTGTCATCGATGTCCGTGACGTTGCGGATGAGAGTGACCTCCACGCTTTCATGCTCGAGCCAGCGGCGCAGCACGTCGAAGACGATCGCGGTGCGCATGTGGCCCACGTGGGGCGAGGACTGCACGGTCGCCCCACAGACGTAGATCCCGACCCGGCCCGGTTGGAGCGGAACGAAATCCCGCACGCTGCGCGCTGCGGAGTCGTAGAGGCGAAGTCCCATGCCTACGAGGGTATCGGGCGCGATGGTCGTGGAACGAACTCAGCCCCCGGGCCAGGCCCTCCGTTCGGGGTCTCGCGCTGCCGCGTTGGGGGGCGGGCTCTGCCGCGTTGGGGGGCGGGCTCCACCGCGTTGGGGGGCGGGCTCCACCGCGTTGGGGGCGGGCTCTGCCAGCTGCCGGGCCGCGGCTTCATCCGTGCGCGACTCCTTCGGGCGCTGTTCTTGTCCGGGGGGCACCGTCCTTGTTGAGATTGATCGCGAGGTCCCGCGGTGAGGGGGAGGTTCTCCGGTGAGAGTACGTGCCGCGCAGAGCGCCCTCACCCCGGAACCTCCCCCTCACCGCAAAGCCCCTCCACCGCGCGCCGCATCCGCCCCCCGGAACCTCCCCCTCACCGCAAAGCCCCTCAGCCGCCGAAACCAGGCCCTCTGTAGCCACTTCCACCCCGCGATCAGCCCCTTCCAGCCCCCTCGGACCCTCTTCTGCATTCGTGAACCCATTGATGGGGAAATTCTCTTCCCTATCCGGTAAACGATCTTCCCCAACGATGGGTTAACGGCCGTTGAAGGCCGTGTGAGTGAGGACCGGAGACGTATACGACACTACGGGGGCCCAGGTGGGAGAGACAGCCGGCGGCGACACGATCGGGGCCGCCCAGATGGGAGAGACAGCCGGCGGCGACACGATCGGGGCCGCCCAAGTGGGAAAGACAGCCGGCGGC
>JBNJCY010000142.1:0-5880 GCA_051744325.1 Actinomycetota bacterium
CCTCGACGAATCCCCGGTCCGGATGGCACGAACAGGATCCTGACGACTGGTGGGCGGGGGTGCGTGGCGCCGTCAGCGCCGTCGTCGCCCAGCTCGAGAGTCCCGCGCGGGTGCGCGCGCTGGCAATCACGCACCAGCGGGAGACGTTCGTGTGCGTGGATGCCGACCTGCGCCCGCTGCGGTCCGCGGTCCTCTGGATGGACGCCCGTGCGGGCGACCAGATCGCCCGCCACGGTTCCGCAGCTGTGCATCGCCTGTCGGGGAAACCACCGGACACCACGCCGTCGATCTACAAACTCGCGTGGTTGCGCGAGCACGAGCCAGTCGTGCTGGACGCGGCCGAACGGGTGGGGGACGTCCAGGCGGTCCTCGCTGCCCGGCTCACCGGGCGGTGGGCCACTTCCACCGCTTCTGCGGATACCTTGGGCCTGTTCGACCTGGCGGCACGGTCGTGGGACGCCGGGCTCCTAAAGGTGGCTGGCGTCCGCGAGAACCAGCTGCCGGACCTGGTGCCGACCGGTGATGTCATCGCCCCCCTTCTGCCAGGGGTGGCGGAGGACCTGGGCCTGCCTCCGGGGACGCCGCTTGTCGCGGGCCTCGGGGACGGGCAGTCGGCCGGCCTCGCGTTGGGGGCGGACGAGCCGGGTGTCGCCTACCTGAACCTCGGGACCTCCGCCGTGATGGGTGTGAGTGCCGCCCAGTACCGCTGGGACGCGGGCGTCCGCACCCTGGACGGCATGCGACCGGGCACCTACACTCTCGAATCGGTCCTCAACGCGGCCTCGTACCTCGCGTCGTGGTGCCGCAGGGAGTTCATGGACGGTATCGACGTTGCCGAGGCGGAGTCGCGCGCAGCTCTGATCGAGCCCGGCGCCGAAGGACTCCTCGTTCTGCCGTACTGGAACGCAGCACAAACCCCATGGTGGGACCCGACCGCCCGCGGCGCCGTCGTGGGCTGGCACGGCCGGCACACGGCCGCACACCTGTACCGGGCGTGCCTTGAGGGCGTGGCCTTCGAACTGGCGGAGCACGTCGTGCGCCTGGAGTCCGCGACCGGTGTTCCCATCCGGGTGGTGCGGGCCGTGGGTGGCGGCTCCCGGAGCGCGCTCTGGACGGCGATTGTGGCGGCCGTGGTGGAGCGGCCGCTGCGCGTCTTCGGTGATGTCGAGGCGAGTGCTGCCGGTGCGGGGCAGCTCGCGCTGGAGTACGTCGCCGGGGGGTCACGTCCAAGCCTCCTCGCAGACGGCGGCACGCCGGTTCCGGTGCGCGATGACCTGGCGGCGGGCTATCGGCCCTTCTCCGACGCTCAGCGCGAGCTCTATCCGGCGCTGCGGGGCGTGTTCGCCCGGCTCGCAGCGGTGGAACGCGCGGCGTCCACGCCCGATGGAGAAACGACGTGAACCTGACCGACCTGACTGTACGTGGCGCCGCCAGCGCGGAGCTCGCGGGCATGGGGGAGGAGGTCGGGGGTGATCAACGGGCGGCCGCACCTTCGACCGAGACCTCGTGGGGCACGTCCTGGCTGGATGAACTCGACGATCTCGTTTTCGCGCGGGGCGGGGCGAAGTCCCCAGAATGAAGCCGGCGTGGAAGTCCCGGTCGCCGCACCCTGTACAAGTCACTACACTGGTGAGCACAGCCGCGAAGAAGCGGAAGTGTAGGGCGGAAGGGGTCTGATGTTCGTCGTTCTTGGCCTGGTCCTTCTGGTTGTTGCCTTGGTGGTCGGCGTGGCCGGTGTTCTCACCAACGTTGACAGTGCTCACACGCTGACGGACAGTTTCTCGGTCTTCGGCTTCGAGGTGGTCGGTTCGACGGGCACGCTGTTCCTCTACGGCATCGTGGTCGGTGCGGTCGCGATGCTCGGCCTGAGCCTGGTGTTGGCCGGTGCGCGTCGCTCGTCGCGCCGAGGTCACGAAGCGCGCCGCGGACTCAAAGAGTCACGCCGGGAGACAGCTTCAGCCGTCCACGAACGCGACGACATGATCGATCAGCGAGACGCTGCCCGCGGCGAGGGATCGACCCGGGCAGATGACTCCTAGAAGCGTCGTACTCCCTGCTCGGTAGCCGTGGCGTACCGGTACCGCTTGGGCGACCTGGTGGAGGGAGCGCAGTGGAGCAGGTGATCGGGCGCGCGTACCTCTGGCCCGCCTGGGAGGCCGGACTTACTCCGGCCTGCCGGACTCCGGCCTGCCGGCCTTCGCCTTGACGACCACCGCGTAGGAGCCCACGCCGACCAAGTGCTCGCCCTCGATGGCGCCCTCGTACAGCAGCACCGACGTCACCGTTCCAGACTCGTGGTCGATGTCGACGTCGGCGACCTCGCCCAGTTCCTCACCGGCGGTGGTGAGGACGCGTTTGCCCACGAGCCGGTGGTCTTTGCCGGCGAGCAGGGCGACGTCCCCGACCGCTTCAGCGATCTTCTCGGGGCCGCTCACGGTGAGGGCGTCGGCCCCGAAGGCGAGGATGTCTTGCCACAGGAGGGTGTTGCCACCCTTGGCCTTCTTCAGGTGAATGGCCACCACTGCTCGGCGCCGCGGGTCCACCAGGAACTCATCGACCTGGCCCAGGGTTTCCGCCGTCGAGGTGCTGACCACGTGACGGCCTTTCGCCTCGGAGAACAGCATCACTGCGCCCCTTCCTGCTGCGTGCGGAATTCGGTGGCGGCATCCTCGAGCGCAGCGAGGTCGCCCGTTGCGAAGTCCTTGGCCTTCGCCGGCACAATCACGTGCTCGCCGGAGGCGGCCAGGACGCTCGGCAGGGGCACGAAGGCGTGGGTGCCCTTGTCCCCGAGGCCGCCCCCCGACGACACGACCTCGCACCCGATGACGTCGCCGTGGAGCGAGGGCTCGTCGGTGATGCGCACGACGAAGTCGACGACCGTGCCGAGGTCGCCGCCGTCGTCGGTCAGGAGCTGTGCTCCCAGTTCGTTGTCGCCCTGACCGCTCGTGGAGGCGGACCGGTCGAGGACGTCCTCGACAGGTTCTAGCACGTCGTCGCCCGAGATCATGACGGCAGCTTCCCCAACGGCCGCGACGGATGACCAGGCCAGGGCGCGATCGAGGGGACCGGCGAAGATGCCGCGTCCCGCGAGGGTGAAGCCGGCGAGTTCCCCGCCCAGGGCGGCGGAGTAGATGACGTCCTTGACCTGCGCGACGTCATCGCCCGCCATCGTCACGACCGGCAATCTGATGATGTCGCTGGCTCGCACCACCCGGCTCATGAGGGGGCTCCCGGCTTCTTCGGGCCGGGCTTCCCACCCCGGCCGCTGATCACACCGCCGCGTCTACGGCGGGCCTGTACGGCCAACGCGATCGCGACGATGAGCGCGATCACCACGATCGCGACAAGCACGAACCCCCACCACTCCATGGCGTACCTCCCGTTCGTTCGGGGCACACCGCGGACTCAAGGACATCCGCGGCGCCGAGGACATCGACCACACCACCATATCCAGTATCCACCCAAGGCTCCGGCAAAGTCGCAGTTGAGGGCGTGTCGGGAGGCGACACGCCGGTGTGGGTGCAGAGGGGCGGGCGCGGTCCCGGTCTTGATCAGCCGAAAGGAAAGGCACCGCAGGCTAGCAGGGGAGGACATCTGCGTCCCGAGGGGACCTATTCGTGTACCCCACCACTCCACGCCAGGGGCGCCAGTACAGGAAGTTCCGCGTCATCTCCGCTACTGCCCGCTGGCCAGACAGCCGCGGAGCTCTCGCGGTCTGAGAGCCATCACGCCGAGGGGCGCGAGCCGGGACAGCAAGCCGCGGTGGGCGGACGCCACCGTCACCGATACGCCGGCGGCCGTGTGGTCGCGGCACTTTGCGACGATCTCGTCGTCTCCCGAAGCTGGGGCGTGGACCGTTGTGACACCATCGAGCGTGCCCGCCGACACGCCCGCCCGGGCCTTCCCTTCCAGCACGAGCACCACCACGTCGAACGGCAAGTGCGTGCGTGCCAGCGCGGCGTGGAGTCGCGTGGCCGCACCGGCGCGGTCATGCCACCAGCCATCAGGGACAGCGCCGACGACATTCGCGCCGTCCACAACCAGGACCCTCACGCGTCGATCGTTCCACCGGTCCGCCACGCCCGGCGAGCGGCAGATCCGGCAAGGCTACCCCGGTAGGAATCAGAGTAGTATTGTAGTCGCATGGGTCAGGTGAAGTTGAGTGTAAGTCTCTCCGAGGGCGAGGTCGCTGCCCTGGACAAGTACGCCCAGGCGGCTGGCCTGAAGTCCCGTTCAGCGGCGATCCAGCAGGCGATCCGGCTTCTCGGTGACCCAGAACTCGAGGCCGCCTACGCGGCTGCCTGGCAGGAGTGGGAGGCCTCGGGCGACGCCGAAGCCTGGGAATCCACCGCGGCCGATGGGCTGGCCGATGCTCCGCGGTGAGATCCGACTGACCGATCTGGAACCCGCCCGCGCAGGCGAGGCGAACAAGCGCCGGCCCGCAGTCATCGTGAGCAACGACAATGCCAACGCCACCGCAGCACGGCTGGGTCGCGGCGTCGTCACCGTGGTGCCAATCACCAGCAACACCACACGAGTCTTCCCCTTCCAGGTCCTCCTGCCAGCAGCGGAAACCGGGATCCACGTGGACTCAAAAGCCCAAGCCGAACAGGTTCGCTCGGTCCCCGTGGAACGCCTCGGCCCCGTGATCGGCCGCCTCCCCACCCACCTGACGGCCCAACTCGACGACGCACTACGCCTTCACCTCCAACTCTGAGCTTCCCGCGGGCAGATCAGTGCGTTCTGGGCTTATGCCACTGAGGAGGCCAAGGCGTCGAGATCGGCACGCATTCGTGCGATCACAGCCTGCGGGGTGCTGGCAGGCGAGGCCAGCTGACTCATGAGCAGCTCCCGCGCCAACGTCGAGGCCGGCACACCCCGCTGTTCCGCCGCGGCAGCGAGGACAGCGAACTCATCGTCGTTCAGCCGCACCTGCAATGTCCTGGTACGGCTGTGCCCACGCGTGACCTTCGAACCCGGCCGGATCTCGACATCCGGGTTCCGCTCCGCCGCCTCAGCCTCGGCGGCGATCAACTGTTCAATCCTCATCGCCAGCCTCCTCTCGATACCGTCGCTGGTCGGTACTGTTGCCCGGCCACGCATTCACGCCCCAGGTCACCTCACCATCCGGCAGCACGATCACGGTCACCACCTGACGAAGCGACGGGCTCCAGCCGATGACCCGGACTGCGACCGCATCAGTGTACTACACGTGCACTGCGTTGCGCCGGGCGTCCCCTGAAGGGGACAGTGGAGGGCTACGCGTACTGGGTGGAGAGCACGGGTTGCCCATCGGACTGGAGACGATGAGTGTCGCGACCGCATGCCCGACGAGACGTGGATCGTCGGCCAGGACGTCGCCCCTTGTGAGAACCCGTTCGAGGTGACCGGTGGTGCGGGGAGGTTCGAGGACGCCACGGGCGAGGGACATCTGAGCGGCCGGATCCTGTTCATGGGCTTCGAGTCCCTGGATTCGTGGGCCGCAACCTGGGAGTTCACCGGGCGATCCAGTACGGGCGCGCTCGTGAGACACGGCAGCTCCCGGCTGTCACCCGGCCCTGCCGGGCGCTGCCTCATGGAGGGGCGAGAGAGCGAGGAGTGGTAGTCCGAAGATGCGGCAACCGCGCTGCGCGCTGACCAGACCCTCGTCGACTCCATCGGCTGAACATCTCCGTACCAATCGGGGGCCCAGCCTCCAAGCGCTGACCCGAGGTCGTCGCGCCTTGATGAATGACGATGGCGTCTCGGAAGCCCTCGACCTCGCTGTGGCCGGCTCACGTGATATCGCACAGCAGGGCACTCGGGATCTGCGGATGGACAGTATTCGTCTGAAGGTCCTCGATGCAGCTCTCTGGACCCACGTGACGATAACTTGGCTCG
>JBNJCY010000143.1:0-5858 GCA_051744325.1 Actinomycetota bacterium
GGCGCTCGCCCTCCTGCCGCTGGCCTTCACCGGGTTCCAGATCAGCCGCTTCGAGGGCGTGGTCCTCGTCGCCTACTACGTGGCCTACACCGCCTACCTCCTGCTCGACGCCGCCGGCCACGACGCCCTCGAGCCCTTCAGCTCCGTCATGCTCCTCTTCGTGGCGCCCCTCACGGTGCTGTGGCTCATCTTCTTCGCGTCCTTCGAGCTCGGCGTGCGCAGTGGGCGGCGCCAGGTCAAGGAGGAGTTCAACCTGCCACTCGACCCCGAACCGTAGAACCCAACCCTTAGGCTGAGATTCATGGTGGACGCCCACGCCTTCCTGCCGGTGTTCGAGGACCCGGCCGAAACGGACACCTTCCGGCTCCGGGTCGAGTGCTACGGTCCGGACCTCCTCGGGGGCCTCCGGGCCGTGTACGGGGACGGTGCCGAAGCGCTGTACGAGCGGGTGCTCGGCATCATGGGCGCCGGGTTCGCCTCCCGCCCCCGCGAGCTCCGACTGCTCGACGAGGCCCGGCTGCTGCACCAGGACTGGCTCCAGCGTCCCGGCATGGTCGGCTACGTCGCCTACGCGGACCGCTTCGCAGACACACTCGCCGGGGTCGGGGAGCACCTGGATCACCTGACCCGGCTGGGGGTCACCTACCTCCACCTCATGCCGCTCCTGAAGCCACGCGAGGGCGAGAACGACGGGGGCTACGCCGTCGCCGACCTCCGCGCCGTCCGGCCGGACCTGGGGACGATGGACGACCTCGAGGCGCTCGCGGCCAGCCTGCGGCAGCGGGGCATCAGCATGGTCCTCGACCTCGTCCTCAACCACGTGGCCGCCGAGCACGAGTGGGCGCTGCGCGCCCGCGCCGGCGACCCGAAGTACCGCGCCTACTTCCACGTCTTCGGCGACCGCGAGCAGCCGGATGCCCATGAGCGCACCCTGCCGGAGGTGTTCCCGGACTTCGCGCCCGGCAACTTCACGTGGGTCGAGGAGCTGGGCGGCTGGGTGTGGACCACGTTCCACGCCTACCAGTGGGACCTGGACTGGTCCAACCCGGACGTGTTCTGCGAGTTCCTCGACATCATCCTGCACCTCGCGAACAAGGGCGTGGAGGTGCTCCGGCTGGACGCGATCGCGTTCCTCTGGAAGAGACTGGGCACCAACTGCCAGAACCAGCCGGAGGTGCACCACCTCACCCGGGCCCTGCGCTCGGCGGTGCGGGTGGTGGCTCCCGCCGTCGCCTTCAAGGCCGAGGCGATCGTGGCACCCACCGACCTGGCCACCTACCTCGGCACCGGCGAGAACCACGGCAAGGTCTCGGACATGGCCTACCACAACAGCCTGATGGTGCAGCTCTGGAGCGCGCTCGCCAGCCGGGACACCCGGCTCACCGAGGTGGCACTCTCCCGTATCCCGGCCAAACCGACCACCGCCACGTGGGGCACCTACGTGCGTTGCCACGACGACATCGGGTGGGCGATCGGGGACGACGACGCCCGCCGCGCCCTTCTCGACGGGCACGCCCACCGCGTGTTCCTGTCCGACTTCTATGCCGGGTACTTCCCCGGTTCGTTCGCGCGGGGGCTCGTGTTCCAGCACAACCCCGCCACGAACGACCGCCGCATCTCCGGCACCTGCGCGAGCCTCGCCGGCCTCGAGGCGGCGCTGGAGGCCGGGGACAGGTTCGCCGTCGACGAGTCGGTACGCCGGATCCTGCTCCTGCACACCGCGATCATGGGCTTCGGCGGCATCCCGCTCCTCTACATGGGTGACGAGCTCGCTCTGCTCAACGACCACTCCTTCGCGGAGAACCCGGAGCACGCACGCGACAACCGGTGGGTCCACCGGCCGCGCATGGACTGGGAACTGGCGGCCCTGGCCACCGAGCCCGGCGACGGCGGAGCTCCCACCCACGCCGACGCCGCGCGGCGCGTGTTCGCCGGGCTGCGGCACGTGGCGGAGGTACGTGCCGTCACCCCGCACCTGCACGCGCGGGTCGAGAGCCGGGTGATCCCAAGCCCGGACGCACGGCTGCTCATCCTGAAGCGGGACCACCCCCTGGGAGCGATGGTGCAGGTGTACAACGTGAGCGAGGATCGGATCGAGCTGTCCTGCGGGATCCTGCGCGCGCACGTGGGCGTGGTCGCGGACGAGCGGCTCAGCGGGTTCGAGTACTCCCTCGCGCCACCCACGCTCACCGTGGAGCCCTATGCGGTGCTCTGGCTGACGGCCCGCTGATCATGTCTCCGACGCCTCCGAGCCCGGGCGGCCGGTGCGGGCGGAGTGCTTCATCATGCCCATGACGTGCCCGACGTCGAGGGTGTGGCCGGCCTGCTTCAGCCGCCGCATCTGGGCGGCCTCCGGCAGTTGGGAGGCGACGTACAGCACGGTGATCGCGAGGGCGAACCACATCTCCGCGCTTCCGATGCCCGCGCGCCACGCGAACCACGGGATGGTGAGCGCCACGCCGGCGAGAAACGCCACGAGCGGGAAGACCCGGCCGAGGAGCATGCCCAGCGTGTGCGTCACCAGCAGCGCGAGCGGATCGATCGCGAGCAGCATCCCCATGATGCTGGCGTTGCCGGCACCCCCGGAGAAGCGGTACCAGACCGGCCAGATGTGCCCCACGAGCACGGCCACGGCACAGATGAGGAACCAGGGCTCGTCCGGGAAGGCCAGGCGCCACGCCAGCACGGGGACGAATGCCTTGAGGATGTCCAGGAGCATGGTGGTCATGCCCCAGCGGGGCCCGAACGCCACCATCACGTTGGAGGACCCGACCGCGTGGGCGACCAGCTCGGCCTCACCATCCGTCGTGCGCGTGCGCAGGGGCTCGGGCTGGGTTCCCGGGCGCAGGCGGGACCAGATGATTCGGGCGAACTGGATGGAACCGGCCAGGTAGCCGACCACGGCGGCCGCCGCCACGAGTGCAGGGTTCACGAGCGGACCTCCTCCCCGGAGACGAGGCCATCGTGGATGTGGACGAGCCGCCCGCACGCCGCCGCGACGCCCGGGTCGTGCGTGACGAGCACGACCGTCGTGCCGTGGTCGCGATTGACGCGGGTGAGCAGCTCCATGATCTCGGCGGAGTTCTCCGAGTCGAGGTTGCCGGTGGGCTCGTCCGCCATGAGCACGGAGGGCTGGTTGACGAGTGCCCGCGCCACGGCGACGCGCTGCTGCTCGCCCCCCGACAGCTCGGAGGGCCGGTGCCGGAGCCGTTCCGCGAGGCCCAGTTCGGTGAGCACGGCCTCCGCCCGCTGGGTGGCGGTGCGGCGGCCGGTGCCGGCGTACTCGCCCGCGAGGGCCACGTTCTCCACGGCGGAGAGCGTGGGCAGCAGGTTGAAGCCCTGGAACACGAAGCCGATGTGGGTGCGGCGGATGGCGGCCAGGTCCTTGTCGCTCAGGGTGTCCACCCGTTCCTCCCCGATCCAGACCTCGCCGCGGTCGGGGGTGTCGAGGCCGCCGGCGACGTGCATGAGGGTGGACTTGCCGGAGCCGGACGGGCCCATGATGGCCACCATCTCGCCGGCGCCGATGTCGAGGGTGACGCCGCGGAGCGCGTCCACGAAGTTGTCCTTGCCCAACTCGTAGCGTCGGGCCACGTCCTTCACCCGGAGGGTGGTGGTCATCGCGTGCCTCCTACTCATGGCGAAGGGCCTCGACGGGGCTGAGGCGGGAGGCGTGCCACGCAGGGTAGAGGCCCGCGAGCACGCCGAGCACCAGCGCGAAGGCCACCGACCCGACGGCCAGGCGAGGAGTGAGGAGGAACAGGCCGGACGTCCCGAACACGCCGGAGTTGATCGTCGAGTACACGGCCATGGCCCCGAGCGCGAGCCCGATCAGGCCGCCGATCAGCCCGATGACCGCTGCCTCCGCGATGAACTGGCGCAGGATGTCCCGGCGCGTGGCGCCGATCGCCTTGCGGATCCCGATCTCCCGGGTCCGTTCCGAGACGGACATCGTCATCGTGTTGATGATGGACAGGCTCCCCACCACCAGCGCGATGAGCGCGACTGTGTAGATGAGGTAGTTGAAGATCTGCAGCGGTTCCTTCACCAACTGCTCGAACCCGGCCGGGCCCTGCACGTTGTAGGAGCCTCCGAGGGCCTGCGCCACGACGCCGACCATCTCGTCCGGGTCCTGGCCGTCCTCGGGGAACAGCACGACGCTGGTGGTGAGGTCCGAGACCTCCACCGTCTCCGCGATCGTGTCCGGGAGCGTGGAGAGGAAGATCTCCTGGGCGTCCTCCAGGGTCATCTGCACGGTCGAGTCGGGAGCGGTCAGCGTGCGCTCGGCGATACCCACCACCTCGAACTCCTCGCCGCGGATCTCCACGGTGCCGCCGATCTCTGCACCGAGCATGGTGACGAGGTCCGCACCGACCACCACCTTGCCGGCGTCGTCGGGGCGCAGCTCCCGCCCTGACGCGATCGTGACGGTGAAGTCCTCCACGTCCGCGTCCCGGAAGTCGGTGGCCTCGACCATCGGCGGCGTTCCCATGCTCATCATCTGGACCTCGTCGTCCAGCAGGAAGTTCAGGGTGACCGAGCCCCGCTCGATCCCGTCGATCGCCTCCGCCTCCTCGAGCACCGCGGAGTCCATGGGGGACATCCCGAAGCCCGCGAAGGTGGAGCCATCGCTGATGATCACCTTGTCCGCGTAGTAGCGCACGCCACCGTCCACGAGCAGCTGCAGCTTCTCCGCCACCGAGCCCATCACCACCAGGGCGAGCACGCCGATGCCGATCCCGAAGATCGTCAGGGTGGCCCTCAGTTTGCGGCGGAACACGTTCCTCAGGGTGCGCACGTCTCTTCCGTCCTCATCGTTCCGTCTCCGCCATGCGGGCGACGACGCCTTTCTCCACACGGACGACGACGCCGGTGAAGCCGTCCACGGTCACCAGGTCCCCGTCCGCCAGTCCCAGTGCATCCCGGACCGAGGTGACTGCCGGCACGCCGAGCTCGCGGGCCAGGATCGCGCTGTGGGACAGCATCCCGCCGGACTCGGCCACGATCGCTCCCGCCCGCAGGAACAGCGGCGTCCAGCTCGCGTCGGAGAACGGCACGACGACCACGTCGCCGTCCTTGATCCTCTCGAGGTCAGCGAGCCCCCTACAGGCGACGACGCGGCCGGTGTACCGGCCACGCGAGACCGCGAGGCCGCACAGGCTCGAGCGCCGCTCCGCGGGGGAGAGGGGGACGACATCGCCCACGACGACCTCCGGCAGTTCCCACTCCTCAGCCCCGGCGATCTCCGCCTGCCGGCTCGCGACGACGGACCGTGCCTCGTCCGGGGTGAGGGCACCCCCGACCACCCGGCGCACCTCGTCCCGGGTCAGATGGAAGATTTCCTCCCGCCCGGCGAGCGCACCGAGGTCCGTGAGGCGCTCGCCGAGCGCGAGGACGAGCGGCCGGTACTGTCCGTAGGTGTAGGCGTACAGGGAACTTGTCTCCTCGCGGTGTCGGGTGTAGGCCGCGGCCCATTTCCAGACCCGCCGGCTGGAGTGTCGCAGGTCGGGCGAGTCCACCAGGGAGGCGCGGTTGCGGGGCGGTGCGTCGAGGGTCGCTGCGACCATCGCGAGCACCCGCTCCGGCTCCTCGGCCCACGTGACGCTCGTGAAGTTCGCGCCGCTGTCGGAGAAGTGCCCGAAGTGGGCCATGAAGAGGTCGAAGGTCTTGGCGAACTGACCGTCGTCCTCCAGCGAACGCAGCCCCGCCAGGTCGGACGCGCGCAACCGTTCTCGCACCGACGGCGGCGCCCCGGCCGCCACCACCGCCAGCCGACGCAGGGCATCCCCGACGTCGTGGTCCGACGGCGCTTCCGGGGCGAGGTCCAGGGGCTCGCCGGGCACGAGAAGTCCGCGGCG
>JBNJCY010000144.1:0-5855 GCA_051744325.1 Actinomycetota bacterium
CTCTCGGTGACGCCAACCGAGCCGGAGGAGTCCGCGGAGATCGCGCGCTGGATCGCCGAGCGATGGGCGCCGGGCCGGAGCGCGGCGGTGCTGTGCCGAGCCCGGAAGCAGTTTCCCCAGGTGCTCCGGGCGCTGCGTGAACGCGGGCTGGCGGCCACGGTGGTGGGTCTCGGTGGACTGCTGCACACCCCGGAAGTCGTGGACCTGCGCAGCGCGCTGCAGGTCGCCCACGACGCGGCCCGTGGGGACGCGCTCATGCGCCTGCTCACGAACGAGCGGATCGGGCTCACGGACCTGCGTGTCCTGGCCGACTGGGCGGGAGTCCTCGGCGGCCGGGACGGAGAATCCGAGGAGACCGCCACAATCGTGGAGGCCGTGGACCACCTGCCGCCCCCGGGCTGGGCGAACGCTGACGAGCTGGCACTCTCGGACGAGGGCCGGCGGCGCGTCGAGCGGCTGCGCGGGGTGCTGCGCGGCATCCGGGCGGACCTCTCACTGCCGTTGCTCGACATCGTCGCGGCGGCGGAACAGCGGCTCGGCCTGGACATCGAGGTCGCCGCCCGGGCAGGCGAGGACCCCATCGCGGCCCGGGCGAACCTCGACGCGTTTGCCGGCCACGCGGCCTCCTGGGCGGCGGGCGCGCTGTCTCCCACGCTCGGAGGCTTCCTCGCCTGGCTGGACGCGGCGGAGGCGAATGAGAACGGCCTCGACATCGAGGAGGTCGACGTCTCCACCGACGCCGTCCAGGTGCTCACAATCCACGCCGCCAAGGGTCTCGAGTGGGACGTCGTGGCGGTCGCCGGCCTCAGCGACAGCCTGTTCCCCTCCTACCGCCGGAACCCGTCGGGTGCCCCCACCACCACCGACGGCGGCTGGGTGACCCGGGCCGAGGAGTTCCCCTTCCCGTTGCGGGGCGATGCCGCCGCGCTCCCGGTCCTTCAGACGGACGCCGCCACCTGCGCGGAGTTCTCGGCGGAATTGGAGGACTTCAAGCACCGGAACTTCGAGCACCAGCTCGCCGAGGAGCGGCGCCTGGCCTACGTGGCCGTCACGCGGGCCCGCAGCCATCTGCTCCTCAGTGCGTCGCGGTTCCTGCCCGGCGTGGTGCGACCAGCCACCCTCTCCCGGTTCCTCGCCGACGTCGCAGGCATCGCGGCACCACCCGCGGGCTTCGCCGTGGCACCCGAGCCCGGGCCGGACGCCACGAACCCCGAACTGGATGAGGTTCGCACCGCCGAGTACCCGACCGTGGATCCCGCCGGAGGACGGCGGTCCCGGATCGAGGCGGCCGCGCGGGCCGTTCGGGACGCGGGGGAGCGGCTGGAACGGCACGACCGGCTGGACGGGCAACTCGGGCATGCCCTGGACCCGATCGCCGTCGCGGCAGGCCCAGGCCCCTACTCGCCCGGCGTCGCGGAACTGGTGGACGAGGCACGACGGCTCCTCGCGGAGCGTGCCGAAGCCGGGAGGGCTCCGGTCGTCCATCTCGGCTCCCACCTCTCGGCGTCCGCGGCCATCGTGCTGACGGCCTCGCCCACTGACTTCGCGCGGCGCCTGCGGCGCCCGGTGCCGTTCCGGCCTCAGCCACGGGCGCGGGTCGGCTCCGAGTTCCACGCGTGGGTCGAACACCACTTCGAGCAGCCCGCCCTCCTGCATCCCGACGAGGGCCGGGAGGCTGAGGAGGGCACGGCCGACCTGGCCACCCTGCGCGCTAACTTCCTCGCCTCGCCCTGGGCCGCGCGCCGGCCACTCGCTGTGGAGGTGGACCTCGAGACCCTCGTCGCCGGCCGGGTCATCCGCTGTCGGCTGGACGCCGTGTTCGCCGCAGGCGACAGGTTCGAGGTGGTCGACTGGAAGACGGGCCGCCGTCCAGGAACGCGGACGGAGCTGGACATCCGGCAGATGCAGCTCGCGCTCTACCGGCTCGCCTGGTCGCGTGCGACAGGCACGCCGCTGGACCGCGTCACCGCTGCGTTCTTCCACGTGGCCGAGGGCGTGACCGTGCGCGCCGACCAGTGGACGGAGGCCCGGATCGAGGAGCGGTTCGCCTCCGCCTTCGCCGCGGTGGGCAGCTGACGGCTCAGGCCGGGGTCGGTGGCGTGGAGGTGTTGGCGGAACCGAAGTCAACGGCCACGACCTCGCCCGCGTCCTCCGGCTCGAGCGAGCCACGGACCTTCCACTTGTCCGGCGGGGCGTCGCCGGCCGCGTCGAGGGACTGGGCCGTGTCCGGGGAGTACGCCGTCACCGCCGTGCGTGCCACGTCCGGGGAGTGCGAGGAAACGGGTGAGACGTCATAGGCCGGCTCCTCGGCGTCAACCTCGTCAGTGCCAACCTCGTCAGTGGCAATCTCGTCAGTGTCAACCTCGATAACGGGCCGGACGGTGGGCTCCACGTGCCCGATCGGAGCGGAGTCCTCGACCTGGCGGGCGAGGGTGGTGAGCATTCCCTCCGCGTCGGCGATGATCTCGGAGCTCTCGATGCGCACGCCGTGCATCAACCACCGGGTGACCGCGAGCTCGGAGTAGAGCAGCGCCCGGCTGACGAGGTGGGGATCCGGAGGCTCGGAGCGGCCCATGGCGTAGGCCTCCTCGAGCGTGTCGAGGCTCTCCTCGGGGGCGGCGGCGTACAGCCAGGCGAGGTCCTCGGCGGGGTCGCCCACGTGGGCGTTGGACCAGTTGACCACGGCCACCACCTGGCCGTTGGCCATGAGCACGTTCTCGGGGGCGAGGTCGCCGTGCACCGGGGTGGCGCGGAACCGCCACAGTGCGATGTCCTCCAGGGCGAGCTCCCAACGGTTCAGGAGGACCGGCGGCACCTTGCCGGTGCGGGCGGCGTCGTCAACCTCTGCGAGGCGGCGGGAGCGGTAGGAGGCGGCGTCGTAGACGGGCAGGCCGGAGTCGGCGATGAGGGTGCCGCGCAACTCATGGATGGCCGCGATGGCGCGGCCGAGGGAGACGGAGGGACCGGGTCCGGGGCGCAGGGCGTCGATGTCCAGCTCGCGGCCGGGCAGCTCGCGGTACACCATCACGCGCCGGCCCTCGGGGAGGGGGGCGAAGCCCTCGGGATTGGCGACGTCGAACGGGAGGGCGTCGTCGCGGACGGCACCCACGAGCTGACGCAGCACCTCTGCCTCCGCGTCGAGCGCGATGGCCGCAGAGGCGTGCAGGGGAGCCTGTACCACCCAATGGCGCCCGGCGTCGTCGAGCACGCCGCAGTACCGGTAGTCCGTCGTGGTGCGCTGTGGTGCGCGGGTGGCCACCACGTCGAGCCCGGGGATCGCCACGGTGGCGAGGGCAGCGAGCTGGAGGGACGGATTGCGGGCCACGGGTCAACGGTAACGCTCTCGCGGGCGGGCCGGAGCCGTCCCACGCCGCCCGGGGCGGTCACAGGACTTGTCCACACGGCGGTGAGACGAACTGGCGCGGGGGACGTCCGTGCCGCTAACGTGCAGCGCGGAGCGGGCGGGGGGTGCGCCGCAGGGGGAGAGACATGGACGACGCCGTCGCGTTGCTGGAGTACGAGGTCCGCGAGCTCGCACGCCGCCGGGGCATCGACCCGGCCGCGGACTTCACCGGCATCCGTTCCCTCATCGAGGAGGCCGTCGCCGACTACGACGACCGCTCACTCGCCGGCCTCGTCCCACCGCTCGGCGACTCCGACTCCGTCGCGAAGGAACTGCTCGACTCCGTCGCCGGTCTCGGACCGCTGCAGCAGTACCTCGACGACCCCTCTGTCGAGGAGGTGTGGATCAACGAACCCGGGCGGATCTTCATCGCCCGCTCGGGCAGGCCGGAACTGACCACCACGATCCTCGACCACCAGTCCGTGCGAGACCTTGTGGAGCGGATGTTGCGCGCGTCCGGCCGGCGGCTCGACATCTCGCAGCCCTTCGTGGACGCCGCACTGGTGGGCGGTGAGCGCCTGCACGTCGCGATCCCGCCGATCACCGCGAGTTCCTGGGCCGTGAACATCCGCAAGTACATCGCCCGGGCGCAGCGCCTCGATGACCTGGTGGGCCACGGCTCGCTGACCCAGCAGGCCGCCCGTTTCCTCGACGCCGCCGTCGCCTCCGGACTGAACGTTCTCGTCTCGGGGGCGACCCAGGCCGGGAAGACCACCATGGTGCGCGCCCTGGCCGGCAGCATTCCGGCCAGCCAACGGGTCGTGACCTGCGAGGAGGTTTTCGAGCTCAACCTGTCCCACCGGGACTGCGTTGGCCTGCAGTGCCGCCAGCCCAGCCTTGAGGGCACGGGTGAGGTGCCGCTGCGGCGTCTCGTCAAGGAGGCGTTGCGGATGCGGCCCGACCGGCTCATCGTGGGCGAGGTGCGCGAGGCCGAGGCCTTCGACCTGCTCGTGGCGTTGAACAGCGGCCTGCCGGGGATGTCGACCATCCACGCGAATTCGGCACGCGAGGCGGTGGTGAAACTCTCGACGCTCCCGTTGCTCGCCGGCGAGAACGTGACCGCGGCGTTCGTGGTGCCGACGGTCGCGGCCGCGCTCGACGTCGTCGTCCACCTCGACCTCGCCCGTGACGGTGCGCGGTCGGTGCGGGAGGTCATCGCGGTGACCGGCCGAGTCGAGGGCGGGGTCATCGAGACCGCGGAGCTCTTCGTCCGGCGCGACGGCGTGCTGCGGCGGGGCAACGGCGCGCCGCCCGCCGTCGAACGCTTCGAGCGTGCCGGTCACGACGTGCGCACCCTCCTGGCGGAGGATCCGCTGTGGGCGTAGTGGTGGGGTTGGTGCTCGGGGGAGGCGTGCTCGCGATCTGGTCGTCGTTCTTCCCCGCCGCGCCCCGTGTCGCGCGGGTCCGGCCGCACCCGCTCCAGGACCTGCTGACACAGGCCGGCTGGTTCGGCGTCGCCCCACAGGCCTTCGTGTCGCTCAGCGTGATCGGTGGCCTGCTCGTGGCGGGACTCACGTGGCTGTTCACCGGCGCGGTGACGATCGCGCTGGCCTTCGGGATCATCGTGGGAATCGTCCCCACCTTCGTGGTCCAGGTGCGTGCGGAGAAGCGCCGCACCGAACTGCGTGCACTGTGGCCGGACGCGATCGACGACCTGCTCAGTTCCGTACGCGCCGGGATGTCACTCCCGGAAGCGCTGATCTCGCTGGGGGAACGCGGCCCGGAGGACCTGCGCGGCCCGTTCGAGGAGTTCGCGCGGGACTACCGCGTCACCGCCCGGCTCGACACCTGCTTCGACCTGTTGAAGGAGCGGTTCGCTGATCCCGTCGCGGACCGGATCGTCGAGGCCCTGCGCCTCACCCGGCAGGTGGGCGGCACCGACCTCGGCAAGACACTCCGGGCGCTGTCCGCGATGCTGCGTGAGGAGCAACGCACCCGGGGTGAACTGGAGGCACGGCAATCGTGGACCATCAACTCCGCCCGCATGGCCGTGGCTGCGCCGTGGGCGGTGCTGGCGCTGCTGACCTTCCGGACGGAGGCTGCTGCAGCGTTCAACTCCGCCGCCGGCGTGGTGGTCCTGATGGCCGGTGCGGGGGCCTGCGCCGCGGCGTACTGGCTGATGCTCAGGATCGGCAAGCTGCCAGAGGAACGGCGGGTGTTCCGATGAGCGCGGCCCTGGTGGGCGCCGGGATCGGGCTGCTCGGCGGCGCGGGCTTCTGGCTGATCGCCTGGACATGGGCTCGGCAGAGGTTCACCCTCATGGAACGAATCGCACCGTACCTCCGGGACCAGCCACGCACCTCCCGGCTCCTCCAGGAGAACGTGAGCACGCCCTTCCCGGCGTTGGCGCGAATCGCTGCCCCGCTTCTCACCGACGCCACGGCCATCCTCGAGAAGCTCGGGTCCACCACTGCGACCGTGGAGAAGAGACTGCGGCAGTCGGGCAGCCGCA
>JBNJCY010000145.1:0-5828 GCA_051744325.1 Actinomycetota bacterium
CGAAGACGACGCGGGCCAGGCCGGCGGCGATGAGGGCCTGGGTGCAGGGACCGGTCCGGCCTGCGTGAGCGCACGGTTCCAGCGAGATGTACATGGTGCCGCCGCGCGCCGCGTCACCGGCCGCCGCCAGCGCCACCACCTCGGCGTGCGGGGTCCCGGCGCCCGCGTGGAAACCCTCGGCCACCACCTGCCCAGAGCGGTCGGTCAGCACGGCCCCGACGCGTGGGTTGGCGTCGACGGCGGGGCCGAGCGCCGCCAGTTCGAGGGCACGCCGCATGAGGGCCGTGCGAGCTGCCACGCCTCCTGAACCCACCGGCGGTACGTCAGCGGTACTCGGGATTGGGGTGGCCTGGTTGGGAGAGATCCCAGTCCGAGGCGATGTTCCCGTACGTGGGCACGCCGCCGGCGTCCTTCAGCATCCGGGCGAGGTGCAGGATGTTCCACGTCATGAAGACCGTGTTGCGGGTGGTCCACGCGTTCTGCTGGCCACCGCCGGGCTCGTCGAGGTAGGAGGGGCCGGGTCCGGCCTCACCGTCCCAGTAGGCGTCGGACTGCGGGGGGATCGCCAGGCCGATGTGCTGCAGGGCGTACAACATCTGGGCGGCGCAGTGCTTCCCGCCGTCCTCGTTGCCGGTCACGATCACCCCGCCGACCTTGCCGTAGTAGGACCACTGCCCGGCCTCGTTGAGTTCCCCGGACCAGCCGTACAGGCGCTCGATGGCGAGGCGGGTCGGCGAGCTCTGGTCCCCGAGCCAGATCGGGGTCGCGAGCACGATGATGTCCGCAGGGGCGATCAGCTCACCGTAGATGTCCGGGAAATCGTCGCGCTCCCAGCCGTGCTTCCGCATGTCCGGCTGCACGCCCGGCGGGATGACGTGGTCAACGGTCCGCACGACGTCGACCCGCACACCGAGCGCCCGCATGAGGTCGATGGAGATCGCCATCAGGCCGTCCGTGTGGCTCACCTCCGGCGAGCGCTTGAGGGTGCCGTTCAGGAACACGGCCCGCAGGTCGCCGTACTCCTGGGGCGAGCGTTCCGCCTGCCGGTGGATGAACTGCTGGATCGGCTCGGGTATCACTGGGACCTCCTGTGGGTGCAACTCGTCACAACTCCCGGAACCCGCCTCCGCGGTTTTCGCATTCCTTGGCGAGCAGGCTCCGGTCCACCTCGGGATCGAGGTGGAAACTGTTGAGGACCACGTCGAGCGGCCCGGCGCCCATGCCAGCCAGCTCTTCCACGGCCCACAGGACCGCCTCCACGATCAGGGGGTGCGGGTTGCCGAACACGCCCCCGCCGATCATGGTCAGCAGTACGCGGGTGCGACCGAGGTCCACAGCGGCGAGCAGGGTGCCGAGGTAGGCGGCGCGCAGCAACTGCCGGCACACCTCCGCCACCGCCCCGGTCATCTGCTCGCCGCCGCCGTACATCCCGGCGGCAAGAGTCGAGGCGAAGACCTGCGCGATCCGCGGCCTGCCGTCGACGGCGCCGCTCCAGTCCGCCCCCAGCACCACCTCGACGTCGTCGTGCACCCCCACCCGGATCGCCTGGAACCGTTCGGCCAGGACAACGGCGGCAGCGTCGATGTCGAGGTGGCGGGCCTGCAGGTAGCCGCTGCGGACTCGGCCCACCTCCGGCGGGAGGGCTTCGGCGAGGAGGTCGAGCTGGTGGTCACCCGTCTGGGTGAAGGTGCCGCCGGCGCCGTCGGGGGCGGCATACTGGCGGACGAGGGTGCCGGGGAACGCGGAGATGGAGGCCCGCGGCCCCTGGGTGGAATCGTGGACGTAGTCCGCCACCTCCACGAGGTACGGACCGGGCGACTCCAGGCAGTTGAACTGCGAGGCCACCTGGAACAGCGTGCCCTCCCCGGCCCAGGCCTGGAGGGCCCCGATGTCCGCCACTGGGCCACCGCCCGCGACCATGGACAGTGTCGGCGCGGAACCGGTCCGTCCCGCCACCGCGGCGCGCAGCTCGCCGATCGAGCGCGGCACGAAACGGCCGCCCGAGTACGTCCTGCTCCCGACGACGACGCTCGCCGTGCCGTCGTCGTCGAAGCGGAGGACGTCGTGGGGCGCCATCCGGAGGGCACGCTCCGCCGTCGCGACCTGGGACAGGTCCCCCTTTCCGCGGGAGGCGAGGACGTGGGCCCGGGCGGCGTCCAGCTCGGCGGGCGTGCCGGTGAGGATGGTGGCCAGGAGGTCGGCGGAGATCATGCAGGCGATTGTTGCAGTGTCACCCCTGTCAGCGCAGCGCCGCGGCGACCTCCTCGATGTACGCCGTCGCCGGGCGCGGGTCGATGCCGGCGTCGCGCAGGGGCTTGTCGTCCCAGGTCTCCTCGTGCGTGTCGGAGAACAGGGACATCCCCATCAGGGAGGCAATCTCCGGCTTGATGTGCGAGAGAGCCCGATGCCCCACCGCCAATGCCGGGCGGGGCACATGCTGCACCTTGAGCGTCCTTCCCGTGGCCTTCTCGAAGGCCGTCACCACCTCCATGCGGGTGAGCGCCTCGGGCCCCCCGAACTCCACCACAGCCGGCGGATCAGGGGCAATCGCCAGGTGCGCACACAACGCCGCGACGTCGTCGGTCGCCACGTAGCGGTTCGGCAGCTCCCCGTGGCCGTAGATCAGGGCCTTGCCGGCGGCGGGGTCGATCCCGGTCATCGGTGCCAGCCAGACCTCCTGGAACATGTCCGGCCGGACGATGACGGTCTGCATCGAGCTCGCGCGCAGGGCCTTCTCGGCGGCCCACTTCGCGGCTGGCAACGGTGCCAGGCGGGCCCATTCCTCATTGATCCCCGCAGCTGAGACGTACACGAATCGGCGGACGCCTGCCTTCTCCGCCGCGCGGATCAGGTTCTGGGTGCCCTCGGCGTCCACGGCCGCGATGGTCAGGTCCTTGTGGCCGGCGAGGATCCGGCCGATGGCATTGGCCGTCGTGACGACCGTGTCGACCCCGGCCAGTGCCGGGCCCAGGGTCGCGGGCTCGCGGAGGTCGCCGCGGACCACCTCGATTCCCTCGTCCTCCAGGTGGGCGGCACCGGTCGCGGGGCGCACGAGCGCCCGGACCTGCTGCCCTCTCTCGCTGAGCTGTCGCACGATTCGGCCGCCCAGGTCACCAGTGGCACCGCACACGAGGATCATGGCCCGCTCCCGTCTCCGTCGAAGGTTGTGGCTCCGGCTTAGCGACGGGAGCGGCCCTACGCCAGAGGCGAAGGTCCCAGATGTTGACGCTCAACCCCGCAGCCGCATGAGCGTCTCGAGGATGCGGCCGAACTCCTCCGGGTCCGCCACGCGGTGTGCGGCCCTCGTCTCGCCGGAGCCCACCTTGATGCTGAGGTCGCCGTCCCCGAGCACCTCGAAGCCGTGCTCGTCGGTGACGTCGTCGCCGGCGAACAGGACGTGCACGGGACCGTCACCCGCTCGCTCGCGCAGTTCCCCGAGGGCGTCACCCTTCGTGAGGGTTCTCACCGAGAACTCGACGACGTCCTTGCCCTTCATGGCGTGCACGCCGGACCACGTGGCCGGGCCGGCAAGCGCGCGCTCGATCACGACCTCGGCATCAGCCTTCGGGGCCAGCCGCGTGTGCAGCACGGCCGCCACCGGCTTCACCTCCACCCACGCGCCGGGGGCTGCGGCGGCGATGTCCTCCAGCGTGGCGATCAGGTCAGTGAGCAGCGTCCGCTCCTCCTCGGTGAGTCCGAGGTCCGCCGCGGTCAGGTTGCCGTCCTCGTCGACGGTCGCGATCTCGGACCCGTGGCTGCCGATCAGGATCGTGCCGGCGGGAGGCGCCGCCAGACGCTCCAACTCCGCCGCCGGCCGACCGGAGACGAGGGCGAGCTGGACGCCGTCGTCCGCGGCGAGGTCGGCCAGCGCCCGCGCGGAGTGTGGCATGACGAAGACCGACTGCGGGTCGTCTGCCAGCTCGGCCAGAGTGCCGTCGAAGTCGAGGGCGACGAGCACGCGCGGGTGCGCGGCGAACTCCGCCAGGTCTCTGTGCAGATCATCGTTCATGAGTCACTCCCGGTCAGGGCGGCGAGGAATTCCTTGGCCCACGCCGCGACATCGTGGCCCATCACCCGACGGCGGAGCGAGCGCATGCGGCGCCGCCGTTCCGCCTTGTCCATGGTGACGGCCCGCATGATGGCGGCCTTGAGCCCGTCGAGGTCGTAGGGGTTGACGGGGATGGCCTGGGTGAGTTCATCGGAGGCGCCGGCGAACTCGGAGAGGACGAGCACGCCGTCGCCGTCGAAGCGGGACGCCACGTACTCCTTCGCCACAAGGTTCATGCCGTCCCGCAGTGCGGTCACGAGCATGACGTCCGCGGCAAGGTAGAGCGCGATCACCTCTTCGCGCGGCTGGGGTTGGTGGAGGTGGATCACGGGGTTGTGACCGAGCGTGGCGAGGTTGCCGTTGATGCGCCCCACGGTGCCCTCGATGTCGTCCCGGATGGCCCGGTAGAGCTCCACGCGGCCGCGGCTCGGGCTCGCAACCTGGACGAGGACAGTGCGGGCGGAGTCGAGTACGCCCTCGTCGAGCAGCTCACCCACGGCTCGGAGCCGGTGCCGGATGCCCTTGGTGTAGTCCAGCCGGTCCACGCCCAGGAGCACGATGTCCGGGTTGCCCAGCTCGCGCCGGATCTCGGCGGCACGCTCCTGCACCCGCGTGCTGCGGGCAAGTGACTCGAAGTCGTGGCTGTCGATGGAGATGGGGAAGGCCTCCGCGCGGATACGACGGTCCAGCTGGTTGGGGCCTGACCCGGGCACCAGCACGTGTGTCCGGTGCGTGCGCAGCCCGAGCTGCATGCGCAACGTGCGGCGGAAGTTGGAGGCGTCGGTCTTGCGCTGGAACCCGATGAGGTCGGCACCGAGCAGGCCCTCCAGTATCTGGCGCCGCCACGGGATCTGGCGGAAGATCTCGAACGGGGGGAACGGGATGTGGAGGAAGAATCCGATCCGCAGATCGGGGCGCCGCTCCCGCAGCATGGCGGGCACGAGCTGGAGCTGGTAGTCGTGCACCCACACGGTGGCGCCCTCTGCGGCGGCCTCGGCTGCCGCATCCGCGAAACGGCGGTTCACCTCCTCGTACGCCGCCCACCATTCGCGGTGGTACTCCGGCGGGGCGACGCCGTCGTGGTAGAGGGGCCAGAGGGACGCGTTGGAGAAGCCCTCGTAGTGTTCCTCCAGTTCCTCCGCGGTCAGCGTGATGGGCACGAGCATGCGGCCGGCGTCGTCGGTGAACGGGTCCAGCTCGAGGTCCGCGGTGCCGCACCACCCCACCCAGGCTCCGGGGTTGTGGCGCATGACGGCGTCCATCGCCGTGACGAGGCCACCGGGCGCGGGGTGCCACCTCACGGCGGTGGAGCCGTCGGATTCAGGGGTGACGATGGCGTCGACAGGCAGCCGATTGGCCACCACGACGAGGGACTGCGGGACTGTTTCCACGGGTTCGCTCCTTGGTTCGAGACGTCAAGGACTCCCATCCACCCTAGCCGCGGCGTGTTGCCGCCGGTTGCCGTGTCAATGATCCTCGCGGCTCAGCATTGCAACATGGCCTCGCCGTGGTCCGTCTCATCGAACGCCTGAGTGGTGAGGCCTGAGCAGCGTGCCCTCGCGCCCAGGAGCTGGTGCGAACTACCGTGGGTGGGTGATGAACCGGACCGCACAGCAGGTGACCGTGCGTCCTCGCACGCCCGCCGACCTGGACCGCTGCGCGGAGGTCCTCATCCGGGTGCATGCCCAGGATGGCTACCCCGTCGAGGGCGTCGCTGACCCCCATGCCCGGCTGCACCCCGACCGGCTCCTCGCTGCGTGGGTGGCCCAGGCGGGCAACG
>JBNJCY010000146.1:0-5783 GCA_051744325.1 Actinomycetota bacterium
CGGCCGCCCGGTGGAGAACGGCGGCTATATCGCCGGCACGATCATCAAGCCCAAGCTCGGCCTGAGACCCGAACCGTTCGCGAACGCCGCCTACGACTTCTGGCTGGGCGGGGACTTCATCAAGAACGATGAGCCGCAGGGCAACCAGGTCTTCGCGCCGATGAGGAAGACCATCCCGCTCGTCCACGACGCCATGAAGCGGGCGATGGACGAGACCGGCGAGGCCAAGCTCTTCTCCGCGAACATCACGGCGGACGACCATTCTGAGATGATCGCCCGGGGGGAGTTCGTCCTGCAGGCCTTCGGGCCGGATGCCGACAAGGTGGCGTTCCTCGTCGACGGCTACGTGGGCGGACCCGGCATGATCACCACCGCACGGCGCTACTTCTCCCGGCAGTACCTGCACTACCACCGTGCCGGCCACGGCGCCATCACCTCCCCGAGCGCCAAGCGCGGCTACACCGCCTACGTGCTGGCGAAGATGGCCCGCCTCCAAGGGGCATCCGGCATCCACGTCGGCACCATGGGCTACGGGAAGATGGAGGGCGGCAAGGACGACCGGGCGATCGCCTACATCATCGAGCGCGAGGAGTACCAGGGTCCCGCCTATTTCCAGAAGTGGTACGGGATGCGGCCGACCACTCCGATCGTCTCCGGTGGCATGAACGCCCTCCGCCTCCCCGGGTTCTTCGAGAACCTCGGCCACGCCAACGTCATCAACACGGCCGGTGGCGGCAGTTACGGCCACGTCGACGGTGCCGCGGCGGGGGCGCGGTCGCTGCGCCAGGCACACGACTGCTGGGCCGCCGGAGCCGACCCGGTCGAGTGGGCGAAGGAGCACCACGAGTTCGCGCGTGCCTTCGTGTCCTTCCCCGCAGACGCCGACTCGATCTTCCCCGGGTGGCGCGAGAAGCTCGGTGTCCAATGACCCAGCGCATCACGCTGACGCAGTTCCTCCACGAGGGTCAGCGGAATGTCGCCGGTGCCACCGGGGATTTCACCGGGCTCGTCGTCGACATCGCCATCGCGAGCAAGGCGATTGCCAACGCAGTCGGGAAGGGGGCGCTGCTGGCAACCGGGAGCGGATTGTCCAAGGCGCTCCGTACCCTCGCATCCGACCTGCTCCTCGAGCAGGTCTCGGTCACGAGCCAGCTGGCAGCCACCTTCTCACGGGACGTGGAGGGCATCCTGCAGAGTGGCCGGCGGGGCCGGTACCTGCTCACGGTCGTGCCGCTGAGCAGCTCCACCAACCTGGACGTGAACTCGCAGACCGGCACCATCTTCTCCATCCTCCGAGCACCGGACCCGGACCGGCCGGCCCGCGAGGAGGACTTCCGGACGCCCGGACGAGACCTGGAGTGCGCCGGGATCGTGCAGTACGGCGGATCGACGCGGCTCGTGCTCGCCACCGGGCTAGGCGTCGACGGTTTCACTCTCGACCGTGAGCTCGGCGAGTACGTCGTCACCCATCCGCACATCACGCTGCCGACGGCGTGCAGCGAGGTGTCCGTCCACGCCGTCGGGAGCCGATCGTGGGAGCCCCCCGTCAACCGCTACGTACGGGAGTGCGTCGCCGGCGTGGACGGCCCGCGGAGTCGCGACTTCCGCATGCGTTGGTCCTCGTCACTGGTTGCAGACAGCTACCGCATCCTGACCCGGGGCGGCGTGTTCCTCCACCCCCACGACGCAAGCTCGCGCCACACCGGGGGCCACCTCCGCCTGCTGACCGAGGTGAACCCCGTCGCCTGGATGGTCGAGCAGGCCGGTGGGAGGGCGATCACCGGCCGGAACGACATCCTGGGCCTCCAACCCACCGAAATCGGCCAGCGCGTTCCATTCATCTTCGGCTCCCGCGACGAGGTCGACCGGCTCCACGCCTACCACCGTGACCACACCGAGGGACGCGACAGCGAGGACGAGGAGCTGCCGCTCTTCTCCACGCGCTCGCTGTTCCGCTGAGAGGCAGGACTGCCATGTCCACCAAGCACCCCATCGTCGCCATCACGGGTTCCTCCGGGGCTGGGACCACGTCCGTGACCCGTTCGTTCAGCAACATCTTCCGCCGGGAGAAGCTGACCGCCGCCATGATCGAGGGCGACTCCTTCCACCGCTACGACCGCAAGGCCATGAAGGTGGCGGCGGCCGAGGAGGCGGCCGCCGGCAACAACCACTTCAGCCATTTCGGCCCCGAGGCCAACGAGTTCGAGGAACTCGAGAACCTGTTCCGCACCTATGGCGAGACGGGCACCGGCCGTCACCGCCACTACCTCCACGATCTCCACGAGGCCGCGCCATGGAACCAGGAACCCGGAACCTTCACGCCGTGGCAGGACCTGCCGCCCTCCGACCTCATCTTCTACGAGGGCCTGCACGGCGCCATCGTGACGGAGACGGTGAACGTGGCGCAGTACGCCGACCTGCTGGTGGGAGTCGTGCCGATCATCAACCTCGAGTGGATCCAGAAGCTGATCCGTGACAAGGCCGCGCGCGGCTACTCGACCGAGGCGGTGGTGGACACGATTCTGCGGCGGATGCCGGACTACATCAACTACGTCACCCCGCAGTTCTCCCGGACGCACGTCAACTTCCAGCGCGTTCCCACCGTGGACACCTCCAACCCCTTCATCGCGAAGGACATCCCCACGCTGGACGAGAGCTTCGTGGTCATCCGCTTCGCGAACCCCAAGGGCATCGACTTCCCGTACCTGCTCGCGATGATCCACGACTCGTTCATGACACGGCCGAACGTCATCACTGTCCCGGGCGGGAAGATGGAACTCGCGATGCAGCTGATCTTCACGCCGATGATCCTGCGCCTGATGGAGAACAAGCGAAGGGCTTCCGTGCTGTAGCGGGCGCCCACCGGGGAGCTGTGGTCATCCCCACACCCGGGGCGGGCTGGTTGTCCGCGAGCGTTGGGCATAACATGGCCGGTCGGAAGTGTTTCGACCGTCAAGGACGTGATCATGGGTGCTCACGACGCACCACAGTGGCTCCTCTCCGCATTCATCCGAACGGTGACCGCACTGGGGGCCACCGCCCCCCGGGAGCAGATCGAGGTGACCGGCCGCGCCCTCATGGGCCGCTGGTGCACCGACGACCGGCACCACCACGACGTCACCCACCTCGTCGCCGTGCTGGAGCGCGTGGACTCGCTCGCCCAAGAGACACACAACCCCGACGTGGTCCGCATCGCCGCGTGGTACCACGGCGCCGTCTTCGACACCCGGCATTTCAAGGGCATGCGGATCGCCGGCGAGAACAAGCCGGCCTCCGCGGTCCTCGCCCGGAACCAGCTCCTCGAGCTCGGCGTGCCCGACAAGACCGCGCAGCGCGTCCACGACCTCATCCTCAACCTCACGCGGCACGACGCCGACCACAGCGACGTGGACGCCATGGCTCTGTGCGACGCCGATCTCGGCACCCTCGCCGTGGACCCGCAGCGCTACAAGGCCTACCGGAAGCGGGTGCGTGAGGAGTTCGCGCACATCCCCGCGCGCGACTACGTGGAGGCCCGGATCGCCATCGTGAGCCACCTGCTCGCCCGCCGGAACATCTTCACCAGCCCACTGGCCTCCGCCTGGGAGGAACCCGCCCGGCAGAACCTCTCGGCCGAGTTGGTCCGCCTGAAGGCCGAGCTGACCGACCTCCCTCCCCGGGAGGAGTGCGACGACGCCCCCTCCGCCGCCTCCGCTCCGAAACCGGAGGCGGCCGGCCACACGGGCCAGGCCCAGGCGTCACGATTCGGGCGGGAGCACACGGAGGCCGCTACCATCACGGTCGTCCCCGCCATCGATCACCATCAGGCCGCCACCGTGGAGGACCACGACGGCCGCTCGGTTCCCGCCATGGTGCCGGTCTCGTCGCAGTCGGTGACGACGCCGGACGACGACGAGGCGGAGGTGCTGGGGGTGCCGTTCGAGGACCGTGAGAAGTCCCCGAAGAAGGTCGAGGACCTCGAGATCACCTCCGCCATGGAGCGGGTCCCGCAGAGTTTCCGGGACGTGCCACGCCGCACCGCGCCGTCGTCCGACCCGACGCCCGCGAGCGCACCCTCGGCGCACTCCCCCGCGACGGCCCACCAGCCGTCCACCGAGCCGGTTGACGACGACGAGTCCACAGGAACCCTCTTCCGTCCCCCGGGCCACTGACGACTCCTCGTAGGGTCGTTCCCGTCACCAACCACGGATGAAGGGAACGTCCATGAAGTACTCAGTCGACTCGGCAGAGGTGGCCCAAGCCGCCGCGCGGACACGAGCCTCCGCCTCGGCACTCCACTCGGAGGTGACCGCCATGATGGCGCATCTCCTGGCCCTCCAGGGCAGCTGGACCGGCACGGCGTCAATCGCATTCGGCGACCTGGCCCAGCGCTGGAGGATGACGCAGCAACAGGTCGAGTCCATGCTGGAGCAGATCTCACTGGCGCTCGACACGGCGGCCACCGCCTACGCGGACGCCGAGGCCACCAACGCCCGCATGTTCACGCCGTGATGGCCGGCAGGGCGGGCCTCCACATGGAGGCCCGCCCTGTCAGATCGAACGGGTGGTGCGACGCCGGCTCAGAAGCCCATGCCGCCCATTTCGTCGCCTCCGCCGCCGGGCATCGGCTGCTGCTTCTCGGGCTTGTCCGCCACGACCGCCTCGGTCGTGAGGAACAGTGCCGCGATGGAGGCAGCGTTCTGCAGCGCGGAGCGGGTCACCTTCACCGGGTCCGCGACGCCCGCGTGGAGCAGGTCCTCGTACACCTCGGTCGCGGCGTTGAGGCCGTGGCCGACGGGGAGCGAGCGCACCTTCTCCGCCACGACGCCACCCTCGAGGCCGGCGTTGATGGCGATCTGCTTGAGCGGGGCCTCGACGGCCACCCGGACGATGTTGGCACCGGTGGCCTCGTCCCCCTCGAGGTCGAGGGTCGCGAAGGCATCCGTGGCGGCCTGGATGAGGGCGACGCCACCACCGGCAACGATGCCCTCCTCGACGGCAGCCTTGGCGTTGCGAACCGCGTCCTCGATGCGGTGCTTGCGCTCCTTGAGCTCCACCTCGGTGGCTGCACCCGCCTTGATGACGGCGACGCCGCCGGCGAGCTTGGCGAGGCGCTCCTGGAGCTTCTCGCGGTCATAGTCCGAGTCCGACTTCTCGATCTCCGCGCGGATCTGGTTCACACGGCCCTCGAGCATGGCCGGGTCGCCCGAGCCCTCGACGATGGTGGTCTCGTCCTTGGTGACGACGACCTTGCGCGCCTGGCCCAGAAGGTCGAGGTCCGCGTTCTCAAGCTTGAGACCCACGGTCTCGGAGATGACCTGGCCGCCGGTGAGGATGGCCATGTCCTGGAGCATCGCCTTGCGGCGGTCACCGAAGCCGGGGGCCTTGACGGCCACGGACTTGAACGTGCCGCGAATCTTGTTGACCACGAGGGTGGCCAGCGCCTCGCCCTCCACATCCTCGGAGATGA
Source organism: Actinomycetota bacterium (assembly GCA_051744325.1). Classification (GTDB taxonomy): domain Bacteria; phylum Actinomycetota; class Actinomycetes; order Actinomycetales; family Actinomycetaceae; genus UBA1383. The sequence goes on from JBNJCY010000146.1 coordinate 5,450, forward strand.
TGAGCAGCGGCTTGCCGGACTGGATGACCTTCTCCAGCAGCGGCAGCATGTCCTTGACGTTCGCGATCTTGGACTCGACGAGCAGGATGTACGGGTCCTCGAGGACTGCCTCCTGCCGCTCCGGGTCGGTCACGAAGTAGGCGGACAGGAAGCCCTTGTCGAAGCGCATGCCCTCGGTGAGCTCGAGCTCGAGGCCGAGTGCGTTCGATTCCTCGACAGTGACGACGCCCTCCTTGCCGACCTTGTCAAGCGCCTCGGCGATGAGCTCGCCGATGGCGAGGTCGCCGGCGGAGATGGCCGCGGTGGCGGCGATCTCATCCTTGGTCTCGACCTC
>JBNJCY010000147.1:0-5768 GCA_051744325.1 Actinomycetota bacterium
CCAGTTCCTTCTCGTACACCGGGATCATCGCGCTCCCACCACCGAAGCCGATGGTCCCCAGCTTCATCATGGAGGCCAGGTGGCGCACGAGGACGTTCATTGGTAGTCAGGGGCGCAGGTGCCCGGAGGCCCTGTTTCCCCATCCCCCTTTCAATCCGTGCGTGCGGTTTTCCCGCACACGGCTTACCGATGGTCTTCTTGACATGGTTACGCAGCCTTTGGGTATCGCACGGTCCCACGGAGCCGGTACAGGCCCCGCGCGTTGAACCAGTCTTCAGTCCACTGATCAGCGACTCCGGCACGCAGGTTGCGGCCCCGCTTCTTTACCTGAAGACGGAACAATCGCATGGTCACGTACCAGTCGATCTGGCGGAACTTCTCGGCGGCATTACCGGTGCGGAAGTAGTTTCCCCAGCCACGCAGGATCGGATTCAGTTCCGCGATCAACACCTCGATCGGGACCCCCTTGCGGCTGGCACCGGTGCGGTCCCGGACCTTCTGCCGTAAGCGCTTCATCGCCGCCTGTGAGGGCCACCGGTGTAGGTAATAGCGGCGAATGCGCCGCTGCTCCCACAGCCGACCCGACATGCGCGCGTGGAAGTGACAGCCTAGAAAGTCGAAACCCTCCCGGCCTTCCCGAAGGTCAACGACCCTCGTCTTGCCCGGATGCAACTGCAACCCCATGGACGCCAGGATCTCCCCGGCACCCTCAAGGGCCGCCTCCGCCTGCCCCGGTGTGCGAGTCATGATCACGAAGTCATCGGCATACCTCACCAACAACCCCAGACCACGATCCCGAACCTGCTCATCGAAGGCGTGCAGGTAGATGTTGGCCAACAACGGGGAAATCACCCCGCCCTGCGGCGTCCCAGCGACCGTCCGCTCCAGACCCCCAGCCGTCATCACTCCTGCTCGCAGCCACTTGCCGACCAGTTTCAGCACCCGCCGATCCGAGACCCTCCGACCCACCTCCGCGAGCAACCGCTCGTGGTCAAGATGATCGAAGAAGCCCGCGATATCAGCTTCGGCCACCTGGGTGTATCCCTGAATGAACGCCTTGCGGATGGTCTCCTTGGCCCCCAACGCTGATCGCTTCGGGCGGAACCCGAAAGAGCAGTCTTCGAAGTCGGCTTCGAAGATCGGCTCCAACACGATCTTGGCTGCGGCCTGAGCCACCCGGTCACGCACCGTCGGGATACCCAAAGGTCGGACACCGCCTGCTGGTTTCGGGATGTCCACGCGCCGTACCGGCGCGGGACGATACGAACCGGACCGCAGAGACTGCTGGAGCTCGGCGAGCATGCGCTCGACCCCGTACTCCTGCTCCACGAACGCCAAGGTGACCCGATCCACCCCAGCCGCACCCCGGTTCACCCGGACCCGTCCCCACGCCTCCCACAGCACGTCACCCCTGTGAATACGGTCATACAGGGCGTGGAAACGGCGACCCTCCTGCTGCTTGGCCACTGTCCATAGCCGACGTTGCAGTTCTCGCACTTTCACCGCAGACGGCTCACCGTCCACGGCTACGACACACGATGGCGTGCCGGGGTTGTTGGACCGGGACACCCCGGCCATGCCCTCACGCTTACCCACTCCCTCGACGTGACCAAAGTCAGGGCCCTTCCCTCCCGGCGCGTTATGTTGCACGCCGATCAGCGGTACTACGACCCCATCGGACTCCCGCTGCGCTCCCTCGGACTTCACCATCGGCTTATACCTCGGGTCTCTTGCCTGACGCAGGCACGCGCAGACGGGCCTCTCCTGTTCCGTGCCAGACCTTTCACACGTGCCGCCGCCCATACCCCGAGGAGACCCGCCACACCATCCGGAACCCAATGTGACAGACATGGCCTTCGCCGTGACATGAGCGGCTCGGCTCTCCCGTTGTAACTGTGACGAGGCTGCAGCGTTCGCTTCACGCTACGGCCCGTGCGATCGCTCCCTCCAAAGAGGCTCTCGACACCCCGCTCAGCCCGCCGCCTCTCAACGACGAACCGGGGCCCACTACCCGGCGCTCCGGCGCCTACCGGGACGGGACTCACACCCGCCGGCCTGACACAGCTTGCAGGACGCACCACGAACCCAGCCTAGATGGCCGCGGGGCCGCCCCGGTTCTCCGGGGGCCCCGGCTGGACGTCAGCACCGGCGGACTACGGAGTTCTCAGGGCTCCCGGCTGACGAGTCGGCAGGGCCCGTGAGAAGAACATGCGCCTCACCGCGCTGCCTCACCTGACATCGTCCCATCCTGCCTCCTCGGGCGCGGCGAGTCGTGACCGAGGGTGTCAGTGGGTGGGTCCACCATGGAGGAAGAAGACAAGGAATGGGAGGAGACTCCATGGCAGCCATGGCGGTCGAACAGGTCACGATCGCACGGGTCACGGTCGAGTGGACTGGGGACTTCCCTTGTGACGAGCGGTGCGTGTGGTGCGAGGCGGCGGACGCGATCGCGCACACTGTCGACGGGTTCTGCGAGTTCTGCGGGGCAACCGGCCACCCCTGCCGTTGACGGCCGTGTTCCTGACCGAGCGCTTCACGGAGGCGATCCGCTACGCCGCCGTCGTCCACGCCACCCAGGTGCGGAAGGGTACGGACATGCCCTATGTCGGGCACCTCCTCGGCGTCGCGAGCCTCGTGGTGGACGCCGGTGGGGACGAGGACCACGCGATCGCCGCACTGTTGCACGATGCTGCCGAGGACCACGGCGGTGAGGCACGGCTTGCGGACATCCGGGCCCGGTTCGGCTCGCGCGTGGCCCGGATCGTGGAGGACTGCTCGGACTCGCTCTCCGAGGACCCCGATGAGAAGGAGGGCTGGCTCGTCCGGAAGCAGGAGCACCTCGACCGACTGGAGTCGGCCGGTCGCGACACCCTTCTCGTAGTGATGGCGGACAAGGTGCACAACGCCCGCGCGATCGTCACGGACCTGCAGACCCTGGGCCCGAACCGGGCGTTCCGCCGCTTCAAGGGCAGCCCGGAGCAGGTGCTCTGGTACTACGAGGAGAACCTGCGGATCGCCGTGGACCCGCGGAACGATCTCCCCCCCGCACTCACCGCGCCTCTCCTGACCGCGGTGGACCAGATGAGAACCCACATCGCCGCCCTCGGCGGCTGAGGAGGAGGACCCCATGCCCACGCCCCTCGAACGTCTCAAGCGCTTCCTCCCGGCGAAGTGCAGGTGCACCCCGCCCCCGGCTCCGGCAGGCCTCGCCGCTGCCTCGGGCGGTGGGAGTTCGGAGGTCATGCTGACGTGGGACCCTGTCACCGGCGCCCAGTGGTATCGCGTGTATCGCCGGAAGACCGCGGGCACGTGGTGGCAACTTGCGATCGTCACCCCGGACGCTCTGGGGATCCTCGTCCCCGGGAAGCTCGGGATCGTCGATGCCCCCGACTACTGGCCATGGCCCACCGGCGCGGACCCGTCCGCGGAGCGCTGCTATACGGTCAGCGCGGTCTCAGCCGACGGGCTCGAGGGCCCGATGTCCGCGGTGGCCTGCGGCAGCCCCACGTGACGGATCCGGCAGGCGACCGGCTGCTGCAGGAGTTCGCCGCGTCCAGCGATCCTGTACTGGCGTACAAGGCGCGGCTTCTCCTCGATCTCCCGGCGAGTTCGGCCGAGGCGCAGGCCCTGCGCGAACAGATCGCGTCCTCACCACGTTCCCGCGCGCTCATGCGCGTCTTCGAGCAGGACGAGAAGACGATCCACCACACCTACCGCAAGTGGCAGGGGCCGCACTGGTCGCTGGTGTCGCTCGCACTCATCGACCACCCGCCCGGGGATGAGCGGCTCCGGCCCCTCGTCACCCGTTGCCACGACTGGATGTTCTCCACACGGTTCCTCACGCCGACCTCGACAGAGGTCGTTCCAGGCCAGGAGGACCGGGTCCGGCACTGCGCCTCAATGGATGGCAATCTGCTTTGGTACACGGTCACGCTCGGTCTGGAGGAGGACCGCACGCCCGCCGTGGTCGAGCGCCTCATCGGCTGGCAGTGGCCGGACGGGGGCTGGAACTGCGACAAGCGCGGGGAGGCCAGATCGTCGTCGTTCCAGGAGTCCCTCATCCCGGCACGCGGGCTGTGGGCGTACGGGGTCGTCCACGGCCACGAGCCCGCCCGGGTTGCCGCCCAGCGCGTCGCGGACCTCGTGCTGGAACGCAACCTGCTGTGGCACCGGCGGGACGGCTCCCTGATCGTGCCTGACTGGGGTGGCCGGCCGGACCGGATCCACTTCCCCGCCCAGTTCTTCGACGTCCTTCTCGTCCTGCAGGTGATGGCAGAGCTGGGCCGCCTCGACGACCCGCGGTGCGCACCCGCCCTCGACCTGCTGGAGTCCAAGCGGCTGCCCGACGGCGGATTCCCGCTCGAGGCCCCGGACGCCGTCACCGCGGACCACGTGGTGAGCCGCGGCAGCTACGCGGACTGGGGTCCGACGGGGAGGCGGCGCAACAACCCGCTCGTCACCCTGGCAGCCCTTGCGGTGCTGCGGGAGGCCGGGCGGCTCCGGTAGCTGGGGCATTGCCCAACCGGCCGCGATGCCCCACTCTTGGCGGATGGACCTCGGCACGTTCTACGCCCTGATGGCCGGCACCTGCTTCACCCTGGTGGGTCTGTGGTGGACGGTGGTGGAAAGGCACCCCTCGTGGAAATCCGACCGGCGCAAGCGTGCGCTCGCCGGCGGCACCTACCTCTCGTTCCTGCTGCCCGGGTTGATGGCCACGCTCGCCCAGGTCTCCCCTGACACCCCAGCCCTGTGGCGGATCAGCTTCGGCGCCTGCGCCCTCGTCGGGCTGTACTCGACCGTCCGGCTCCTACGGCTCGAGAGCGCGACCATCGTTGGGCCCTTCCGCCGGTTCCGCTGGATCGTGGCCGTCCTCTACATGGTGATCCTGGTGCTCGGCGTCGCGCCCGAACTGGCGCGGGCCGCCGGGATCACACCCCTGGTCGTCGGCTCGGTCCTCCTCGTCCTCCTGGTGGTCATCGCGCACGGCCTGACCTGGGAGTTCATGATGGAGCCGGACGACGAGCCCGCCGTCACCTGAGCACGTGACACGGTTCTAGGCTGGGTGAGTGACGGAGGCCCTCGCGACTCTGCCGGTGCCTCTCGTGGCGCTGGCGCTGTGGTCGTTCGCGCTTGTCCGTGGAGCCGGCTACTACCTGCTCGGCCGGCTCTCGCGCGGGCAGCCAGGAGGGCGACTCGACGGCTGGGCGCATCGGGCCTCCAAGGGTCGCATCGCGCAGGCCGAGGTACGGATGCGCCAGGTCGGACCCAAGGCGATCGTCTTCGCCTACCCGTTCTACGGCGTCTCCGCTGGGACGCAGATCGTCGCCGGGGGGCTGCGGATGGCCCCGTGGACGTTCTACCTCGCGCTCGGCATCGTCTCGCTGCCCTGGGCGACGATGCAGGCGATCATCGGGATCGCGGCGTTCCAGGCCATCGTCGCGGGGTATTCGCCGTGGGTCCTCGGTGGTGGGCTCGTCCTGCTCGTGGCCTGGCTGGGCGTGCGGCGGCGCCTTCTGCGCGCGTCCGAGAGCCCGGACTCATCGGGGTAGCGCCGCGAGGAGCCGCTCCAAGCTGCCCCCGAGCCCCCACCGCTCCCCCAGCTCCGCCAGCCGCTCGGGGTCTAGGGGTGCCGTCGGGACGAAGTCGTCCGCCTCCGCCACCGGGGCGTCACGCGCCACCCGGACCACCACGGGCGCGGCCGCGAGGTAGTCCGCCGCCTGGTGCAGCCGGCGGCGCTGCGCCGTCGTGAGACCGGGATCCACGCGCCC
>JBNJCY010000148.1:0-5741 GCA_051744325.1 Actinomycetota bacterium
GTCGTCTTCAAGCTCGAGAAGGCGCCTCCGCACACGTGCAGCGAAGTTGGGTGCTCCGGCAAGCTCGAGATCGCTTGGGAGATTCACGGCGTCGAACTTCTTGCGGTGGTAGGCGAGTTGGCGAAGAATCGCAGCGCGCACGACCGCGGGTGCGGAGTCATCGATAAGGACGAGAAACTCGTCGCACGAGTAGACCTCGTAGGGGAGGTCGTCGCCGTCGGCGGTCGAGAAGTCGGACCCATTCTCGGTCAGGATGATATCCGCGTGGCACGCAACGGCAGCGGCATGCACGTGGGCATCGTGCAGGTCGCTGCCGGTGAAGGAGCCATCGATGTGGAAGTCCTCCACGCGTCCATTCACGAAGGTCTCCTCGATGCGCTCACGGAGCACAGAGATCGTCCGGCCGGGCATGTCCGGGTAACGCTTCCGCAAGTTGTAGAGCACCTCGGCGAGGATGTCCTCAGTCCACTTGACGTCGAAGAGTTCGCCCTCCAGGTACACGATCGCAATCCAGTCGCGAAGAGTGCGGGAGAAGAGGACATTCGCGTCGACGAGGACAACCTGACGCCAGCCGCTCACCTGCAAAGCCCCCCTCGCACAGAGACAGGCTAACAGCGCTTCGGATCACTCAGGCTCAATACCCCGGTCGAGTAGGTCCTCGATCTCACGCAACTCGTCGAATGCCTTGCGCGCCGCTTCCCGCTGCGCCCTGCGGAATTCGAGAACATCCTTGGAGAGCAACCGTGAATGGGTACCGACCTTGTGCGCAGGGATCTCTCCGCTCCTGATCATCTTCATCAGAGTCGGGCGAGACACGCCAAGAAGGCCAGCGGCGGCGGTGGTGGTGAGTTCCCTGGGAATGGTCCCAACCGTCACGGTCCCTCCTTCCGCGAGTACCTCGATGACGTGCTCGATGATGCGCGCCAACTCGTCCGGTACCCGCCGCTCCCGCCCGCCTTCTCCAAAGCGCAGTGCAGCTTTGGACCCCGACTCGGAATCGTCCTTCAACTCCTTGATCAGGTCCGCGAACTGGCGCGCTTGCGCAACTTGCTGTGGCGTGGCTATGACGTTCCGGCCTGAGTCGATAGTGCTCGCAGCACTCATGATGGGCCTCCTGTGCTCTCGTGCTGGATCGAGCATACGCAGGTTACAGTTATATCGGCAATAGCTGTCGGTTGTGACTGCAACCTCATGTTCATCTTGGGGCTGGATGAGAGGAGCTGCGCAAGACGGCTGCAACTACCGCTCCTGACTCACCCCGAACGTGGACCGGTGCCGTTCGACGACCGCCGACCAGTCGTCGTCATACCGCACCCGCACCACGTCCCACCCGACGTCGATGAGCCGCTCCTCCGCTTCGGCGTCGCGCTCGGCCTGACGGGGCGCGTCGTGGACCGGCCCGTCCACGAACACCGCCACGGGTACCGACCCGGGCCGCTGGTACACGAAGTCCGGACGCGCACCCGCCTCGGCCACGTAGACCTGGGCGCGGTCGGGCAACTGCAGTCCGCGCTCGTCGAGCCACGCCACGAACCGGGACTCCAGCCCGGAGTCCGCGAGCCTGCCCAGCCCCTCCCGTTGGTCGGCACGCGTGCGGCCACCGGCACCGGTCCGCGTCACCGATCCGGCGAGGGCGAGCAGGATGTCGCGCACCGCGTGCCGATCGATCGACGCGTGGTCGTGCTGGTTCCCATAGGCGAGCAGGCACTCGTAGCACGCCTTCTCGCACCGCTCCCGCGCCCCCTCGGCGTGGTCGAGGTCCTCGCCCGTGTCGGGGTCGAAGTGCGCGATCTCGAGGGCGGCACGCGCGATCCGCGCCACCGCGTCCGGCTCCATCACCAGCCGCCGCAGGGCCCCTGCGCCGCCTTCCGCGGATTCCGTCAGCAGCAGGCGCCCGCGCCCGTCCAGGTCCGGCAGCGCCTGGCTGTCGAGCTCCGAGTCCTCCAGCTGGAACTCCGCCTCCGCGCCTCGCTCCAGGGCGTACCGCAGGCTGGTCGCCACGTCCTCGTCCACCCGCTCGGCAAGCCGCACCACGAGGATGTTGCGCCGATCCTCCACGAACGGGATCACCCGAGCCTTCCGCTTCACGTCCTCGGCGGCCTCGAGATCGGCGGTGTCCACGGTCGTGTGCGACGCTTGCTTGTCGGCGAGCCACCGTCCATCCACCGTGTCGAGCCAGAACCCGCGCTCGTGCTTGTTCTTCCGGCGCTTCCGGCCCACGTTGGCGATGCGGATGGTGGCGGAGTCGCCATAGGTCAGGGAGAGGAGGGGCTTTCCGGCGGGCTCGCCGTCCCCGCCGCTCGTCGACGCCGTCGCCTCCACCCGGCCCGGCCGCTCGCCGTGGTCGTGGAAGCGGTAGGACACCTCCAGCTCGAACCCGGCGCGCCGCCGCTCCTCCTCGTCCGAGGAGATCCGTTCACGCCGCCGGGTGAATACGGTCCGCAGTCCCAGCAGCCCGTACGTCTTCGCGCCCAGGCGTTCGCCGCAGCTGTCGCAGACATCCGTCCCGACTCCCACCTCGTGGTGGTACCCGCAGTGTCCACAGCGCCACGCCTCCTCGGTGGCCACGCCGCCGACCCCGGTTGCCGTGCCGCTTCCGTGCGGGAGCTGGATCCGGTGGACCTCGTACCGCGCGCCCTCGTGGTAGATCAGCGCTCCCGGGCCGAACTCGTTGATCGCCAGGAACCGCGGCCGCTGGATGTAGTCGCCGTCGCGCTGCCCGCGGCGCGCCCGGCTCCCCGGCACGTACGCCGCCAGCGGCAGGCGTGGGAACGAGTACCCCGGGAGGAAACCCTCGGAGGCCAGGTAGCGGTAGGAGTAGAAGTCGGACTGGCCGATCTCGGAGTCCTCGTTGCGCAGCAGCACCAGCTGGCTCTCCGCGTCCGCGCGGCGCCGCTTGGCCGCGTCCCGGTCCCTCGCGGACGCCCGCGGGTCCAGCACGATCCGCTGCTGCTGCTCGGACTCCTCCAGCGCCGTGCGGTAGAGGGTCCGCCACCGCCCGAGCGCCGCGTCCAAAGCTTGGGGTGCCGCCTTCACCTGGTCCGCGACCCAGCCGTCGGACCACCAGGGCACGGCGTCGCCGCCGGCGTCCCACGCCTCGCGCAGCTCGGTGAGCACCCGTTCGGCCCGCTCGGTCGCCCGACGGCGCGCGCCGCCATCGGTCAGTCCCCGCCAGAGCTCGGGTAGGATCGGGAGCTCGGGGTCGGCCGTGTCGACGACGTCGGTCAGCTTCGCCCGCATCGACTGGTCCGTCTCGGCGAGCCAGATCGCGTTCACGTGGCTCCGGACCAGGTCCTCATTGCCGAGATCCAGGCGCGGCGCCGCGACGGAGCCCGCCACCATGTCCCGCGAGTGGCGGAACCAGTAGGAGTCGTGGGCGTTGCCGGTCGCGCAGTAGGTGACCACGAGTGCAGGCTGGCCGGAGCGGCCGGCACGGCCCGAGCGCTGCGCGTAGTTGGCCGGCGTGGGTGGCACGTTGCGCAGGCCCACGGCGTTCAGGCTCGCGATGTCCACGCCGAGTTCCATCGTGGGCGAGCAGTACAGCAGCGGCAGCGACCCCTTCCGGAACCGGTCCTCCCGCTCCTGCCGGACGTCCTGCGGCACCTGCGCCGTGTGTTCCCGTGCGGCGAGGCCGTTCAGGGTGCGGGCCAGGTCGCGGTACAGGTCCCGGAAGAAGGGGTTGACCCGGGCCACCTCCTCGCTGTGCAGGTTCTTGCGCAGCGGATCCTCCACGCCGCGCGTGCCGTCCCCGGGCAGCCAGCGGATGGCGGACGCCTTCACGCGGTAGCCGGGCACCTTCCTGCTCGTCCTCGGGTCGTCCGCCTCGACGACGGCGCTCAGCAGCCCCACCTGCTCGAGGGCGTCGAGGAGGCCGGCGATCGACTCGTGCGTGTCGTCCAGCGAGCGCAGCCCGGGCAGGGTCCGCCGCAGGTAGCGCCCGAACGCCCCGCGGGGCGAGAGATTGAGGTCCCCGCGGTAGCCACCGGCGGCGCCGGTCCGCGCGAACGCCGTCCCGACGACGGCCGGCCGTTCGCCGTCGGCCATCGCCCAGCCGGTCTCTGGACGCAGGAGTTGGCGCGACTCGCGTTCCACCCGCTCGAATCCCTCGGTGGTGAGGGAGGGGATGTCGATGGCGAGCGAGCGGCGGAGTTCGTCGAGCAGGATGTGGGCGAGCTCCTGGCGGACCTGGGGCCGGGCGCCCGCGAGCGCCGAGTTACGAGGCCGGCGGTGCCGGTCCCGCTCCCAGATCTCCTGATCAGCGGCGATGGCGAAGAGGTCCGCGTAGCGCACGGAGAGCAGGCCGGTCTGCTCGAGGTTCGGCAGCGTGACACGCCACCCGCGCTGCAGGTCCGTGTACAGCCGGTACTCCACGACGTTGCGCAGCGCCCGCTCCGCCTGCTCCCGCGCGGAGTACCGGGCCTCGGGGTTCTGGGCGAAGTCGGCCATGGTGAGCCCCAGCCGCTCCGTGACCTCCTGCGCCACCACCTCATGGGTGAGGCCGTCCGGGTGGGCGGCCATCGCGGCGTGGAGCGCGCCGCGGAGCTGAACCACCTGCACGTAGTCGTTGAAGTGCCCCGCCTGCAGGGACGCGTCCTGCCGGTTGTCCACGAAGGTGAGGAGCTTGCGGGCGTCCTCGCCGAGCTCCTCCGGCGGCAGGGCCTTCAGGGAGCGGACGATGCTCGCGGACACCACCGTGACGGCCGAGGACCGCCCCTCCTGGTCCAAGGTGGCCAGCTTCGCGAAGTCGCTCCCGCGAACCTGCTCGTACGAGACGCGGCACCGCAGGCAGAACGCGAACGGTGTGGACATGAACCACGCCTGGATCCCCTGCCCGTGGGGGAGCTCGGAACCGTCCGGGGCAAGCCAGACCTCCCGTGGGAGGTACTTCTGCTTGGTGGCCGTCACCGCCCGGCTGCCATCCTCGAGCTCCACCAGCCAGTGGTCCGGCAGCCGGTCATCGGCAACCGGGTCGGCCGGCCACGGCAGGTCGGAGGAGATGTAGAGGTAGCCGGTGACGGCATCACCTCCGGAGGCATCCCGATCCTTGCGGGGCACGTAGGTGGGAACTCCGAGCTTCTCGGTGCGTGCTACCACGAGGTACTCCTGGCCGCACTCGCGGCAGAAGCCGAGCGGCAGGAGAGCCTTCTCGGGGGCGCCGGGGACGCGGAGTTGGTAGGTGTCCGTGAGGTGGCGAACGTTCTCTGGTTCCACCGAGACGTACACCGTGTCCCCCTTCGAGAGGAACTGGTGGAGGCGGAAGGCGAAGAGCGGCCGGCCGGTCTCGGGATCCCGGGCTTGGGAGCCCTCTCCGAGGATCGCACGGATGGCCTGTCCACAGCGCTCCAGTGTGAGGCCCGTGGCGGTGGCAAGAGCCGCTGCGGCTTGCGGCACCGTGATCGGCTTGCGCCGCACCAGCCGCCCGGTGCCGGGCTCCGTGGCCAGCCCGAAGGTGGTCTCGATCCAGGAGGCGAACGGGTCGGTGGCCAGCTCCGCGTACGGGCGGGGCGCGCTCGTCGGCCGGGCGAGCGCCTCCTCGACCGCCTCAGCCAGCCCGTCACCCGAGGCCGGCGACGGCGGTGCGGGCGGCGTCGTCGTCGCGCGCCGGAGGGTCTCGCCGATCACCCGGTCCGGCGTGACCACGGAGCCGAAGAGGCGGGTGGCGACGTCGGCGACCACGCGCTGCTGGTCGGCGACCGACCCGCCGGACGCCATGGTGGCGGACGTGCCGATGGCCTGGAGGG
>JBNJCY010000149.1:0-5734 GCA_051744325.1 Actinomycetota bacterium
TCGGCTGTTGATGCTGGACGAGCCGCTCTCCGCGCTCGACCGCAATCTGCGCGAGCGGCTCACAGGCGAGGTGGCCGAGATCCTGCGGCGGGCGCACACCACCGCCCTCTACGTGACCCACGACCACCACGAGGCCCGCGCCGTCGCGGACCGGGTGGGGGTCATGATCGCGGGCAGGCTCGTCCAGCTCGGCGAGCCGAACGAGGTGTGGAGCTCGCCGGCGTCGGCGGAGGTCGGAGAGTTTCTCGGGGTGTGAAGGGCCGCGCGCTGACGGCTAGACCGCGTAGCGCAGGCAGCCCTTCTCCGGCTGGCACTCCGCCCCGAGCCGCATCGGCGCGATGAGGCGCTGGGAGCGCAGCTCGAGGAGCCGCGGGAGCACGCGCTCGCGCAGGGTGAAGGGCGAGATCGTGTTCACGTTGATCTTGGTCCCGCCCTCGAAGCCGGCGAGGGTGGAGACCCGCCACTTCACCATGATTCGCCAAGGCATCGGGACGTCGAGGTCCCGGGGCTGGTGGTGCCATTCCTCGTTGGTGGCGACTGTCGCGCCGGTGGCTGCGTGGCAGGCATGGAGCAGGTCGGAGACGGCGCTGACCTGGTCCGGGGTGTGCTCCCACGGCATGCGGGCGGTCGACTTCGAGTAGATCTCGAGCGTCGGGTACCGGTGGCCGAAGCCGGCGAACGCGACCGCGTGGGCGTTCTCGGCGAGGAGGAGGCCGTGCTCGGCGGCGTAGTCGACGGCCATCTCGTTGTAGATGTCCGGGTTGGCCCTGGCGCGCTCGTTCTCCCGCTCCGCCTGGACGCCGCGTTCGTCGATCGCGACCAGTTGCTTGTGGAGGTGGTCGAAGGACGCTCCCGCGGGTCGGAGCCAGTTCTGGAACGTGGCCACGTAGCGCACCTCGGGGGAGAAGTCGTAGAGGTCGCGCATCGTGGCGATGGTGTACGCGGTGTACTGGTAGTGCTCCTCCGGCGTGAGGGTACCGGAGGAGGAGAGGTGGTCCTCGCAGGTGGCGCCGTCGGCGAAGTGGCGGCGGGCCACGATCACGTCGTGCCCTCCGACGAAGAAGTTGTCCGCCCACTCCAGCCGCTGCTCGCCGGTCATCTGGTTCCAGGTGCGTTCCGGGATACCGGAGGCGAGCGCTTTGCCGCGCGCCACCCCCATCACGTGCGCATTGCCGTCCCGGTCCGCGAGGTAGGCCTCCATCCGGTCCCGCGCCTCCGTGGGCATTGTGTAGCCGTGGTTCTCCTCCCAGTAGTCGAGGGAGAGGATCTCGAACAGGTTCGGGATGCGGCGGAACTCCGCGGTCGTGGCGGTCAGCTCACGGGCGGGGAGGCTGTCCAGCTGGCGCCAGCCCTCGGACGTCCGGATGATCCGCGACTTCTCCGGCGGGGTCTCCCAGTACCGGCCGGAGCAGAAGGCGCAGTACCTACCCTGCCGGGCCGCCCTGATCGGCGCCGAGGAGCCGGCCGCGTTCCCGAGCGGCCGGTTCCCCCTCCCCGGGACCGTCCACACCTGGGTGCCGGACATGGGGTTGACCTGCTTGATGGTTCCGTCCGCCATGCGGCGGATGGGCTCGATCCCGTACACGCCCTTCACCCTAGCGCTCGCGCAGGGCGGCCTGCCGGATCGCCCGGTAGGTTGGGGACATGGAAACACCGGCGGAAGCGATCGAGATCACCCGGAACGGTGCCGCGTCCCGCTTCGAGATCCGCCTCGGCGGTGAACTCGTGGGCCTCGCGGACTACTTCGACGACGACGGCTTCCGCGCCTTCCTCCACACCGAGGTCGATCCGGTGCACCGGGGGAAAGGACTGGCCGGGAAGCTGGTCGGGCACGCGTTGCGGGAGACGCGCGCCGACGGGCTGAAGGCCGACCCCGTCTGTCCCTACGTGGCAGCGTTCATCCGCCGCCACCCGCAGTACCGCGACCTGCTGGCGTGACGCGTATGACCACTCCACCCCTTCCCGCCGGCACGTTGATCGACGAGGCCCTCGACATCATCTTGCGCGAGGCCCGCACCCCCCTCGCCTGGACGGACGAGCCGGTGGATCCGGAGGTCGTTCGGGAGATCTTCGAGACCGCGAAGTTCGGCCCAACGATGATGAACTCCCTCCCCATGCGGCTCACCGTCGTGCGGTCCCCCGAGGCGCGCACCGACCTCCTCTCGCTCATGTCCCCCGTGAACCAGGACCTGGTGGCGACCGCACCCATCGTCGCGATCGTCTCCGCTGATCGCGACTTCCCCGAGACCTTTCCGATCACGTGGCCCCACAGCCCCGGCGCCCGCGACAAGTTCCCGGACCGCGAGCAGCGTGGGCAACTCGCTCGCATGAACGCCACCCTCCAACTCGCGTACCTCATCATCTCGGCACGCGCCCACGGCCTCGACATCGTGCCCATGACGGGCTACTCCTCCACCGGGATCCCGGCCCGCTTCCTCGGCGACGGCGACGAGGACCTGATCGCCGTCGTCGCCCTCGGTCACGCCGACGGCGCCGCCACCCGTCCGCGCGACCCGCGCCTGCCGTTCGAGCGCGTCGTCCGGTTCGCCTGACCGGGCCGGACTGCGCGCGGGTCCGGCCCCCCGGCTAACCGAGGATGGCCTGCAGGTCCGCCGGCTCCAGCCCGAACGCCTCCGCGACCGCGGGGAACACGACCTCGCCGGCATGGGTGTTCAGGCCGAGTGCGAGACCGGGGTCGGCCCGCATGGCCTCCCGCCACCCGAGGCCAGCCAGCCGCACCGCATAGGGCAGGGTCGAGTTCGTCAGCGCGTAGGTGGAGGTGTTCGGCACCGCACCGGGCATGTTCGCCACGCAGTAGAAGGTGGAGCCGTGGACCCGGAAGGTGGGGTCAGAGTGGGTGGTGGGCCGGGAGTCCTCGAAGCAGCCGCCCTGGTCGATTGCGATGTCCACGAGCACTGAACCCGCCTTCATGCCCGCGACCATCTCGTTGGACACCAGGTGGGGGGCGCGGGCGCCGGGGATCAGCACGGACCCGATCACCATGTCCGCCTCCGCCACCTGCTGGCGGATCGCGAGGGCCGACGATGTCAGCTGCTTGATCCGCCCCTGCCACCGCCAGCCCACCATGCGGAGCTTCTCGAGGTTCGTGTCAAGGACGGTGACGTCGGCGCCCATCCCGAGCGCGATGTTCGCGGCGTTCTGCCCGGCGACACCTCCCCCCAGCACCAGCACCTTCGCGCTCGCCACCCCGCCGATGCCGCCCATGAGGACGCCGCGCCCGCCCTGCGGCTTCATCAGGGCATGGGCCCCCACCTGCGGGGCCAGGCACCCGGCGACCTCGGACATCGGGTACAGCAGAGGGAGCTGGCCGTCCGCACTCCGCACTGTCTCGTAGGCGATCCCAGTGGTTCCGGCAGCGAGGAGCGCCTGCGTGCATTCGCGGTTCGCGGCCAGGTGGAGGTAGGTGAAGAGCACGAGGTCCGCGCGCAGCCGGTGGTACTCGGACGGGATCGGCTCCTTGACCTTGAGCACCATCTCGGCGGCGGCCCAGACCCCGTCGGCATCGTCGAGGATGGTGGCACCCTGGAGCTCGTACTCCTCGTCGGGGACCATGGAGCCGGCTCCGGCCCCCCGCTGCACGAACACGTCGTGTCCATGTGCGACGAGTTCGTGCACCCCGACCGGCGTTATCGCCACGCGGTACTCGTTGTCCTTGACCTCGGTGGGGATTGAGACCCTCATCCGGCCCTCCTGGGAACGTGCTGATCTGCGCTGATCCGTCCACTCACAGTAGCGCCGCCACACGTGGTGGGGGAGGTGCGCCGGGGCGCATAATGGGCCTGACATGTCCTCCGCCTCCCCGCCCGCACCGTCCGGGTCCACGCCCGGTCAGGTGCCCCCGGAGCGGATCCCCCGGCAGATCTGGGTCCTCGTCCTCGCCGCGTTCGCGATCGCGATCGGGTTCGGGATCATCGCACCGGTGCTGCCGATGTACGCCGCGAGCTTCTCGGTCTCGATCACCGCCACCACGGTCGTCGTGAGCTCGTTCGCCGCGTTCCGGCTGCTGTGGGCGCAGCCCGCGGGCGCCATCGTCACGCGCTTCGGCGAGCGGCCCACGTACATGGCGGGCGTGCTGGTGGTGGCGGCGTCGTCGGCGGCCACGGCATTCGCCCAGGACTACTGGCAGCTCCTGGTGTTCCGTTCGCTCGGCGGCATCGGAT
Organism: Actinomycetota bacterium; assembly: GCA_051744325.1. Lineage (GTDB taxonomy): Bacteria > Actinomycetota > Actinomycetes > Actinomycetales > Actinomycetaceae > UBA1383. The sequence continues at coordinate 4,182 of JBNJCY010000149.1, forward strand.
CGGTGATGTTCACGGTCTCGGCGATGGGGCTCCTGGTGCGGCTGGCGCCCCCCACGATCCGGGGCCGCGTCTCCGCGCTCTACGGCTCGATGTTCCTGATGGGGAGCATCGTGGGGCCCGTGATCGGGGGCCTGCTCGGCCAGTTCGGGATGCGGGTGCCGTTCCTCGTCTACGCCGGCACGCTGCTCATTGCCGCTGTGTTCATCGGGGCTATGCTCGAGGTGCCCCCGCGCGCAGTGCGCAAGGACGGCACGAGCGCACCGGTGATGACGTTGTCTCAGGCGTGGTCGGACAAGGCGTACCGATCGGTGCTGGGGAGTGGCTTCGCCAACGGGTGGAGCAACTTCGGGGTGCGCATCGCCCTCGTGCCGTTGTTCGCTTCGGTGGTCATCTCCCCGGAGCCGTGGATCGCGGGAGCCGTGCTCGCGCTGTTCGCCACCGGGAACGCCGCGGTGTTGCCGCTGTCCTCCCGGATCGCCGACACCGTGGGACGCCGCCCGCTCATCATCGGGGGGCTGCTGGTGAACGGGGCGTTCACCGCGTCCCTCGGGCTCAGCACGACGCCGTGGGTCCTCCTCACGCTCTCCCTCCTCGCGGGCACGGGCGCCGGCCTGATGAACCCGGGCCAGCAGGCGGCGGTGGCGGACATCATCGGCAACGAGCGGAGTGCCGGGCAGGTGTTGTCCACCTTCCAGATGGTCCAGGACGTCGGGGCGATCCTCGGGCCGATCATCGCAGGCCTCGTGGCCGACGCCGTCGGATACCCGGCCGCGTTCGTCGCCACCGGCGCGATCGTCATGGCGGCGGCGGTGCCGTGGTTCTCCACGCGGGAGACGCTTGAGCGGGCCACGATCACGCCCCGCATACCGCGCTTCCGGGGCCCCCGGCGCCATACTTGAGCCGGATACGCTCAAGTTTTCGCCCTCGGCGTACACAACTGGCACTCGAAGGGGTAGAGTGCCAATATCGGATCAGACGAACCGGCCACGGCGAGAAGCGCACGGGCCGTACCGATCGCCCGGAGACGCCGGGCGCTGGAAGCTGAAAGGTGGAACCATGGCCAACCGTTATGACCCCTTCGCCGAGCTGACCTCGCTCCTGAACTCCTCGATGCGTCAGGTCCCGTCGAGCCCGGTGATGCCGCTCGACCTGTACCGCGAGGGTGACACCTTCGTGGCCAGCCTCGACCTCCCGGGCGTGGACCCGGGCTCCATCGATATCGACATGGAGGACCGCACCCTGACCATCCGCGCCGAGCGGAAGGCTCCCGAGACCGAGGGTCTGCAGTGGGTCACCCACGAGCGCCCCACCGGGACCTTCGCACGCCAGATGACGCTCGGGTACGGCCTCGACCTGTCGAACGTCGTGGCCAACTACGCCGACGGCGTCCTCACGCTGACCATCCCGGTGGCCGAGGAGGCCAAGCCGCGGAAGATCCAGGTGAGCCACACGGGCCAGGCCTCTGAGATCGAATCCGGCTCCGAAGGCTGAGACACAAGCGCTGAGTCACAACCGTTGAGACGCAATCTCTGAGATCCAACGACAGTGCGGCC
>JBNJCY010000150.1:0-5731 GCA_051744325.1 Actinomycetota bacterium
TCCTGCGGGTCCTGGACGTTCCTGCGGGTGGTATACCACCCGCAGGAACGTTCTGCGTACGCAGTTGGGAGGGCGCCACGATCCTGCGTACGCAGTTGGAGGAACGCCACGACCCTGCGGGTGGCATACCACCCGCCGGAACGTTCTGCGTACGCAGTTGGGAGGGACGCCACGATCCTGCGTACGCAGTTGGAGGGGCGCCCCACTTGGATCCTCCCCCGGCCGGAAACCACCCACGGAAGCGTCACAAGAGCCCCAATATGGCGTGGGCGGGACGCCGCCCCATCGCCAGCGGGGAGAAGCGCCCCGGCAGCCGAGCGGTGCGACTACCGCGCGCTGCTGTGGCCGTGACTGCCGGGATGTGGACGCAGGCGGTAGGTGTCGATGCCGCGGTAGTGGACGACTGCCACCTCCGGGTCCCGCGCCAGACGTTCGAGCGCCGCCGCAGGGTCCGTGTTGCCCCGCCCCACCAGGAACGACTCGATCTCGAACTGGTTCATGGGATGGCGCTTGATGATGCCCAGGAGCGCCTCGTGGTCGTCGGCGACCCGGCTGCGGAAGCCCACCGACGCGAGGAGGTCGATGGAGGTCCCGCCCAGCGCCTCTGCCGCGCGGGCCATCGTCTCGTGGTCCACGGCCTCCACCTCTGGTTCAGCAGGCGGCCGGACGGGGGTGTTCAGATAGAGACGGTCGTACCGCAGGTCCCGCAGCAGGTCCGCGTACCGCCGCAGCGATTCGTCGTCGTCGTTCACGCCCTTCATCAGCATGATTTCGAGCCAGAGTTCGCCCGCGTACTCTCGGGAGAAGTTCCGCAGGCCCTCGTGGATCTCGGGCCAGTGGAGCCGTCGGTGCGGCCGGTTGATCTGCCGGAACGACGCCTCGTCCCAGGCGTCCATCGAGGGCAGGACGATGTCGGCGTTCGCGAGTTCGTGCCGCACCTGCGGGTCGCACAGCAGGGCGCCGTTGGTGATGACGGCCACCGGACGGTCGGTGCGGGCCCTGAGTTCGGTGATGAGCTCCCCGAGGCCGGCGAACAGGGTGGGCTCACCCTCGCCGACCACCGTGATGGCATCGATCCGCCCTGAGGCGCGCATGGCGGCCTCGAACTCGGCCACGATGTCCGCCACCCGGTAGAACCACTGCCGGTCGTTGGTCAGCCGGTCGGTCCTGCCCAGCTGGCAGTAGACGCAGGAGTAGTTGCAGGTCTTCTTCGGGATCGGGCTGATTCCCAGCGACAGTCCCAGCCTCCTGGACGGCACGGGACCATACACGTGCTGGACGGTCTCCATGGCTCCTCCCGCGTTCGTCCTGCCGGCCCGCCAACGACGGCCCTACTCTCTACCGTGGCACCACGACCTGCTGGTCGCAGGCTGACACCATGGTCTCCGTGACACCGTAGACCTTCGAGACGGCCGTGGGAGTGACCACCTCGCGGCCGCCGGACGCATCCACCCTGACCTCGGAGAGGCGGATGAGGCCGTCCGCGAACCGGAGCGCCGGGTTCAGGCCGCTGTTCCCCAGCACCTGATGCCCGTGGCGCCGCTAGACGGCGGCGAACCCACGCCTCGCAGGTGGTCCCGCGAGCCGGCTCGTGGCCGGGCCGAGCCAGATGGTCATGGGACCCGTGGAGGTCGACCCCGGCACGGCGGATCTCGGAGGCTCGAGGTACCCGTCCTCGAGGGCTGCCCGGACGGCATCGGCCGAGGTGTGCACGTTCCGGCCCAGGTCCTGGTACCGCCGGCAGATCCTGTTGATGTAGGTCACCACCGTCGCGAGCTGGACGGGTGGCTCCAGCCGGAAGCCGACGGACTTCCGTGGCACACCGTCGTGAAGGAGTTGGAGCACCTCGATCTCCCGGGGGGAGAGGCGCGGCACGAGTCGTTCGCTGGTCGCGAGGCGGTACGCGAGGTCGCTGGAGACGGCGGTCATGCCCCGGCTCGCGGTGAGCACCACCTCGACGATCTTCGCCACGGGATCGGACTTCAGGATCACACCCTTGGCGCCGGCGTCGATGGCCCGCCTGATGGGGACGGGACGCAGTTCGTCGGTGAGCACCACGGCAGCGACGCCCTGGGCGGTGAGCCAGCTGATGACCTCCACTGCGTCGTCGTGTCCGCGCAACTCGCACAGCACCACGTCCGGCAGGACGTCGAAATGTGGCAGGAGTTCCCTGAGTTCTGTGAAGGTGCGGGTCTGGCCCATCCACTCGAACCTGGCGGAGCCGTCGCTGAGGTGTGCCGCCGTGAGGATCGTGGCGATGCCCTGGACGACGATCGGATGGTCGTCGCAAGCGACGACCCGGACGGCGGGAAGGGGGAGGCGGGAGGGCCTGGTGGCGGAGCGTGCCATGCATGGTTGATACCGCGCGCGCAAGGCCCGGAGGGGTGACTTGGGAGATACCCGGACAACCCCGAACGTCCGGACGGAGTGTCGTCCCAGATCAGCTGGTCGCGCAGGGATGCTGGTGCTCGACGCTCGGCAGATACCGCTGCCATTCCTCCTGGGAGACGCCCATCCCGGACAGTGCGCAGACGCGGTCCGCGACCGCCTCCGCGTCGAGGTCCCACACCACCACGGACTCCCCGAGCCCGCCCGCGGCCAGTCGGTCACCCGACCGGGTGAACGCCAGGGCGTAGAGGGCACCCGGTGGGGAAGTGAGGGTGGACAAGGGCATAGGTTCCCCCGTCACGTCCCAGAGGCGCACCATGCCGTCACTGCTCGCGGCGGCGAGCTGGGTGCCGTCGGGGCTGAACCCCACCGAGTACACCACCCCGGCTGGCCCGAGGAGGGGCTCCCCCTGCCACGCCGGCGCCGCCGGGTCGGAGATGTCGAGCAACCGCACCGTGCGGTCCGCGGAGCCCACGGCCAGGACTCCACCGTCGGGGCTGAAGCCGAGCGCGTACACCACCTGGTCCGGGCCGGTGACAGGTTCCCCGATCCGAACAGGATCGGTGGGGTCGGAGATGTCCCACAGCGTCACGACGTTGGGGGAGGAGTGCCCGACGGCGAGCAGCCGGTTGTCCGGCGAGAACGCGACGACCATCGCGAGCCCGCCGTCGAGCGCCGCGGAACCCAGGGAACGGGGCACCGTCGGGTCGGCGACGTCCCAGAGCTGGGCGGTCGAGTCGTCGCTGGCGGCGGCCAGCATGGTGCCGTCGGGGCTGAACGCCACGTACTCGATGAGTTCCTCCTGGACGCGGGGTGCCGCGGACAGCAGGCGCAGCGGCGCGGCGGTGGCGTCCCACAGCCACACGGCCCCGTCCGCGGTTCCGGTCGCGAGCACCTCCCCGGCCGGGGAGAGTGTCAGCGTGCCGTCCAGCCTCGCGCCCTCCGGCGCGTCCACCCCGGGGGCGAGGGCCCTGGGCCGGTGCGGCTCCGAGATGTCGTAAGAACGGGCGAGCCCGTTGCCGGAGCCCGCGACGTACAGGGTGTCGTCCGGGCTGACCGCGACCGCGAACACACGGCCGCCGGGCATGGCGGCCACTGGCGCCGGGGAGGGCCAGAGCCGCACGACGCCGTCGGCGGCTGCCGTCACGAGGCCGCGGCCGCCCGGCAGGAAGGTGGCCGCGGTAACCGGCCCCGGATGGGCCGTGTCGACGAGGGCGGCGCCCGAGGTGGCCTCATAGAGGCGGAGGTGGCGATCCGAGCCGGCCGCAGCGACCAGCTCACCGTCGGGGCTCCAGGCGGCCGCGTTGACCCAGCTGCCGGCATCCTCGATCACGGTGGGGTCGGACGGGTCGCCGTCGGGCGTCCCGATCTCCCAGGTGTAGAGGTTCGTGTCCTTCGATCCGGCGAGGAGGGCACCGCCGTCCGGCCGGAAGGCGACTGTGCCCACCGCCGAGTCGGGACCGGCGAGGTCCGGGAGCCGGGTACCGTCCGCCAGGCCCCAGCGGTGGACGAGGCCGTCGGCGCAGCCCGCGGCGATGACGGTGCCGTCAGGGCTGAAGGCCACGGACTGGAGCTGGTCGCCGGCCCCGCTGAGTGGCTCGTCGATCGGTGCAGGTTCGTCCCCGGTCATGTCCCACAGGTACAGAGACGAGTCCGCGCTCGCCGCGGCCAGTACGCTCCCGTCAGGGGAGAAGGCCAGCGCCATCACCGTCCACTCCGGTCCCTCGAGGTCCGCCACGAGCCGTGGGTCCGCCACGTCACCGGTGTCCCAGACGTGCACCACCATACCCACGCCGCCAGCCGCGACGAGCCGTCCGTCCGGGCTGGCCGCGACTGCATACAACGGCTGCGGGTCGGCGTCCGGGATGGTGGCGGCCTCGGTGAGGACGGGCTCGTCGTCGTCGGAGATGGTCCACAGGCGCAGGCCTCCCGCGTCGCCGGCGCTCGCGACGACGTCGCCCCCGACAGCCACGTACGGCAGGCCTCCCGGGCCCTCGACCCGGTTGGCGAGCGGGCTCACGGAAACGTCCAGCAGCGCCGAGCGCGCCTCCGCGGTCTCGGCGGTGCGGTAGGCGAGCAGGGCGAGGTGGCCGGCCACCGAGGGGTCGGTCTCCCTCACCCGGTTCGCGGCCTCCGCCAGCTGCCGGGAGAGGGCGAGGTCACGTTCCTCGGCGGCGTCGGCCCGGAGGTTGAACGCGTACCCCGTCACGCCCGCCACCACAACGACCAGCGCCGTGAGTGCCGCCACGAGGGTGCGCAGCCGCCGGGTGCGGGCCAGGGACTCCTCCCGCTCGGCCTCGGCGGCCTGCCAGCTCGAGGCGAGGAAGGCGCGCTCCGGCGTGTTCAGCAGGTCCGCCCGCGCGGGGTTGCTCGCCCAGTCCATCACCGAGGCGAGCCTGCCGGCGCGCAGGAGGAGACCGGGATCGCGGTCGTTGCGCTGCCATGCGGACGCCGCGTCGGCGAGCTCGCGGTGGAGCAGGAGTCCGGCGCGGTCGGCATCGATCCAGGCCCGCAGCCGCGGCCACGCGGTGATGAGGGCCTCATGGGCGATCTGCACCGCCTCGTCGTCCACGGTGATGAGGCGGGCGTCCACGAACCTCTCGAGCAGATCCGCGTGGTCCTCGGCCAGCGCGTCGGGCTCCACGCGCCGCCTGGTGTCCGCCACGTCCTCGGCCACGTGGACGAGGCGCAGGAAGAGGACACGCGCACGTTCCCGGTCGGCGGGCTCCAGCTCCCCGTGGACCCGCTCGGCGGTGGTGGCGATTGCTCCCTGGATGCCGCCCGCGGCGCGGTAGTCGGCCACCGTGAGGGTCCGGCCGGAGCCTCGTTGCCACGTCTCGTACAGCGCGTGCGCGAACATCGGCAGGGCGCCCGGATCGTGGGCGGCGCCGCCGTGCGTCGGCGCGAGGTCGGCGAGCACCACGTCCCCCAAGGCCTCCTCGACGTCGATACCGACCTGGCGCGCCGGCTCCACGATGGCGCGCCGCAGCTCGGACGCCGTCATCGGGCCGACCACGAGCTGGTTCTCCTGCAGCGCGCGGGCGAGCTCGGGCTCGCGGAGTGCGGCGGCGTAGAAGTCCGCCCGCAGGCCGAGCACCACCGGGGTTCCCGACGCCGCGAGTCCGGCCAGGCGGGCGAGGAACGCGTGCCGCTCGTCGGCGTCCGCGCCGGCGGTGAACATCTCCTCAGCCTGGTCGACGACGACGGCGCGCGCCTCACCCGCCGCGTCCAGCGCGGCCACGGGATGGGTACCGGGGGTGAGGAGGGCGACGGGAGGGGCAGCGGCGTCGTCGTCGTCGGAGAGTGCCGGGATCAGCCCGGCCCGTAGGAGGGAGGACTTACC
>JBNJCY010000151.1:0-5728 GCA_051744325.1 Actinomycetota bacterium
TGTCGTTCGTGCAACTCGCCGAGCCCGTGGCTTTCGGCCACAAGAAGAACGACCCGGTGCGCATCGTCGTCGGGCTTGCCAGCAAGGACCATTCAGCCCACATGGCGGCACTGAAGGAGCTGTCACAGTTCATGGTCTCGAAGGAGAAGATGGACGAACTCGTCACGGCAGATGGTGTGGAAGAACTGGCGGAACTGCTGGGTATCAACAACCGAGAGAGGGAGCAATGAAGATAATCGCAGTGTGCGGCATGGGGATCGGAACCTCGATCCTTCTCAAGATGAACGCGGACAAGGCATGCGACCAGCTTGGGATCGACGCGGACGTGGAGGCCGCTGACATCGGGACAGCGAAGGGAGCGGCCAGTTCCGCTGACCTCGTCCTGACCAGCGAAGAGCTGGCCTCCGAACTCGAGGGACTCAGCGCGCCGGTTCGCGTGATCGACAACTTCATGGACGTCGACGAGATCGCTGCCGCGATCTCATCCGTCGTCGAGTAGTGAGAGGTTGGAAATATGGCGATTCTTGATTTCCTCGTCAACCAGATTCTCTCTGTTCCGGCCTATCTGGTCGGCATCATCGTCGCAATCGGTCTCATCGCGATGCGCAAGAGCTCCGGCCAGGTCGTCGGCGGTGCCCTCAAGGCAACGCTCGGCTTCCTGATCCTCGGCGCCGGCGCCGGCGTCGTCGTCGCGTCCCTGACACCCCTGGGCGATTTGATCCTCGCCGCAACGGGCGCTCAGGGCGTGGTCCCCACCAATGAGGCGATCGTCTCCATCGCGGTCGAGGAGTACGGCGCCCAGGTTGCGTGGGTGATGGTCGGCGGGTTCGTCGTTCACCTCCTCATCGCACGGTTCGCGCCGCTCAAGTACGTCTTCCTGACGGGGCACCACATCTTCTTCATGTCGGCAATGCTCACCGCTGTACTGGCCACGGCAGACGTCTCCGGCATCATGATGATCGTGGTCGGGTCGATCCTGCTGGGCACGATCATGAGCATCATGCCGGCCCTCTCCCAGCCGTTCACGCGGCGGATCACCGGCAACAACACCCTCGCCATGGGGCACTTCGGCTCGCTCGGCTACATCACCGCCGGAGTCGTGGGCGCCGCCGTGGGAAAGAAGTCGAGGTCCACCGAGGACCTGAAGGTCCACGAGGGGCTGCGATTCCTCCGCGACTCGATGGTCGCGACCGCGCTCTCGATGGTCCTGTTCTACATCGTCTTCACGGTGTGGACGTGGATCTCGCTCGGAAGCGCTGACGCCTTCGCCATCCTCGGCGCCACTGACGGCGGGGACTTCATCATGCGCGGGGTCGCCCAGGGCCTCCAGTTCGGCATCGGTGTGTCGATCATCCTCTACGGTGTTCGCACCATCCTGGCCGAACTGGTACCGGCCTTCGAGGGCATCTCCCGCAAGGTCGTGCCCGGCGCGGTTCCTGCACTCGACGCCCCCATCGTGTTCCCCTTCGCGCCGAACGCCGTACTGATCGGCTTCATTGCGTCCTTCGCCGGTGGACTGCTCTCCTTCGGACTCCTCGCGTGGATCTTCGGGCCTTGGCTCGGCCTGGCACTCATCCTTCCGGGCATGGTGCCCCACTTCTTCACAGGTGGTGCCGCGGGCGTGTACGGCAACGCCACCGGCGGACGGCGAGGTGCTGTCCTGGGTGGTTTCGCCAATGGAGTGCTGATCTCGTTCCTCCCGGCCTTCCTGCTCACGGTCCTCGGGTCGCTCGGATTCGAGAACACCACCTTCGGCGATGCTGACTTCGGGTGGTACGGAATCCTCGTGGGGAACATCGTCAAGCTCGGGCCCGCGGGCGGCATCATCGGCCTCCTCATCCTGGCGGCAGCGCTGCTGGCGTTCGCGAGCTGGTTCCAGAAGAAGTACGTCGACACCCACTGGATCCCGGGTAAGGCCCATGCCGACTGGATCGCTGAGCAGAAGGCCGAGGAGAAGGCCGCTCAGGACGAGAAGAAGAAGGCCGCTCAGGACGAGAAGAAGGCCGCTCAGGACGCGGCAACGAGGGGCGCTGAGAAGCCCAAGTCCTGACAGGGCAGGTGTGGGGGCCGTCGTCCGTGGGACGGCGGCCCCTGTGCTGTGCCGGACCCGCCGCCCGCTCATGGGTGGGGCACGATGGCGCACCTGCTGGTCGGGGCGGTGGCGTACTCCGGACGGTGGCGCTCCAGCGCGAACCCGGTCCAGAGGGAGGACCTCGCCCCGGCCTACGAGGTTCTGCTGGGCGTGCTGCGGGTGTGCTTGGGGCGCGAGGTCGTCGAGATCGTCCCCGTGGCCCAGAAGGTGATCACCCAGAAGGAGTGGGACCTCCCGGAGAACCGGTCCCGCAGACCATCCAGGGCCATGATTGGCCCATGAGAACGCACGCCTGGATCGCCGTTGGCGCGACAGCGGTCGGTTACGCGCTCCACCGCCGCTGGCAACTCCGCTGGGGCGCGACGGACGCGGAAGTCGACGCCGCCATGCCGGGCGACGACGTCGTCCCGCTTCCGTGGTTCGCCGCCACCCGAGGACTCACCATCGCCGCGCCGCCGGAGAGGGTCTGGCCGTGGATCGTGCAGATGGGGGGCTACACGCGGGCCGGCTGGTACAGCCTCGACCGCTTCGACAATGGCGGCCGGCCAAGCGCCCGCCGTATCCTCCCGGAACTGCAGGATCTCGCCATCGGGGACGTGATGCCCACGTCGCCGGACGGTTCGGGATTCGTGGTCGAGGCGATCGATCCGGGCCGCAGCCTGGTGTTGGCAATCCGGCGTGACGACGGCGTCGTGAGCGCGGCGTTCGTCCTGGCGGACTCGTCGCCGGGGCGGACGCGGCTGGTGACAAGGGTGCGCTTCGCGGTGCGGCCGACTCCCCTCGCCCTGGTGTGGGCAGCGGCGATGGACGCGGGCGACTTCGTGATGTTCCGGCAGATGATGATCGGCATTCGGGAACGCGCCGAAGCGGCTGAGCTCTCACGGCCCGCCGGGGCCCCCGTGCGGGACCTCGTCCCGGGGCGTCCGCTGGAGTTCGACATCGCGTGCGTGATCCGCCGGGTTCCTGCGGATGTCTACGACATGCTCGCCCACAAGGAGAGATACGCGGTGGGGCCCGGCTCGCCGGTGGAGACCCTGGAGCGGCTCGACCGCGGGGCGACACGGGTGGGCACGCGCTGGGTGGAGGTGGTACCGCTGCTGCCGGGCGTGCGGCTCACCATCCGGTCGATGGCCGACCGTGTCGTGCCCGGAGCCGTGCTGGAGGAGCGGTTCACGAGCGCAGCCTTCACGGGACGACTCGCCTACGAGTTCACGCCCGTGCCGGAGGGAACGCGGCTGAGACAACGCCAGTCGTTGCGATTGCGCTGGCCACTCCGGCCGTTCACGCCCCTCATCGACCGGGCTTTCCGGGCCCGTGTGATCGCACGGATGGTTGACATCCGGGACTTCCTCGAGACCACTCGAGACCACCTGACGGCCCGGAGCGGCAAGCTCCTTGGCCCATCCGAACCGACTGATCAGACGCGCGCTGCCTCACCCACGGGCAGGGACGCGAGGATCGCCTGGACCGAGGCCTTGGCGTCGCCAAAGCACATGGACGAGTTCTCCTTGAAGAACAGCGGGTTCTCCACGCCGGCGTAACCCGGGTTCATGGACCGCTTGAACACGACCACCTGCTTGGCCTCCCACGCGTGCAGCACAGGCATGCCGGAGATCGGTGAGCCGGGCTCCATCGCGGAGGGGTTCACGGTGTCATTGGCCCCGATCACCAGGACGATGTCGGTGGCCGGGAAGTCCTCGTTGATCTCGTCCATCTCGAGGACGATGTCGTAGGGCACGTTGGCCTCGGCGAGGAGGACATTCATGTGCCCGGGCAGGCGGCCCGCCACCGGGTGGATGGCGAAGCGCACCTTGGACCCGTTGGCCTCGAGTGCCTTGGTCAGCTCGGCAACCGGGTACTGTGCCTGCGCCACCGCCATGCCGTAGCCGGGGACGATGATGACGCTGCGAGCCTCCTTGAGCTCCGCGGCGACCTCCGCCGTCGAGTACTCCCGGTACTCCCCCTGGTCGACGGAGCAGGCCACCAGGCCGGAGTCACCGAAGCCGCCGAGGATCACGGAGATGAACGAGCGGTTCATCGCGTGGCACATGATGTAGGACAGGATCGCGCCGGAGGCACCGACGAGGGCACCGGTGACGATGAGGACCTCACTGCCCAGCATGAAGCCGGAGAAGGCAGCGGCCCAGCCGGAGTAGGAGTTCAGCATCGAGATCACGACCGGCATGTCCGCACCGCCGATGGCCACCACCAGGTGGATGCCGAGCAGGAGGGCCAGGATCGTCATGATGATCAGCGGGATGATGCTGCGGGTCGGGACGAACCAGAACGCCATGGCCACGATCAGGAGGATCGCGGCGAGGTTCATCCAGTGACGCCCGGGCAGCGTGAGAGGGCGGGACGGCAGCTTCTCGGACAGCTTCCCCCAGGCCACGATCGAGCCGGTGAAGGTCACGGCGCCGATGAAGATCCCGATGTAGACCTCGGCGAGGTGGAACTTGGCGGCGGAACTCTCGAGCCAGGAGTTGTAGCCAACCAGCACGGCGGCCAGTCCGACGAAGCTGTGCAGCATGGCGATCAGTTCGGGCATACCGGTCATCTCGACCTTGAGTGCCTTGCGGATGCCGATCACGGCGCCGATCGAGACCGCGCCCACCAGCAGGATGAGCCCGAGGGAATCGATGCCCTCCCCCGTCTCCGGGCTCACCACGGAGGCGATGGTGGCGGTCAGCGCCAGGACCATGCCCAGGATGCCGAAGGCGATCCCGCGCTTGGAGGACTCGAACCGGCTGAGGCCCGCGAGGGCGAAGATGAACAGCAGGCCGGAGACGATGTAGGTCGCGTTGACGAAGTTGTCCATTTCCTCACGCCTTCCTGAACATGGTGAGCATCCGCTGGGTCACGAGGAACCCACCGAAGACGTTGATCGAGGCGATCAGCACCGCTATGGCCGCGATGAACTTGATCGTCATGTTGTCGCTGGGGAGTTGGGTGATGCCGCCGACGACGATGATCCCGCTGATCGCGTTCGTGATGCTCATCAGGGGGGTGTGCAAGGCCGCGGTGACGTTCCAGACCACGTAGTAGCCCACCACCACCGCGATGACGAAGATCGCCACCAGTTCCACGAAGGAGGTCGGGGCCATCGTCAGCAGCGGGATGAGGCCGAGCGCCAGCACCGCGACCAGGATGAAGGAGTGCCACCATGGACGGGGCGCCTTCTTCTCGACGGCGGCCGGGAGCGCCGTCGGCGCCACGACGGGGGCGGCGGAGACCTCGATGGGCGGCGGCGGGAAGGTGGTCTCGCCGTCACGGCATACGGTCATGCTGCGGACGACCTCGTCGTCGAAGTCGAGGACGAGCTGGCCGTCCTTCTCCGGGGTCATGAGCTTCAGGGCGTTGACGAGGTTGGTGCCATAGAGCTGGGAGGACTGGCCGGGGAGGCGGCTGGCGAAGTCGGTGTACCCGATGATCGTGACGCCGTTCTCGGTGGTGTACTTCTCGCCGGGGCGGGTCAGCTCGCAGTTGCCGCCGCCCGCAGCGGCGAGGTCCACGAGCACGCTGCCGGGCCGCATCGTCCCCACCATCTCGGCGGTGATGAGGCGCGGCGAGGGCCTACCGGGGATGGCCGCCGTCGTGATGATGATGTCGCAGTCCTTGGCCTGCTCGGCGTACAAC
>JBNJCY010000152.1:0-5725 GCA_051744325.1 Actinomycetota bacterium
TCCCGACGATCCTGTTCGAACTCGGCGTGGGCGCGATGCTCCCCATCATCGCGGCGTCCACGACCGCGCTCGGTGGCTCCCTCGCGACCGCGGGTCTCCTCGTCACGCTCCTGCCCATCGGGCAGATCCTCGCCGACCTGCCCGCCGGTGCCCTGGCGGCCAGGATCGGGGACCGCCCTGCCATGATCATCGCCGGGCTGGTCGCCACCGTGGGCTTCGCGCTCGCGGCCCTCGCCTCCCACGTCGCCGTCCTCGCCGTCGCGGTGGCCCTCGTCGGGGTCGCGTCATCGGTGTACTTCCTGGCGAGGCAGTCCTACCTCACCGAGGTGACAGCACCGCTGAAGCGGGCGCGCGTCCTCTCGACCCTCGGCGGGGTGCACCGGATCGGCCAGTTCATCGGCCCGTTCCTCGGGGCGGCGGTGATCCTTCTTGGCTCTCTGTCGTGGGCGTACTGGATGGCGGCGGTCGCGGCGGCACTGTCCGCCGCCGTCGTGGTCGCGGTGGGGGCCGACGACGGCGCCGCCCACCCGGACCGGAACCCCGTCCCGGTGGCCCGGGTCCTGAGGGACCACGCCCGCGTGTTCGCGACGCTCGGCATCGCGGTCCTGCTCATCGGGGCGGTGCGTGGGGCACGCCTGACTGTGCTGCCGCTCTGGGCTGAGCACCTGGGGATCGACCCGGCCAGTACCTCCCTCGTGTTCGGGCTCGCCGGAGCCGTGGACATGTTGCTCTTCTACCCGGCCGGGAAGGTGATGGACCACTTCGGACGGCTCTGGGTCGGCGTCCCGTCCATGCTGGTGATGGGAGCGGCACTCGTGGCACTCCCGTTCACGACGACGGTCGGCGCGCTCGCGGTCGTCGCGGCGGTCCTCGGTCTCGGGAACGGGCTCTCCTCAGGAATCCTGATGACGCTCGGGGCGGATGTCGCCCCGCCGGGCAGCCGGGTGCAGTTCCTCGGGGTGTGGCGGGTGATGTCCGACGTCGGGCTAGCCGTCGGACCGCTCGTGCTCACGGCTGCCGCGGCGCTGGGGTCCGTGGCCGGCGGCGTATGGCTGCTGGCGGCGACGTCGGGAGCCTCGGTCGTGGCCCAGGCCCGCTGGGTGCCGCGGTACTCGGAGCATGCGAACCGCGCCACGCGCCGGCGTGCCGGCCTGGCCTGAGGCCCGAGTGGTTCAGGAACCGCGCGTCAGCCTCCCGTCCATGCGGTGGGCCCACCAGGCGAGCGGTGCGCCAAGGGCGATCCCTGCGATCGCGACGTCGCGCGCGGCGGTCCCGAAGTCGCCGGCCAGGAGGACGACCAGGGCCACCAGCCACAGCGCCGTGCCCGCGGCCACGAACGGCAGCAGCCGGAAGCGGGCGGGGGGAATCTCGATCGGCGCGGGGCGCTCCGGTCTCTCCATGACCCCATTGTGGCATCGGGTGGGCCCACTCCTTGGACCACCGCAACCCGCGGAGGTGCGCCCACGGCACAATTCCGAGACGTGAGTACACGTGTCAGCGCTCCGCGCACCCCAACCCACCCTCAATGGTTGGAATCAATGTTCAGGATCCACGAGCGTGGATCGACGGTGGGCACCGAGATCCGCGGTGGCCTCGTCACCTTCTTCACGATGAGCTACATCATCGTGCTGAACCCCCTCATCATCGGAACCGTGGGAGCCAGCGTCGGCGAGGGCTCGTTCCTCGGCGGCGGTGACGTCCCCAACCTTGCTGCCGTGGCGGCGGCCACCGCCCTGGTGGCGGGCGTGATGTCCGTCCTGATGGGGGTCATCGCGAACTTCCCGATCGCGCTTGCCGCGGGCCTCGGCCTGAACGCCGTTGTCACCTACTCGATCGCCTTCCTGCCGGGCATGACCTGGCCGGATGCGATGGGCCTCGTGGTCCTCGAGGGCCTCATCATCCTCGTCCTGGTCCTCACCGGGTTCCGGACTGCCGTGTTCAGGGCGGTCCCCAGGGAGCTGAAGACCGCCATCAGCGTGGGGATCGGCCTCTTCATCGCGTTCATCGGGCTCGTCGACGCCGGCTTCGTCCGGATCCCCGCGAGCCAGGCGGTGCCCGTGGAACTCGGCATCGCCGGGTCCGTGGCCGGCTGGCCACTGGTCGTGTTCGTGTTCGGCCTCTTGCTCGCCATCGTGCTCATGACCCGCCGGGTCAAGGGCGCGCTGCTGATCTCCATCCTCTCGGCCACCGTGCTGGCGGTCATCATCGAGGCGATCGCGAAGATCGGCCCGCAGGAGCTTGACGGCTCCAACCCCACAGGCTGGGAGCTCAACTCCCCCGCCTTCCCCGAGGGCGGTATCGTCGCGGCGCCCGACTTCTCCCTGCTCGGCCAGTTCTCGCTGTTCGGCTCGATCGAGAAGATCGGGATACTCGCGGTGATTCTGTTGGTCTTCACCCTGCTCCTCGCGGACTTCTTCGACACCATGGGTACCATGGTCGCCGTCGGCAGCGAGGCCGGGTTGCTCGACAAGGAGGGCACCCCCCCGAAGAGCAAGCAGATCCTGATCGTCGACTCGCTCGGCGCCATCGCCGGTGGAGCGGGCAGCGTCTCTTCCAACACGAGCTACATCGAGTCGGCGGCGGGTGTCGGTGACGGCGCGCGGACCGGCTTGGCGTCGGTGACCACCGGCGTCGCGTTCCTTCTGGCCACCTTCCTGTCCCCCTTGGTGGACATGGTGCCCTTCGAGGCCGCGACCCCGGCCCTGGTGGTCGTCGGCTTCCTCATGGTCATGCAGGTCTCCGGCATCGACTGGCGGAACTACGAGGTGGCGATCCCCGCGTTCCTCACAATCGTCCTCATGCCGTTCACCTACTCGATCACGGTGGGCATGGGCGCCGGCTTCATCGCCTTCGTGATCCTGAAGCTCGCGGTGGGCAAGGCACGGGACATCCACCCCCTCATGTGGGGCACCGCCACCCTGTTCGTCGTCTACTTCGGACTCGGCCCGATCAAGGACGCCCTCGGAATCTGACCGCTTCAGTCACGCGAGGGCCCGCCCAGGATGTCCCGGGCGGGCCCTTCCACGTGGCGGCTCAGAGGTGCTCGACCACCCAGTCGATCGACGCCGTCAGGGCGCGCACGTCGTCCGGATCCACGGTTGGGAACACCCCCACCCTGATCTGGTTGCGTCCCAGCTTGCGGTAGGCGTCGGTGTCCACGATGCCGTTCGCCCGCAGGTGGCCGATGAGGGTGGCGGAGTCGACGCCGTCGAGGTCGATCGTGGCCACCACCGGGGAGCGCAGGGCCGGGTCCTCCACGAACGGCGCGGTGAAGTCGCGCTTCTCCGCCCACTCGTAGAGGTGGTCCGAGGACTCCTTGGATCGCGCCGCGGCCCACGGCAGTCCGCCGTTTGCCGCGAACCACGAGAGCTGCCGCTCAAGGAGGAACAGGGTGGCGATCGCGGGGGTGTTCAGGGTCTGGTTGGCGCGCGAGTTGGTGAGCGCCACGGACAGGGACAGGAACTCGGGGATCCAGCGGCCGGAGGTGGCCACCTCCTCGATGCGCGCGACGGCAGCGGGGGAGACGAGCGCCAGCCACAGCCCGCCGTCGGACCCGAACGACTTCTGGGGCGCGAAGTAGTACACGTCCGTCTCGGCGACGTCCACCGCGACGCCGCCGGCCGCCGAGGTCGCATCGACGACGACGAGCCCGTCGCCGAGCCGCCGGACAGGGGCGACGACGCCGGTCGAGGTCTCGTTGTGCGGCCAGGCGACGACGTCGGCGTCACCGGACGGCAGGGCGAGGCCCCCGGGGTCCGCCGACGTGATGAGGGAGGGCTGCAGGAACGGTGCACGGGAGGTCGCGCCGGCGAACTTCGCGGAGAACTCCCCGAACACCCCGTGCGCGGCGCGTGTCCGTACCAGTGAGAAGGTGGCCGCGTCCCAGAACGCGGTGGAGCCGCCGTTGCCGAGCAGCACCTCGTAGCCGTCCGGGGCGCCGAACAGGTCGAGCAGGCCGCTGCGGACGGCGCCGACGAGGTCCCGCACCGGTGCCTGCCGGTGGGAGGTCCCCATCAGGGGTGAGGAGGCGAGCGCCGCGAGTGCCTCGCCCCGCACCTTGGAGGGGCCCGAGCCGAAGCGGCCGTCGTGCGGCAGGATGGAGGCAGGAATCTTCACCCCCCGATGATGGCACGCGCGGGAAGGGTGGCCGTCGGAAGTGGGGAGAGGCGTGAGCGATCTCATCGACACGACCGAGATGTACCTCAAGGCCATCTGGGAGATGGGCGAGGACGGCATCCCGCCGCTGCGCGCGCGCTTGGCCGAGCGGCTCGAGCAGTCCGGCCCGACGGTCTCCCAGACGGTCTCCCGGATGGAACGGGACGGCCTGGTCGTGCTGCGGGAGGACCGGCTCATCGAGTTCACCCGGCTCGGCGCCGTGTACGCGATGCGGGTGATGCGCAAGCACCGGCTCTCGGAGCTGCTGCTCCTGGAGGTGCTCGGCCTCGACTTCGCCAAGGTGCACGAGGAGGCATGCCGGTGGGAGCACGTCCTGGGCCGGGAGGTGGAGGAGCGGATCGCACGGATCGTGGCGGACCCCCGCAGGGATCCGTATGGCAACCTCGTCCCGGGCCTGGGCGAGCTGGGCCTGGGCGAGCTGGGCCTGGTCGCGGTGAGTGGAGAACACGGGCGGGCGGTCGCGGACGGGGGCGCGCGTGAGGCCACCGTGGTCCGCCTCGGGGAGACGCTTCAGGCGGACGTCGGGCTGCTGCGACTGTTGCGGGAGACCGGGGTGCTACCGGGTGCGCGGGTGGTCGTGGAGCCCGACGGTGGTTCGTGGCTGGTGGGTACGGTCGAGTCCGGACCGGTGCTCGAGCTGGCGGCAGGAGTCGCTCGGCACCTCTTCGTGGACGGTTGATTTGCGCCGGCTTGACCGGCAGATTGCACGGTTTTCCGGGGACCCCTCAGGGCGTAGGAGCTTCGTCACAATCGTGATCCAAACGTGACATTCGGCTGAGCGCTCCCGTAGCGTGGAGAGTGCGTCGGAGCCCTACTTCGAAGCCCCCAAGGCACAGACCGAATCCTGCTGGTGCCCATGGGGAGAACCACGAGCCGTACGGCAGGAACGGGGGAACCAGTCCGGGCCCACGGGCCCCGGGGTGAAGATCCACCAGATCCGGGACAACTCAACCCGAACCCGACAGCTCACCTCGTAGGAAATGAGAGGCCACACGTTGACCATCACACTTGACCAGGCGAAGCACCGCGCAATCCGCCGCTCGCCGATCACCGCGCTCAGCCAGTCCGTCGCATCGCCGGCCGCCCGCCGCGGCGCCCTCGTCACCGCCTCGTCCGGCCTCGTGCTGACGATGGCCGCGACCACCGCCGCCGCCGCCCCGCAGACCCAGGACCTGGCGACTGCCGAAGCCGGCGCCACCACACTCACCAATTCGGCGCTCGCGTCGCTTTCGCTCTCCCCGACCGTCGTCGTCCCCGAGGACGTTTCGATCAGCTTCGACGAGATCACCGTGTCCGCGAAGCCCAAGCCGGAGCCGGAGCCGGAGCCGGAGCCGGTGGTCGCCACCAGCTCCCGGACGTCCACCCGCACGGCGGTGCCGACCGCCTCCTCCACCGAGGCCACCGCGACCCATGAGGGCGCGTACACCTCCGCCACCGGCGAGCAGATCGCCGCGATCGCCAAGCAGTACGTCGGCGTCCCGTATGTCTACGGCGGGGCCACCCCGGCCGGCTTCGACTGCTCCGGGTTCACCTCCTTCGTCTATGCGCG
>JBNJCY010000153.1:0-5701 GCA_051744325.1 Actinomycetota bacterium
GCAGGTCATGGCGACGGCGGACGTCGGTCTGCGGACGCTGGCGAACCGGCAGCTCCGGATGGTGGTCGGCAGCACGGAGTGGACCGCCCTCGGGCTCAGACTCGGGATGGTGGACCTGGTCCGCACGGAGCGGGAGGAGGAGTTGGTCGGCCACCTCGGCCCAGACATCCTCGGGCCGGACTGGGACCGGGACCGGGCGCTCGTGAACCTCGCCGCCACCCCGGACCGCCCCGTGGGGGAGGCCCTCCTCGACCAGCGCAACCTCGCCGGGATCGGGACCATGTTCGCCGCCGAGTCGCTGTTCATGGAGAAGGTGAACCCGTGGACCACGGCCGGTGAGCTGGGCGAGGACGGCCTGGCCGCCGTCGTCGACCGGGCCGCACGCCTCATGCGCGCCAACCTGGCGGCCGAACTCCGGACCACCACGGGCTCGCGCCGCCGCGGCGAGGACAGCTGGGTCCACGGCCGTTCCGGCAGGGAATGCCGGCGCTGCGGCAGCCTCCTCCGGGTGGCGCCGATCGGGGTGGCCCCCGCCGACCGGGTCATGTTCTACTGCCCCACCTGCCAGGGCGGGCTCGGCACCACCGACGACGGTCGGCCTCAGGCTTCGCTCGGCGCCTCCGGCCTGGGCGCCGGTCCGCCGTCCCGGCGGTGAGTCAGAGTCAGCAGGTCAGAGCCGCTGGGTCAGAGTTGGCGAGTGAGAGACGGCGGGCCGGAGCCGCCGAATCAGAGCCAGCGGCGGACGGGCTCGATCGCGGCCTCGAAGGCCCGCTGGGGAAGGGAGCGGTTGCGCCACTGGGTGAGGTCGATCTCCTCGCTGCGGGACAGGTCCTCCTCGAAGTGCTCCTCGAGCACCCGGCTGGTGGCCTCGTCGAGGATCACGAGGGCCACCTCCTCATCGTGGTCGAGTGACCGGCGGTTGAGGTTCGAGGACCCGATGAGGGCGGCGGCGTCGTCGACGAGCAGCACCTTCGTGTGCAACATGCTCGGCTGGTAGCGCCACACGCGGATGCCGGCCCGGACGAGTTCGTCGTACAGCGACTCCCCGGCGACGAGGGAGACCCGCTTGTCGATGTGATCGCCGGGGATGAGCACGTCTACCTCCACCCCGCGGGCGGCGGCGTCCTTGAGGTCGGCCATCAGCCGGTCGTCGGGCGAGAAGTAGGCGGTCTGGAGGCGGATCCGCTGCCGCGCGAACTGGAACAGCACGTGCCACACCGTCTCGATGTCGTCCCACGCCAGCGTCGCGGTCCCGCGGATCACCTGGACGACGGCGTCACCCTTCCTGGGCTGCTCCGGGAACCGGTCGCGCTCGTCGTAGAGGGCCCGGCCGTCCTCGGCCCAGTTCGAGACGAACGCGGCGACGAGCCCGTCCACCGCGGGACCCTCCACGCGGAAGTGGGTGTCCCGCCACTCGGAGGAGTCGCGGGCGTCACCGGCCCACTCCTCGGCGATCCCCACCCCGCCGGTGAAGCCGATCGTCTCGTCCACCACGCACACCTTCCGATGGCAGCGATGGTTCTGCTTGAACGGCGACTTCACCCAGGGTTTGCGGAAGAACTGGACCGCCACGCCGTCGGCCTCCATCGCGTCCACGAGGCCCTGCTCGATCTGGAGGCCGCTGACCGCGTCGATGAGGACGCGGACCCGGATGCCCGCTCGCGCTCGCTCGGCCAGGGCATCGGCGAACTGCCGGGCGGGTTCCCCCTTCCAGTAGACGAAGGTCATCAGGTCCACGCTGCGCTGGGCGCCGCGGATGGCCTCGAGCATGGCGGGGAAGATCTCGTCCCCGTTGTGCAGCACCCCGATCGCGTTGCCCTCGGTGAAGTGGATGCCCACCAGGCACTCAAGGGTGCGGCGCAGGCGCGTGCGGTCGTCGGTGTTGTCCCGTGCCTCGGCTGCGGTCATACGTTGGCTCCCTTCCGTTCCGGCACTCCATTGTCCTGCGTGGCGGGCAGGCTCGCAGGGCCACCGCTGGCTGGGCGAAGACCTGGGGGAGCATTCGCGGTGAGGGCGAGGTTCTCCGGTGACGGTGCGGGTGTCAGTGGGTGGGTTCCCGGTGAGGGGGAGGTTGTCGGGTGACGGTGCGGGTGTCAGTGGGCGGGTTCCCGGTGAGGGCGAGGTTCTCCGGTGACGGTGCGGCGTATTGCGCACTCTCTCGCCGCAGACCCTCTCCGTCAGCGGATGGCCTCGCACTCAATCCGACGCCGGAACTCGGCACCCAACCCCGGCATCCGGCAACCAGCCCGCCCCGCCCCACCCCCGGGCGGGGGCCGCTCCCGTCGGAGTAACCTGACGGGCATGGCAACAACGGTGTTCTCGAACGCACGGGTCTTCGACGGAACGGCCTTCCTGGATCGGCGCGCGGACGTGGTGGTTGTGGAAGACGTCGTCACGGACATCGAGCCCCACGGTGGCGTCGGCTGGGAGGAGGGGGCCGACGTCGTCGACTGCACGGACCGCACGCTCCTGCCCGGTCTCATCGACGCCCACGTCCACGTCCTGTTCTCGAACGCGGGCGGTCTCGACATGTTCAACCAGCCCTTCTCCCGCCAGTTCTACCTGTCCGTTCGGAACCTGCGCGCCACCCTCGAGACCGGGATCACCACCGTGCGCGACGCCGGCGGTGCGGACCTCGGCACGAAGTGGGCGATCGCGGAAGGCCTCGTGATCGGCCCGCGCATGAAGATCTCCGTGAACGTGATGGGCCAGACCGGTGGACACGCGGACACGTGGATGCCCTCGGGTGCCCACATGCCGTTCATGGAGCCCCACCCGGGGCGGCCGGACGGCATCGCGGACGGGCCGGAGGAGGCCCGCAAGGTCGCCCGCCTCATGTTCCGGGCGGGCGCGGACCAGGTCAAGATCTGCACGAGTGGCGGGGTGCTGTCCCCGATGGACGACCCCGCCCACACCCAGTTCACCGTGGCGGAGATCCGCGCCGTCGTGGAGGAGGCCGAAGCCCACGGCAGCTACGTGCTCGCCCACGCCCAGGGTACCGAGGGCATCAAGAACGCCCTGCGGGCCGGGGTGCGCTCGATCGAGCACGGCATCTTCCTGGACGAGGAGGCCATCGGCATGATGCTCGAGGCCGAGGCCTACCTCGTGCCCACCCTCGTGGCGCCCCTCTCGGTGGTGCGGAACGCCGAACGCGGCGTGGCGGCGATTCCGGCCCAGGTGGTGGACAAGGCAAAACGTGTCGTGGACGCCCACCGCGAGTCCGTCCAGCACGCGTTCGAGGCGGGCGTGCGGATCGCGATGGGCACGGACTCGGGAGTCGGCGAGCACGGGGACAACCTCGAGGAGCTTACGCACTACGCCGCCCTCGGGATGGACCTGGAACAGGTGCTGGCGTCGACGACGTCGGTCGCCGCCGATCTCGTCGCGCCCGAGTGGCGGGTGGGCCGGGTCCAGGAGGGCTGGACCGCCGACCTCGTGGTGCTGGATACCGAGCTCACGAGCGTGGAACAGCTCGTCACGCTGCGGGAGCACATCGCGGACGTCTACCTTGGTGGTCGGAGGGTCGCGGGCGCCTGACCGGTGGAGGGCGACTGACCGGTCGTGGGCATCCAACCGGCCGCCTCCGGTGGTGCCTCAGGCGGTCGCGGCCACCCGGACCTGGGTGCCCCACGCGTCGGCGACGGTGAGAGTCCGGCCGTCGTCACTGAAGGGGAGACCAGCCCGGCGGACCCGGTCGGCCAGGGCGGCGACGTCGTCGCGGGACGGCACCTCGACGGCCACCTCGCCGAGGCCCATCGAGGCGGCCCGGGGCCCGGCGCCGCGCGAGGAACTGGGTGGGGTCAAGGGGAAGGGTCGCTGTCTGGAGGGTCCGGCCGGGTCGTAGGTCCACTGGCCCCGCGAGCGGTCGCGGTAGAGTTCCGGGCCCCACGGCGACGCCCATCGCGGTGGCGGGGTCGAGGCGGGTGCAAGGGTTGAAGGAGCCATTGCGTTGAGGTTGCGCGCGAGATGGTTGAAGCGGCAATCAAGTTGCTGCTGTTGCAGCCACCTTGCCCCCAACAGGGTGCGGAGGTACGTCGCTGGCCGTGCCGTGCCCTCAGCAGCCGCGCCGGCACCCCCCAACAGCCGCGCCGCACCCCCCAACAGCCGCGCCGCACCCCCCAACAGCCGCGCCGGCACCCAGCGTGCGCAGTGTTGGCGCTGTACCAAGCCTGCACCCCAAGTGCGCCCGCAGAACGTTTGTGCGGGTGGTACACCGCCCGCAGAAACGTCCACGACCCGCAGGATCGTCTTGCGCACGCTGTTGGGGGCCGAGTCGAGCCCAACAGGGCCCGCAGGATCGTTCTGCGTACGCTCTTGGGCGGCTCACCATGGTCGGCTGCCCCAACTGCGGGCGCCGGATCGTTCAGCGGGCGCACTTGGGGAGGGGCTCGAACCCAACAAGGCCCGCAGGATCGTTCTGCGGGCGCCGTTGGGACTCGGAAGGGTGCGCCAACCGTCGTTCACTGCGGCGATCCCTGCGGTCCGGGCCTTTGAGCGGCCGTTCCACGGGCGGGAACTCCTGCATAGGCTCTGGGTCATGGATCCCGAGCGCTTCGCCGACCCGCGCGACGTTGTCCTGAACCTCTTCACCGTGACAGGGCTGGTGGGGGTTGCGCTCGGCGGCCTGGCGCTCGGCTCGACGCCGTCGCTCGGGGTGGCGTGGGCCATGGCCGGGGTGGGGGTGATGGGCTTCCTCTGGTCCCGGTATCTGCGGGTGCGCGCGCTCGTCCCGTTGCACGGGGGCGCGCGGCTGGCTGCGGTGACGCTCTGGTTCTCCACCGCCTTCCTCGCGTGGTGGTATGCCGGCCATGCGGTTATCGGGCTTGTGCTCGTGGTCCCGGTGTCGCTGGAGTTGACCCGTCCAGCCAGACGGTGATCTGGCGTCCCTCCCCGGCCTCTTGTCCGCGGGATACGCTGGACTCAGAGTCAAGCACCAGATTGGAGTGCGCCATGACAGAACGCCCCGAACAGGACCAACCCGAGAGCACGCCCGACCCCGAGACCGAGGAATTCGCGCGAACGGAGCAACCCACCGCGGTGCAGCCTGCCGTCCCCGTCGCCGACGACCTCCCGACCGAGACCGTGCCGGAAGCGGCCCGGGATGCCGAGGCCGCGATGGGTGGCGCTCCACCGGCGTGGCCAGCTCCGCCCGCTCCGACCTCGGGTGACACGGCCATGCCGCCGCCCGAGGGTGAGGAGGGTCCGCCCGGGGGGGAAGCGGCGTCGTCGAATGTGCCCCCGGTGTGGCCGACCCCGCCGGGCGCGACTCCGCGCACCCCGTTCGGCCCGCCGTCGACGCCCTCCGCTTCCGAGCCCGGCGGCGCGCCGTCCCAGGGACAGCCGTGGGGCCAACCCGGAGCGTACGGACAGCCGCAGGGGCAGTCGTGGGGCCAACCCGGAGCATACGGACAGCCGCAGGGCCAGCAGGCTCCTCCGCCGTACGGCCAAGCTAGCCAGCTGGGCCAGCCGCAGGGCCAGTCGCAGGCCCAGCCACAGGGGACTCCGTGGGGCCAACCCGGAGCGTACGGACAGCCGCAGGGCCAGCCCGGAGCGTACGGACAGCCGCAGGGCCAGCAGGCTCCCCCGCCGTACGGCCAGAGTGGTCCCCAGCAGACCTACACCCAGCCCTACCAGCCCTACGGCCCGGCGTACCCCATTTCAATTTGCATGGGAACTGCATGTTATGTGCGGGGAGCCGAAC
>JBNJCY010000154.1:0-5694 GCA_051744325.1 Actinomycetota bacterium
ACAACCGGGGAGCCACGCAGGTCGGACAGCGTCACCGTGCCCCCGTCGGTGGTGGGCAGGGTGAAGTCCGGGGCGGGACGGGCCTCGGTGGAGGACTGCGCCTGGGAGGTGAGCAGCCCGTAGGCGACCAGCGCGATCACCAGGATCGCCGCCGCGATGCCGGCGATCCGCTGGCGGCGCCTTCGGGTGACGGCCGCCGCCGCGGCCGCGGCCTGGGCGGCGGCCTTCTCCGCGGCGCGGTCGTGCTTCGTGGGGCGGGGATGGGTGGTGGCGCTCATCGGACGGATCCTTCCGGGTACTCGCTGGCAGGAATGTGGGGAACGGGGTCGGCGGTACACTCGTGGCACTCCTCGCCCGTCTCGTCGACGTCCACCTCGGGGGCCGGAACCTTTCCGGGGCGGCGGTCGCGCAGGGTGACGGCGACGAATACGGCGGCCAGGCCGAGCAGGGCGAGACCGAGGACAGGTTCGGGGACCGGGGCGAGCCAGTCCTGCGCCCCGGCGAAGACGCGGGCCAACCACTCCCCCGCCGCGGCCTGGGCCCCGGTGCCACCGGTCATGTTCCGGCTGCCCGCCAACGCGATGACTCCCACGCCCATCACTGTGAACGCGATGGCGACGGCCAGGTTGACGGTGTTGGTCACCAGCACCCGGCCGGCCACTCGCAACCGGATGAGCCGGGCCCGGAAGAGCCGCTTGTCCGCCAGGCCGGCCCGGTCCCAGACCAGGGCCATCACGAACAGCGGGAACACCATGCCGAAGACGTAGGCCAGTCCGAGGACCACCCCGCCGGCGGCGGACCCGGACAGCGCGGACAGGGTCATCACCCCGGCGAGCACGGGGGCACAGCAGCTGGACGCGATCCCGGAGAAGACCCCCAGGGCGAAGAAGCTGGCGGTGTCACCCCCGGTGGTGTCCGGGGCGCGCAGGAAGGAGGGCAGGGACCACATCCGCCCCGACAGGGACAGGGCGGCCAGGGCGATCATCAGCAACCCGCCCGCCCAGTAGAGCTGGGCGTGGTACTGGTTGATCGCGCCGGCGATCATCGAGACCCCCAGCGTGATCGGCACCAGCACCAGGGCAAGACCGGCGGCGAAGGTGAACGTCAGTGGCAGCAGCCGCCACCGCCGGTTCTTCACCGCGCCCGCGAGATAGCTCGGGGCCAGGAACACTATGCAGCAGGGCGCGAACAGGGCAACCCCACCGGCGAGGAATGCCGCCAGCACACTGCCGGTGGCGAGCAGTTCCGAACCCACCGCTCAGCCGACCACAGCGGCGGGCACGCCGGCCCGGGCGGCGAGGACCGTGCGGAGGCGACGGTGGGGCAGGCGCCCCGCACTGAAGAAGGCCCCGTCCACCAGCACCAGGGGGAACAGGGCGGGGCGGTGCGCGGCGACCAGCCGGAGGCCCGTCACCGAGGTGGAGGGCACCAGGCGCACGTCGAGCGGGTTCTGGTCCGCCAGGTCGGCGAGCACCCGTTCGGCGTCCTCACAGAAGTGGCAGCCCGGGGCGTGCACCACGGTGACGACTGGCGGGTTCACGGTCATCTCTTCTCCAACAAGGACGCGGACATCAGGTCACTGACAGTCTCGGTACCCCACCCGGCGGTTTCCCTGACGGGCCGGTCAAGATTCGATGAAGGTACTGCCCTGACCCTGCCGGTGACCCACCTCCGTCGGGGGAGGGCCAATCACCGGAGCCCATAATGGGCGCATGATGGGACCACCGAAGACGGAGCTGCCGCGGGTGCTGATCGTGGACGACGAGGCACCCCTGGCCGGGGTGATCGCCAGCTACTTCGAGCGGGACGGGTTCCCCACCGCCATCGCCGCCGACGGGGAGACCGCCATCGCCAAGACCCGCAGCTGGGCCCCGGGAGTCCTGGTCCTGGACCTTGGCCTGCCCGGGGTGGACGGCATCGAGGTGTGCCGCACCGTGCGTACCTTCTCCGACTGCTACATCATCATGCTCACCGCCCGTGCGGACGAGATCGACAAGCTCATCGGACTGTCCGTGGGGGCGGATGACTACCTGACCAAACCATTCAGCCCCCGCGAGCTGCTCGCCCGGGTCCGGGCCATGCTGCGCCGGCCGCGGACCAGCCAGGACGCCCCACCCGAACCGGTCACGTTCGGACCCCTCACCCTCGACGAAGACGCCCGGGAGGTCCACCTCGACGGCGAACCCATCGAACTGACCCGCACCGAGTTCGACATCCTCACCGCCCTCGCCGCCCGGCCCCGCGGGGTCTACACCCGCCACCAACTCATCGAGGAGGTCTGGGGCCCGGGCTGGGTCGGCGACGAGCACCTCGTCGACGTCCACATCGCCCACCTGCGCCGCAAGCTCGGCGACGACCCCACCGACCCCCGGTTCGTGCGCACCGTCCGCGGGGTGGGCTACCGCATGGGCACCGGCACATGAGCCCCATCCGTCCCCAGTCATGGGGTCTCGCGTCCCGCCTGCTCGCCGCGACCACCGCCGTGATCCTGGTCGCCGCGGCCACCGCGTGGGTGGTGACCGCGGCGATCGGGCCCGGCATCTTCCACGACCACCTGCTGCGCTTCGGGACCACCGACCCCGAGGCGCTGCTGCACGCCAAGGAAGCCTTCCGGTATGCCTCGGCCATCTCCCTCGCCGTGGCCCTGGTGGCCGCGGTGGCGACGTCGGCGGTGGTGAGCGGCTACCTCACCCGCCGGGTGGGCCGGTCCCTGGCGGCGGCCACCCAGGCCGCCCGCCGGGTCGCGGTCGGCGACCACACCGCCCGGGTCCCGGCGGTGGGGATGGGTTGCGACTTCGAGGAACTGGCCGAGGCGTTCAACGCGATGGCCGCGGACCTTGGTGCGATCGAGGCCAGTCGCACCCGGATGCTCGGGGACCTGGCCCACGAGATGCGCACCCCGGTGGCGACCCTCGACGCTCACCTGGAGGCCATCCAGGACGGTGTCCGCCACCCCGACCCCGACACCCTGACCCTGCTCCGCACCCAGGTGGGCCGCCTCGCCCGTCTCGCCGAGGACATCGCCCTGGTCACCACCACCGAGGAGGGCCGCCTGACCATGCGTCGCGTCCCGGTGCGGGTCGCCCGGATCGTGGCCGATGCCCGCAACCCGGCCACCGCCCGGTACGCCACCGCCGGCGTCCACCTGAACCTCCACGTCACCGGCGAAGCCGCCGACGCCGTCGTGATCGCCGACGGGGACCGGATCGGCCAAGTCCTGACCAACCTGCTCGACAACGCCCTGCGCCACACCCCGCGCGGCGGGACCGTCACCCTCACGACCACCGTCCGGGGCGCGGACGTGGTCTTCGACATAGCGGACACCGGCACCGGCATCGACCCAGAGCACCTCCCCCACCTGTTCGAACGGTTCTACCGGGTCGACGCCGCCCGCGACCGCGCCCACGGCGGCTCCGGCGTCGGGCTCGCCATCGTCCGGGCCATTGTCACCGCCCACCAGGGCACCGTCACCGCCACCAGTCCCGGCGTCGGCCGGGGGGCGAGATTCACCGTCACCCTGCCACTGAGCCCCGGCACCGCCACCTGATCAACCGTCCGCGCCGCCCCGCCCGGTGGGGGAGGCGGCGTCCACGGTGTCCCGTTCGGTGGTTTCACCGTGTTCGTGGCCCAGACCGTGGCTCCGGGTGGCACCCATCATGAACACCATCCCGATCATCATCAACGGGAAGGCCAACAGCGCGGCCACGGGCAACGCCTCCCCCCAGGACCGGCCCGCGACCACCAACACCACCAAGATCACCGCTCCCACCGTAAGCATCCCCATCAGGCGGGACGTCGGGGAATAACGGTGTAGTCCTCCGCGGCCGTTCATGGTCGGGTCTCCTCACGGTTGAGCTCCTCCTCGGATGCGGGGCCAGGAGGGGTGGGAAAGATCGTCGCGATCACCCACAACCCCAAAGCCAGATACACCACGCAGACGAGGACGAGGGCCACCACCACGATCACCACCTCCTCCACTGCCTTCCGATCCTGCGCCCCCACCCCACGGATTCCCGTCAAGGACCGACGAAGAAGCCCTGAACTCGCAAGGACATGACCGGCCCGTCCCGGTCCAGGACGCACCACGGCGGGCGATGCTGGAGTCGGGCTGGACACGCGCCCGTGACCTGTGGTGTCATTCGCCCGTCAACCACACGGGGAACTCCCCGTGGGCCCTCCGAACCAGGAGAGAGCGTTGCTCGACACCCGGACCCTCGGATGCGCCCCGCCGACGTCCGTCGCCTGGCCTGCATGTGCGCGTGCCCGTCCAGCGGGTGTTGATCCGGCCCTTGTCGCCGATCCCCTGACAGCCACCCTCGCTGAGCCCTTCCGGGGCTGATCCTGCGCGGTCCTCGTTCCCGCCGCGCCCCCGGCGGCGTTCCGGGCTGCCTCCGTGCTCCCCACCCCACCCCTGAAAGGAATCCCCATGTCCACCCATCCACCGGCGGCGCACCCACGACTGCGCCTGCCGTCCTTCTCCGCCCAGATCGGCATCTCGCTGGTCCTGGGCATCCTGCTCGGCTGGCTCGCCCTGACTCTCGGCCCCACAGCCGATGGTGGCGACAACTGGCTGCCCGTCACCCTCGGCACCATCGGCTCGGCGTTCGTGAACCTGCTGCGCGCCATCGTGCCGCCCCTGGTGTTCGCCGCGATCGTCGCCTCGATCGGGGCTCGGGCTTGGTGTTCCAGCCCGGTGCCAACACCGGGGTAACGACAGACCTGGCGGCCGCGCCGTCGCGCACCGGGACCTGGCTCGACTTACTCCAGGGCCTCATCCCCGCCGACTACCTCGGCCTGGCGGCCTCCTCCAGTGTGGCGACCACGACGGACGGGGTGGTGTCCGTGACCACCGGGCTATCCTTCACCCGGTCCTTCCTCGCCGTGGTGCAAAAGGTGCTGTGGTGGGTCATCCGCCTCGCGCCGCTCGGCACCCTCGGACTCGTGGGCCGGGCGCTCGCCACCTACGGGTGGGGCTCGCTGGCCAGCCTCGGATGGTTCACGGTCGCGGTGTACGCGGGCTTGGCGCTCGTGCTGTTCGTGGTCTACCCGGTGCTGCTGCGGGCGCACGGCCTGACCATCGGGCAGTACTTCCGCGGGCGTAGCCAGCGATCCAGCTCGCGTTCGTCTCCCGCTCCTCCATCGGAACCCTCTTGGTGACCGAACGGGACACACACCGCAACCTCGGGGTGCCGCGGGCCTACGCCTCCTTCGCCGTTCCGCTCGGGGCCACCACCGAGATGGACGGGTGCGCCGCGGTCTACCCCGCGATCGCCGCGATCTTTGTGGCGCAGTTCTTCGGGATCGAGCTCTCGATCGTGGACTACCTGCTCGTCGCGTTCGTCTCCGTCGTCGGGTCCGCTGCCACCGCCGGCCTGACCGGAGCGAAGGTGATGCTCACCCTGTCCACCCTGAGCCTGCCCCTGGAGGGCGTGGGCCTGCTGCTGGCGATCGACCCGATCCTCGACATGGGCCGCACCGCCGTGGCCGTCGCAGGCCAAGCCCTCGTGCCCACCATCGTGGCCAAGCGGGAGGGCATTCTCGACGTCGCCCGCTACGAGTCCGCCACCGCGGAGGACCTCTTCGCGGACGGCGACACCGTCAGACGAAGACCGCGATGACCATGTTCAGGACGGTGAGGCCGGCAACAGGGGCCAGAAGCTTCTCCCCACCGGCCTTCCGCTCCGCGCGCACCGC
>JBNJCY010000155.1:0-5677 GCA_051744325.1 Actinomycetota bacterium
CAGAAGGCCCGCGCCGCCCTGCTGCTCGTGGGCAAGCAGGCAGCGCTCTCGCACTGGTCCGCCGGCTTCCTGCACGGGTTGACCCGCGATGAGCCGAATACCATCGATGTCAGCGTGTCGCACCGCCTCAAGGTGCAACCATCCGCGGGCATCGTGATCCACCGCGTTCGCCGAACCCTGACAATGACCGGGAACCCGCACCGCACCACCCTCGTCGAGACGGCCCTGGACCTGGTGGACACCGCCGAAGACGCCGCGGAAGTCCTCGAGGTCCTCACCCAGGCCGTGTGGAAGGGCGCGGACCCCAAGAAGTTGCTCAACGCCGCCGCCGGCCGGCGCTACCTGGGCAACCGGGGACTCCTGCGCGAGTTGCTCGCTGAGTTCGTCGAGGGAGTCGAGTCCGAACTCGAGCGCCGGTTCCTCACCAACGTGGTGCGGGCCCACGGACTCCCCGAGCCGGTCCTGCAGGCACGGACGAGGATCCGCGACCACTGGGTCCGCTCCGACTGCTGGTTCGACCGCCACGCCCTGCGCGTGGAACTCGACGGCGAACTGGCCCACCCCGGCCGGGCCACCGGCGCCGACGTCCTGCGCGACAACGACATGGTCCTCTCCCACCAGGAGATCACCCTGCGCTACCGCTGGTGGCACACCCTGATGGGGTCCTGTGTCTCCGCCGCGCAGGTCGCCGCCGGACTGTGGCGGGGAGGTTTCGAGGGCGAACCCCAACCATGCAGCGACACCTGTACCGCCCCAGCCGAGTTCCGGAAGCTCATCGCACACGGAGGAGCCGGCGCCCGCCGTCGTCGATGACTGGTCGGTGTCAGGGGCCGAGGAGTCCGAGGGGGATGATGGCGATGCCGTCGGGGCGTCGGTAGGCGTGGGGGCCGGTGGTGAGGACGGCCAGGTCGCTGATCCGGCCTCCGTGGTGTTCCTTGAGCCAGTGGAGGTGGCGGACGTCTCTGTCGTCGATCGTGGCGGCGAGTTTGATCTCGATGCCGACGACGCGGCCGTCGTGGCGTTCGACGATGAGGTCGATCTCGTGCTCGCCGCGGTCGGTGCGCAGGTGGCTGGTGGTGGCTTCGGCGCTCTGGGCGCAGACGCGCACGGTCAGGGTGGCCAGGCTCTCGAACAGCGCCCCGAGAGCGGTGGATGGTCCTCCGGGCAACAGTCGGCCCTCGCCGTCCAGCAGGGCCGAGGCGGCCACTCTCATCAGGCGTGCGGCCAGGGCGGGGTCGGCGAGGTGGTGCTTGGGTCCCTTGGTGAGGCCTTTCAGTCCGCTGCCGTGGGGTTGCCAGGCTGGGAGGGGGTCCAGCAACCACAACGCGGAAAGCCAGTCCCGGTAGCGGATCGTGGTGGCCTTGCTGGGCGGGTCTCCGTCGCCGGGGGTGGCTGCGGCCCGGATCGCCTCCCAGGTGGCGGCGCTGCTGGTGGCGGTGGCGTAGGCGGTGATCCACGCACGCAGGCTGTCGGGACGGCGCACGGTCACCCCCTGCTCGTCGGTCAGATCCCGCGACAGGGCTCGGGTGAGGTAGGAATCCAGTTGTGCTCGGCGTGCCCGCGCCGACAGTTGCCTGATCCCTGGAAACCCGGACGTCTCGATTTCGAGGGCGTAGTTGGCCAACGTCAGCGGGCAGTCGCCGTCGATGCGGGGACGGCCGCCCTCCAGCAGGGACGCCAGACTCACCGTGGGGTGCACCAGGCCGCGCTCGGGCAGTGCCATGGGCCGCATCCGCAGCGACACGATCCGCCCGGCGCCGGAGTGCGCGGTGGCACCCAGGACCGGGGTGGCACTGCCGGTGAGGAGGAAGCTCGACGCCGGCGCCCCATTGTCCACGGCACGGCGGACGACGTCCCACACCTCTGGTGCACGCTGCCATTCATCGACCAGGATCGGCCGTGCGCGACCGAGGGCGCGGCCAGGATCGGCGCGAACCAGCGACAAGGTCACGGGATCGTCGAGCTGGAGTACCGTGGCCGCCCGCTGCAGCCCGGTGGCGGTCTTACCCACCCCCTTCGGCCCATCGACAGCAATCGCTGGGAGTTCAGGCATGAGCGCGTCGAGTTCGTCATCGATCAGACGCTTGAGATACACCACAAACAAACGATACCATCACGCAGACTCAAACGATACTAATCCGTGAACCCAAACAATACTCCAACGCATTTCCTTGCGGCTCACCACGCGGGCGTAGGCGTCGGCCCCAAGGTCGAGCGCACGACGCGCTGCAGGCTCCGCGGTTGTCGATCGTGGACCTGAGTATCGGCCATGTCTCAATGCTGGGTCCGTTGAGCGTCGCACTGGGGTCATCGGTGACGTTCACAGCTGAAGTGTGGCGTGTGGGCGTACCCCAACGCCACGCTGCCCTTGTCAACAGTAGTTGCTGGCGGTCGGCTTGCGGCCACGCGCGAAGAGCACCCCGCGGCCGAAACGGATCACCAGATCCGTGAACCCAGCGTCCGCGAACACGCGCCGATGGTGGGCCTCGCCCAGCCGCTGGCGTCTCTGGTAGACGCCGGCATTCTCGGTGGGCGTCTTCGCCGGGTCGGGGTCAGCGGCCACGAACCGGGGCGTGTGGGCTCAGGGCAAGGCCTCGATCTCGCGCTTCCAGGCGGCCAATCCGGCCTCCAAGTCCTTGTCCCCGTGCATGAAGACCGCGTCGAGCATCTTCATCAGCGTGGAGGCATCCCAGGCGAGCGTCAGTGTCGTCCCGGTGTCATCGGGCTCGAAGGTGTACGTCCAGAGGACACCGTGAGAGGCACGGTCGACGATGCGCTTGTTGACCACGTACTCCTCCCTGGTGAGGTCAGCGGTCAGGTGCATGCCGAGCTCGCGATACTTGATCTGGTAGGTGGTCACGACCCCGTCGGGTGTCCGTTCCACAGCGCCCACCGTGGCTTCGTCGGACATGCCGACGAAGTGCGCGGGGTCCTCGAGGTAGTGGAAGACCTTCTCCACCGGGGCGTCGATGTGGATGCTGTGCGTGTGCTTGCTAGCGGCCATGGTGCTCCACTCCCTTCCTCCGCCGCGCGGCCGGCCGGGACGTGCGGCTCGTCGGTGTCGACCCTGTCGTCGACTCCTGTCATCACGCTCCCAATTTTCCAACGTTCGTTCAAGAGCACAAAGTCCCAGAGTCGCCCCGAATCACCCGCCGCTCTCCGCGTTCCCCGGGCGAAAGCCGCGCAGCCCGCGCCGATCGGCCGGTTCTCAAGGCCTGCGCCCGTTGGTGGGTGTCGCGCTGGGATCAGGGGTGAAATCTGCAACGGATTCGTGCCGTTGGGGTGTGCCTCAGCGCGCTTGTGCAACACCTACAACCTGGTGACGGGCCCCACCCAGATGCGCTTGCATCACCACGCGACGCCCACGCGGATGCCGACGATCGGACGCCGGTCGAGCCCTGTCGAGACTCGTGCTCTCTTGCGAGACAGCGATGTTGCCGCGTGGTGTCGAGAAGTTAGTCAAGAGCACGTCCAATTGTTAGCTAGTACGTCGTCAAAATGTTAGGCTGCGGGCTATGGAGTACCGGCGCAGGATCGTGGACGAGGTCCTCGACGACATCTTCCCTGGTCTGGCCGCGATCGCGCTGGAGGGCGCGAAGGGGGTGGGCAAGACCGCGACCGCCAGCCAACGCGCAACCACGATGTTGTCGCTCAACGTTCCGAGCGAGCGAACAGCGGTGGCTGGCAATCTTGATCTGGTCACCCAGATCCCCGGCCCGGTGTTGATCGATGAGTGGCAGCTCGAGCCTGCAGTGTGGGACCGGGTGCGCCGTGCGGTCGATGACGATCCCACCGGTGGCAGGTTCCTGCTGGCGGGTTCTGCTGGGTTGGCGCCGGGGGTGCGCGTGCATTCGGGGGCTGGTCGGATCGTGAGCCTGCCGATGCGGCCGCTCGCGTTCAGCGAGCGTGGGGTGGCCGAACCGTGCGTGTCCCTGCGGGAGCTGCTGGCCGGCGGGCGGCCAACGATCACCGGAACGTCGCCGGTGGACCTTCCTGGCTACACCGAGGAGATCCTGCGGTCGGGGTTCCCCGGGATACGGGATCTGCCCGAGCGGGCTCGGCAGATGCAGCTCGACAGCTACCTGACCCGCATTGTGGAACGGGAGTTGCCCGAGAGTGGGGTGAGTGTGCGGCGTCCGGCCGCACTGCGGGCGTGGCTGGCCGCGTATGCCGCGGCGACCGCGACTGATGCGGCGTACGCCACGATCCTGGCGGCGGCCACGCCCGGCGAGGGTGACAAGCCCGCCCGGCAGACCGCCGACATCTACCGTGAACACCTCCAGCGGATCTTCGTGCTCGACCCCGTGGAGGCGTGGACGCCGGTGTTCGCCCCGTTGAAGCGGCTCACCCATACCCCCAAGCATCATCTGGTCGACCCGGCGCTGGCCGCCCGCCTTGTCGGCGTCGACAAGACCGGGCTGCTACGAGGGCAGGGCGCCCGCGTCCACGCCGCCACGGGGACGTGGCTGGGTGCGTTGTTCGAGTCGCTGGCTGCCCAATCGGTGCGGGTGTATGCCGGGGCAGTCGACGCGCGGGTCGGCCACCTCCGCACGAAGAACACCGACCACGAGGTCGACCTGGTCGTCGAGGCGCCCGACCGGTCCACGGTCGCGATCGAGGTCAAGCTCACCGACACCATCCGCCCCGGCGACGTCGAGCACCTGAACTGGTTGCACCGACAACTCGGCGACCGCCTGGTCGACCAGATGGTCCTCTACACCGGCAAACTCGCCTACCGCCGCTTGGACGGCATCGCCGTCGTCCCACTGGCACTCCTGGGACCCTGACGAAGCAACATCTCGGCCCGAAGCTGCGCACACGACCGCCGCTCGCCGCGCGGCTCGTCGGTGCGGCATGTGGAACCACCGGACATTTCTCAACGCCGTGCCCGGGTGTCGCGCTGGGTTCGTGACCGTCTGCTGCAGCAGTTCCGTGGCGGTGGGGTGTACCCCAACGCAACACGTCGCTCAAGCAGGCAAAGGCAAAGAACAAACAAACAACCCTGTGAGTGCGGCTCCTGAAGATCACTTGTGGACATCGCGGGTCACACCAATGCACACTTCTTCCCACCATCGCCCACATTTTCCAACAACTGCAAACCTCCGTTCTCCGATTCAGCCCGGATCGTCCCGGATCGTCCCGTTTTGTACCTCTCCACAGGAAGGCCTGCCGCCCAAATTTCCCGAATCGCCGTGCTGCCATGGCATTTCGATGAGCGTGACGTGCCATCGTGCAGGCGTGGACCCCACTTCACCCGCCATCGTCAGCCTCGCCCGCGTCTCCACCCACGCCCAGGACACTCAACTCCAACTCGACGCCCTTCGCAGCGCCGGCTGCACGCAGATCTTCGAGGAGCATGTCTCCACCCGCAGCATCGCCCGTCCCGGACTCGAGGCCGCAATGGCGATCCTTCGGTCTGGCGACACCCTCGCCGTCTGGAAGCTCGATCGCCTCGGTCGCTCGGTGAAGGACGTCCTCATCATCGCCGACGACCTCCACGCCCGCGGCGTCCAGCTCCGCATCCTCGCGGGAACCCTCGCGGGCACGTACAAGCCCACCGGTGAGGGCAAGTTCTTCTTCACGATGATCGCCGCATTCGCCGAACTCGAGCGTGACATCATCCGCGAACGCACCCTCGCCGGCATCGCCGCGGCACGCGCCCGCGGCAGTGTTTTCG
>JBNJCY010000156.1:0-5669 GCA_051744325.1 Actinomycetota bacterium
GTAGTAGTCGGCGTTCTTGCCGCCCCTGATCCGGACCTTGCCGGCCCGGGGCATCGCGGGCGGGATGAGGAGGGGCGTAGCGAATTTGGGGATGTCGACCGGGTCGAGGGTGGGCCCCAAGATACTCGCCCCCCGGGCCACGCGCGGTGCCTCGATCGCGAACGCCCGCCCCCCGATCGATCCTACGAACCAGAGCCCGATTCCCGTACCGGCCGCCTTCAGGACGGTGCGCCGGGAGAACTCGCGCCTCGGGGGCGCCTCCTCCCGTCCTGCGTCCGCTGCAGGTGCACCGTGGAACTGGTCGATCGACATGGTTCTCCCATCAGAGGGTCGGGACAGGAACCGGGTGCCTCACGACGCGCGCTCCCTGCACCACCGGCTGCATCGGATTCTAGTGACTCGAATCACACTGTCAAGTGGCAGTTACGCCGGCATCTTGACATGGCACTACGGTGGCCGTGGTCCTGCTCGTGCGTGCACCTCAGCTGTTCCAGCGCACAACCGCGGCGGACTCCTTCTCGTGGCCCATGATCGAGACGCTCGCGACCTCGATCGGGAAGCTCTGCCCGAAGATGATCGGGAAGTCCAACCAAGCGAGGGCGAGGACCCGGAGGGAGTGGCCGTGTGCGAAGCAGATCGCCTTGTCCACGCCGGACGCGCGGACCCTCGCGACCACCCGGGTGAGCCTCACGCGCACCTCGTCGGCCGACTCGCCGCCGGGGCAGCCGTTGAACCAGATGCGCCAGCCGTGGTGCTGCTCGCGGATCTGGGCGCTGGTGAGGCCCTCGTAGTCGCCGTAGTACCACTCCGCGAGGTCCTCCTCGACCTCGAAGTCATCGAAGCCGGCGAGCCGGGCGGTGCGCTGGGCGCGAAGGCGAGGGCTCGCGAGCACGAGGCCGAACTCGGACGGGTCAAGCCGGGTCCGGAGGGAGTGCGCCTGTACGACGCCGTGGTCCGTGAGGTCGAGGTCCGTGATGGAGGTGTGCTGGCCGGCGCGGCTCCACGCCGTCTCGCCGTGCCGCACGAGGTAGAGGAGAGTCATTGCCTCATCGTGGCCCACCCGCGTCGCCGATGGGTCGGTTTGGCCGTCATCCTCCAACCTGCCACCGCGTCCCGAGACTACGAGTGCGTGACGCCAGTCCCCCCGCAAGCACGCCACATTCCCCAAGTGCGCCCGCAGAACGATCCTGCGCCCGCTGTTGGGACAGGCGGCCGGGGGGAGTCGCCCAAGTGCGCCCGCAGAACGATCCTGCGCCCGCTGTTGGGTCTGACCGCGCGACTCTTCGCCCCCAAGTGCATACGCTGAACGATCCTGCGCCCGCTGTTGGGGCAGGCGGTCATGGGGAGTTTCCCAAGTGCGTACGCAGAACGATCCTGCGGGCCTCCTGCGGGCTGGAGCCTTCCCCAAGTGCGCCCGCAGAACGATCCTGCGGGTCCTGGACGATCCTGCGCACGGTATACAACCCGCAGGAACGTTCTGCGTACGCAATTGGGGAGGAGACGGGATGGGTACGCCGCCCCGCACGATCCTGCGCACGGTATACAACCCGCAGGAACGTTCTGCGTACGCACTTGGGCAACAAACAAGTCAGGCGCGCCGCCCCGCACGATCCTGCGCACCGCATACAACCCGCAGGAACGTTCTGCGTACGCAATTGGGGAGGAGACGGGATGGGTACGCCGCCCCGCACGATCCTGCGCACGCAATTGGGGAACAGACAAGGCAGGCGCGCCGCCCCCCACGATCCCACCTACGCTCTGGGGAGGGGACGGGGCGTCGTAACGGCACTGTGGGCCCCTGACCTCATAGGATGATGAGGTGATCTTCAAGGCCGTGGGTGACGGCAGGCCATACCCGGACCACGGGCTCCTGAGCGCCCGTGACTGGGCGAGCGTGCCCCCGCGCACCGTCCGCCTGGACCAACTCACCACCACGAAGAGTCAACTCGACCTGCAGTCCCTCCTCGCCGAGGATTCCACGTTCTATGGGGACCTGTTCGCGCACGTGGTCACGTACCGGGGCGAACTGTACCTCGAAGACGGCTTGCACCGGGCCCTGCGCAGTGCGCTCCACGGCCGCACCGTCATCCACGCGCGCGTGCTGGAAATCGAATCCGACGGATCGGTACGGGAGCCGTCGAGTACGGTGACGATGTGACCACCCCGAACCCCGCCGAGGCGCGGGCCCGACGGCGCCGCCACCTCCACCAGCGCCAGACAGTCGTCCTCGGAACCCTCGTGCTGGCCCTGACAGGGACCCTGTTGCTCGCTTGGCTCATGTGGGGCGGGGTGATCCCCTCGCCCTTCGAGCGGGACTTCACCTCGCCACCGCCGGAGGAGTCGACCAACACGGTCGCGTGCCCGCCAGAGGGCGCGGTGACGGTCGGCCTGAACGAGATCACGGCGTCGGTCTACAACTCGACGAGCGTCGGGGGCTTGGCCCGCAGCGTGAGTTCATCACTCTCCGCGGCTGGCGTCACCATCAACCAGACGGCGAACTGGGACGAGCTGTACACCGGGGTCGGGTTCCTCCGGACCGGGATCCTGGGCCTGGAGGAGGCGTACACGCTGCAGATGGCCTTTCCCGGGATGATCGTCACAAAGGACGCCCGTGAGGACGCGCTCGTGGACGTGGTGCTCGGGAGCGAGTATGGCTCGATCGCCGACCTCACAACGATCGTGCCCGGCCTCGCCATCCCGGTTCCGGCCGAATGCCAGGCGGAATCCCCCACGGCGGAGCCCACGGAAACGGCCGGCACGGAACCCCCTGAGGGGACCGCACCGGCCGAGGCTCCTGCCGAGGGGTAGCTCTACACGCGGCTCTCGAGCTCTGCACCCGCAGGCGCCGAGGCAGGGCTGGCGGGCTCCATCGAGGTGCCTCGCGCCCGCGCGATCTGACGCATCAGGTGGTAGACGATGAGGGCCGCAGCGGTGCCGAGTGCGATGCCCTCGAACGCGACGTCACCTGCCAACCAGGTGTAGTTCGCGATGCCGACCACGAGCGCGATCGCCGCCGAGTTCAGGTTCACCGGGTCGGAGAAATCCACCCTGTTCTGCACCCAGATGCGGGCGCCGAGCATGCCGATCATTCCATAGAGCACGGTCGCTGCACCGCCGAGCACGCCCACGGGGATCGTCGCGATGAGCGCGCCGAACTTGGGCATGAGGGACAGTCCGAGGCCCACGAGGCCCGCCACCAGGTAGGCGGCAGAGGAGTAGACGCGGGTCGCGGCCATCACGCCGATGTTCTCCGCGTACGTGGTGGTACCGGAACCGCCGCCGGATCCGGCGAGCACAGTGGAGACGCCGTCCGCGAACAGGGCCCGTCCGATGAAGGGGTCGAGGTCCTGGCCCGTCATTGCGGCCACGGACTTCACGTGGCCCACGTTCTCCGCGACCAGCACGAGAACCACAGGGAGGAAAAGGCCGAGGATCGCCGGGTTGAAATCGGGCGTCTGGAACTGGGGCAGGCCGATCCAGCCGGCTTCCGAGACGCTGGTGAAATCCACCTCACCGCGGACGACGGCGGTGGCATACCCCACGAGCACACCGACCAGGATGGACAGACGCCCGATGATCCCGCGGAAGACCACCGTGGTCAGCACGATCGCGGTCAGCGTGACGAGGGCGGTGATCGGGGCCGCCTGGACGTTGTTCCACGCCGCAGGGGCCAGGTTGAAGCCGATGAGCGCCACGATGGTCCCCGTCACCACCGGGGGCATGAGGATGTCGATCCACCGGGTGCCCGCGAAGTGCACCACGAGGCCGACCACCGCGAGGAGCGCGCCGGCCGCGACGATGCCGCCCAGCGCCGTCGCCTGGTTGTAGCTGGCCGTGGCGGCGCCGATCGGGGCGAGGAACGCGAACGACGAGCCGAGGTATGACGGCAGCCTCCCCCCGGTGATGAGCAGGAACAGCAGGGTGCCGACGGCCGAGAAGAACAGGGTGGTCGCCGGGGGGAACCCGGTGATGAGCGGGACCAGGAAGGTCGCGCCGAACATGGCGACCACGTGCTGCGCGCCGATCCCGAACGTGCGCGGCCACGTGAGCCGCTCGCCGGGCGCCACCACGTGCCCGGGCGGAAGGGACCTGCCGTCCCCGTGAAGTGTCCAAGTCAATGGTGATGCCACCAGTTGCCTCCCTTGCGCGTGCGCGCCGAACGGAGGGGCCGGACGGCGCGGGTTCATGAGGCCGCGAACCGTTGCCCGGCTGTGACCGTGGCAAGGCTACCGGCTGGCCGAGCCACGCCGTCGGCCTATATTGAATGGCAGGACGCACCGAATCCCGGGAGGAGTTCACGTGACCGCAGGCTTCACCCCGCCCAATGGTCCGACGACGCCGCCCGGAGTGCCGTGGCGAGCTGGCCCTCCGTACCCCGTCCAGCCCTATGCGCCGTCTCCCCCGCCGGAGCCGCGGGGCACGTGGACCGGCGACAGCCCCGTCAGGGCGGATACCGGGGACGTCCCGTTCGCGTTCCCCGGGACCGAGAGGGTGAACCCGGCGGAGGTGTTCGCCGGGCCCGGCTACACCTCCCCCCGTCCGGCGCAGTCGACGTGGGCGCGGATCGCGATCGTGGCGGCCGTCTTCGGCCTCGTTCCGGGGATCTCTGTGCTCGCCGTCGTGGCGGGACACGTGGCGTTGCGTGAGACCGCGTCCGAGTACGTCTCCGGGAGGGGAATGGCCCTGGCCGGGCTCGCGCTGGGCTACATCGGAGTCACTGTCTGGGCCCTCATCGGCATCGTGTGGGCGATCGCGAGCTAGCGGCAGCACCGGCGGCACCCACTCGAGGCACGTGACCCGGCCACCGGCGCGGACGCGCTAGCCTCAGGGTTGTGAAACCCTTCCTGCTGCTCTCCACCCGGCCCGAGGACGCGGCCGCAGACGGCGAACTCGCCGCCTTCCGGCACTTCGGCGGCCTCGGCGTCAACGAGCTGGAGCACATCCGCCTCGAAGCTGTGCCCCTGCCCCACCTCCACCTCGAGGACTACTCCGGCATCATCGTCGGGGGCAGCCCGTTCACCTCCGCGGTGCCCTCCCAGTACAAGTCCGATTCCCAGCTCCGGGTGGAGGCCGAGTTCACGAACCTGCTCGACAAGGTCGTCGAGCTGGACTACCCGTTCCTGGGGGCCTGCTACGGAGTCGGGACGCTCGGACGCCACCAGGGGGGCATCATCGACTTGACATGGCCGGAGCCCATCAGCGCCGCCCATGTCGAGCTCACGGACCACGGAGTCGCCGACCCCATCCTGGACGGCGTCCCCCGGGACTTCCGCGCCTACGTGGGCCACAAGGAGGCCTGCGCCCGCCTCCCCGAGCACGCCGTCCTGCTGGCGACATCCCCGACCTGCCCGGTGCAGATGTTCCGGATCGGGCGGAACATGTACGCCACCCAGTTCCACCCGGAACTCAACTACGAGTGGCTCTGCGAGCGCATCGACATCTACCAGGACGCCGGTTACTTCGACCCCAGCGAGATCGACGAGGTCAAAGCTCGCACCGCTGACATCGACGTCAGCCCGGCGCACCGGGTCATCGCGAACTTCGTGGAGTTCTACGCCCGTTAGGCCACGGTGCCTGTTCGATACAGCGGGCGCTGCCGGGTGGCGAGCCGCAGCGTGGCGGGCCTGGCGGGAGCGCCCGACGAAGTCGCGCGCGGATGGAGCCGCGGT
>JBNJCY010000157.1:0-5660 GCA_051744325.1 Actinomycetota bacterium
CGTTCTGCGTACGCAGTTGGGAGGGCGCCACGATCCTGCGTACGCAGTTGGGAGGGGCGCCCCACTTGGATCCTCCCCCGGCCGGAAACCACCCACGGATCAGTCAGGAGAGCCCCTTTTCGGGGTCTGACCCCCTACTCCACCACCTTGCTCAGCGGGAACTCGACGATGTCCTCCGCACCGGCGGCTCTGAGCCGGGGGATGAGGCGCCGGACGTCCTGCTCGTCAACGATCGTGTTGACAGCCAGCCAGCCCTCTGTCTGCAGCCGTGAGATCGTGGGGCTCTTCAGCGAGGGCAGCACATCCTCCACCGCCGCCAAGTTGTCCTCGTGCACGTTGAGCATGAGCCCGGCCTTGCCCCGCGCCGCCAGCGACGCCCGCAGCAGCAGCGCCAGGTCCTCGATCTTCGCCCGCTTGAAGTCGTCCGCCATGGCATCGCGGTTCGCGATCAGCCGGGTCGTCGACCGCAGCACCTCGTGCACGATCCGCAGGCCGTTGGCCCGCAGCGAGTTCCCCGTTTCCGTCAGCTCGACGATCGCATCCGCCAGATACGGCGGCTTCACCTCGGTGGCACCCCAGGAGTACTCCACCTCCGCCATCACCCCGTGCTCCTGAAGGAACCTCTCGGTCAGCTCCACAGCCTCGGTGGCGATCCGCGTCCCCTCCAGGTCGGCCACGGACCCAATCGGCGAATCCACCGGCACCGCCACCACCCAGCGCACCGGCCGCCGCAACTGCTTCGAGTACTCCAGCTCCGCCACCTCGACG
Organism: Actinomycetota bacterium; assembly: GCA_051744325.1. Lineage (GTDB taxonomy): Bacteria > Actinomycetota > Actinomycetes > Actinomycetales > Actinomycetaceae > UBA1383. Next base: position 769 of record JBNJCY010000157.1, read on the forward strand.
ACGTCCCGCCCCAGGATCCAGTCGAATCCCGTGACCGCGAGGTCCAGCAGCCCGTGCTCCACATAGCGGGATGCCTCCTGGGGCCGGATGAGCATGCACTCGATCTCGTCGTCATCGATAGAGGGGAAGTAGCCGCGGGACGAGATCGAGATCGAGAAGCCGGCCTGCCTGAACAGGTCCACGGTGGCGTCCTGCAGGCTGCCCTTCGGCAGCCCGAGGCGGAGTGTGCGGGGCGCGGCGGACTCGATCATTTCCCGTACATCTCCTCGGGAGTCATCTCGCGAATCGAGTTCTCCACCAGCGAGCCGTCCTCGGCCACCGTGCGGTAGAAGCAGCTGTGGAACCCTTCGTGGCAGGCCGGCCCCGACTGCCGTACCCGCACCACGACTGCGTCCATGTCGCAATCCACCCGCATCTCCACGAGTTCCTGCATGTTCCCGGAGGACTCGCCCTTCTTCCACAGTTTCTGCCGTGAGCGCGACCAGTAGTGCACCTTGCCCGTCTCGAGCGTCAGGCCGAACGACTCCTCGTTCATGTACGCGACCATGAGGACGTCACCCGTCTCGGCGTCCACCGCGATGGCGGTGATCAGGCCGCCGGCCTTGGCGAAGTCGGGCTGGAACTGCGGTTGCATGGGGAGGCCTCTCGAAGCTGGTACGGACGTCAGGGAAGCTATCACGGCCGTTCCGGGGGCGGTCGGGACCGTTCACGACGGCGCCGCTCACCACCCCGCGACGGCGCCGCTCACCACCCCGCGACGGCGCCGCTAACCACCCCGCGACGGCGCCGCTAACCACCCCGCGACGGCGCCGCTAACCACCCCGCGACGGCGCCGCCCACCGTTGTCGCGTGACCCACCACACAGAACCAGAACGCGCGCGCCGGCGGAAAAGAGTTCCGGGACCGCTGTTGACATTGAACAATGGGGATGTCCCGCCGTACCGCGCAACGGTGACGTGCCGGCAGGAATCCCGAGGAGTGAGTCATGCGAGTTGTGGTGATCGGTATCGCCAATCAGCAGACGACGCTGCCCGTGGACCGCTTCCCGGTGGAGTACGTCGCGCAGCGTTACCTGACCGGCGCCATCCGCCACACGGTGGGCGGGGTGGCCTTCAACGTCGCGCGCTCGCTGTGCGCGCTCGGGCACGTCGTCGCCCTCGCGAGCCCGCTCGGCGAGGATTATCCCGCCGCCATGATCGACGCCGAGGCGTACCGCTTCAACCTCTCCACCCACCTGTGCCGCCGCGAGCTCGCGCGCACCCCACGGTCCGTGGTTCTCTACGACACCTGCGGCCACCGACAGGTGAACTCGGACCTGACCGATGCGACGTCGTTCACCTTCCAGCCGGAGGACCTCGAGCCGGACCTGTTCCGTGCCAAGCTCGTGGTGCTCGCCAACCTGGACATGGTGCGTCCCCTGCTGGAACCGCTGCGGGGGCAGGGGAGGCGCGTCGCCGTCGACCTCCACGACATCCAGGGGCCGGACAACCCGTACGACCAGGAGTTCCTCTCCGCGACGTACCTCAACATGTCCAACGAGATGATCCAGGGTGACGAGACCGAGGTGCTCCGGGCGCTCCGCGCGAAGTCGGCGGCCAAGGTGCTCTCGATGACCCTCGGGGCGGACGGCGCGCTCGTCCTCGCGAGGGACATGGAGTCCCCTGTGCACGTTCCGGCGCCCGAGGTGCGCGCGATCAACACTGTCGGCGCGGGGGACACCTACTGGGCCGTGTTCCTGCACCACCTCGTGAAGGAGAAGCGCGACGCCGTCGTCGCCGCCTCCCTCGCCTGCAAGGCGGCGTCCCGGATGGTCTCCACCGAACCCGTGCACGGCAGCTCGAACGTCAACGACCTGCGCGCCATCCTCGGCGTCCCGCAGCCCGTCCCGTCCGCCACGACCCCGGCGGAGATCGGCTGGAGTTCCTTCTCCCCCGAGTGGTGACGGGCCTCGGGTGGTGACCCGCCGAGGTCGCTGACGCAGGCCGGCCGGCTCAGAGCTTGGCGAGCTCCTGCTCGATCACGGCGAGGAAGTCCTCCAGCGGGAGCGCCCCGCCGATGTACTGGTCGTTCACGAGGAACTGTGGCGTGGACGCCTGCCCCAGCAACGCGAGGGACTCCTCGTACTCGGCCTGCACCTCGGCCCGGAGCTCCTCGCTGCCGAGGTCCTCGCCGAACCTCGCAAGATCCGGCACGCCAACATCCTCCGCGAGGGAGATCAGCGCCTCGGCCGTGAAGTCCTGGTTGCCGTCCACGAACTGGTATTCGAAGATCGCGTCGTTGTACTCCCAGAACATGCCCTGCTGCGCGGCCGCCCGTGCCGCCACCGCGAGTTCCACGGACTCGTTCTGGAACACCGGGAAGTCGCGCCACTCGATCCGCAGCGTGCCGTCCTCCACCTGGTCCATGAGGCCCGGCTTCGTCTCCAGCGTCCACCTGCCGCAATAGCTGCAGCGGTAGTCCGCGTACTCGATCAGCACCACGGGGGCGTCAACCTCGCCGACGGCGTAGGGGTCCTCCGCGTCCCGTCGCGGCTGTGCGCGGATCATGTCGAGGACCTCCTGCAGCTCCTCCTCGGACACTGTCGGGTCGGTGCTGGGGGTCACGGCCGGCGACGACGCCGCATCCCCGGTCGGCACTGCCGCGGTCCCACCGTCTCGATTGGCGTCGGCGATGAGCATCCCGATCACGATGCCGAGCAGGAGGACGATCGCGCCCCCGAGGAGCGCGATCAGCACGGTGCGCGCCGGCTTCGGCGGCGCCTGCGCCGGTGGCGCCGGCGGCGGCTGGTTGGGGTCCGGGTTCTGGGTCACGCTCGCTCCTGGGTCATCCGTCACTGGCCGCGCAGTCCGCCGCGGCCTCGTCGCATTGCCACCGCGGCTGCCGCCGCCACGGCTCCTGCGCTGCCGATCCCGATCGCCACCTTCACGGGGGTTGAGAGTCCGGCGAGCCCGGTACCATCCGCACCAGTGCCGTCCTCACTGGTGCCGTCCTGACCGGCACCCGTCGCCGGCCCCTCACCGGCGTCCGTCGGGGCGGTGGTCGCCAGCGGCGCGGCAGGCCGGCCCGTGGCCATCTCGAACGGCATCGAACCCTCGATCCGGTGGCCGTCCGAGGAGACCACCGACCACGCGATCCGGTAGGCGCCGTCGCCGAGTTCGGGGAAATCAGCCGTGGCCACCCGGGCGTTCACCTCGGGAGTCGCCTGGTACACCGTGGTACCGGCGGCATCACGGATCAGGAGGGCAGGGGCGGCGTCGATGAGTTCGTTGTTGAACTCGAGCACGATCTGGGTGGGGAGTTCGGTGAGCGTCCCGCCGTCCTCGGGGGTCGAGGAGATCAGCTGATCGTGTGCCACGGCCGGCGAGTGCATCCAGCCGAGCGCGCCCACAACGAACGCCGCGGCGAGCAGGAGCGCCGCTGCGAAGTGCCCGGGGAGGTGGAGGATTCTCACGCGCTCAACTGTAGACGTTCCCCCCGACACCCTCGCGCGAGCGCCGTGTCCGTTCGCCGCCGGTGGAACCACTCAACCGCCCACCTGCCGGGCGAGAGTGAAGCCGCCGTCGTCGAGCAGGGTCTCGAACGCGATGCCCCACCGTTCGGTGGCCCACTCCGCTGGGACGGCCGGGGGGGTTCCGCCCCACGCGGGCGACCAGGAGTCCACCACCACGAAGTCCGGCAGCGCGGACTCCGTGCCCACCCAGTGAACCTCGGCGCGCGGGACGAGGTACGCGAGCAGCGTCAGGTCCGACTCCACGACGGCGCCCTCGGGGATCGCCGCGATCACCCGTTGTGCCGGCTCCCAGCGCCAGGTCCGGACCCACGTCTCCGGGCGCAGCAGCGTGGCGTACGGCAGTGCCGAGCCCAGCACCAGCGTCGTCGCCACGGCGACGGCGAGCGCCCCCCGCGCGGGCCAGCTCGCCCTGGCGCGCCGCCGTCGGAGGCCGTCGAGGAGGGCGGCGAACACGACCGGCATGAGCATCGCGTTGTAGTGCCACTCCCAGCCCCAGTACTGCTCGACGTCGCCGGCGAATCGCCAGGCCAGCGTGGGCACCACCAGCAGGAACAGCGGCGACCTGACGCCCACCACGCCGGCGGTGGCCACGAGCATGAGCACGGTGACCCACTTGTCGGCCGGGGTGAGGAAGGTGTTCAGGCCGATGAGGCGTTCGGCGTAGTCGTACTGTCCGGCGGGGTTCAGGGCGGGGAGGATCACGCCGACTGCCAGCGCCACCCAAACGAGGCCCCACGCGGCGAGCGCGAGCCCCGCCCAGCGGGCCCGCGGGCGGGAGCTTCGGAACCGCCACACGATGAGGACGCCCAGCAGGGCGACCGTCACCCCCAGATCCTCCTTCACGAACACCAGCGGTGCCGCCCAGAGAGCGGCCGCAACCGGCCGCTCCCGCAGGAACGCGGTGAGGGCGAACGCGAGCAGGGGCACTGCGAATGCGATCTCGTGGAATTGAACGGCCACCGCCGTCTGCAGCCCCCATGCCAGGGCGTGGCCGAGCCCGAACACCGCGCCCCAGCGAGCGCCGTGCCGTTCCACCGCAAGCCGGGTCAGCGGCCACGCCGAGACCCCGAGGAGGACCGCCTGCACCATCAGGAGCGCGAGCCCGGAGGGCCACACCGCCCATACGGGCCCGAGGAGTACGAGGATGGGGTGGAAGTGGTCTCCCAGGAGGTTGAAGTCCTCGCCCTTGATGGGCACGATTGGCGCCTCGAGCCGCGAGTAGGCCTGCGCGAGCTGGGAGAAGATCGCCAGGTCCCACGAGGGCACGATCAGTGCCGTCCACTGCTGCCAGGAGAACAGGGCGTGCAGGGTGGTCGCGAGGACCACGACGCCCGCGGCCACGCCGCGTGCCCCCGCCGTCGTCCCCACGCCGCGTGCCCCC
>JBNJCY010000158.1:0-5659 GCA_051744325.1 Actinomycetota bacterium
AGGGCGTGCTCGGCAGCCCTGGCTGCCGTGCACCGCGGCGTCGCGGACCGGCGTGAGGGTCTCGCCCGCCTCACCGGACAGGTGGCCGCCCGCCGGTCCCGCCTCGAGGCGGCGGAGGCGGAACTCGGCCGGATGCGCGAGGCACAGGCCGCCGCCACGAGCCGCGCCGACGCCGCGGAGGCGGACTTCGCCGCGCTCGAGCGGCAGGTGGCCGGGGCCCAGGACGGCGAGGAGGACCTCGACGCCGCCCACGAGGCCGCCCTCGCCGCTCTCGACGAGGCAAGGGCGGCACTGGAGAAGCTCCTGGAACGGGAGCGTGAGGCGCACCACCGGCACTCGAACGCCACGACCCGGTTCGAGGCCCTCTCCCTGTCGTTGCGGCGCTCGGACGCCACGGGTGCCCTGCTCGAGGCCGGTACGCCGGGACTCCTCGGGGCGCTGCCGGAGAGCCTGCACGTCGGCCAGGGCTGGGAGGTGGCCGTCGCCGCCCACCTCGGCAACCTTGCCGACGCCGCCGTCGCGGAGTCGGTGGACGGCGCAGTGGACGCGATCCGCGCGGCCCGGGACGGCGAGCTCGGGGTCGTGCGGCTCGTCGTCGCCTCGTCCACTCCCGGTCGCGACCCTGGACCCCCGCCCGACGGCGCGACGTGGGCCCGCGACGTCGTCACCTGCGCCGAGCCGGTCGCTGACACGGTCGCGGCCCTCCTCGCGGGCGTCGTGCTGGTCGAGGACCTCGCCGACGCGCGCGCAATCCTCTCAACTGACCCGGGTCTCGTGGCCGTCACCCGCGCCGGGGACCTCCTGGCCAGCACGCGCGCGGCCGGGGGAGGGGATGAGAGGTCGAGCGTCTTCGCCCTCCAGGCCGCCGCCGAGGAGGCCCGTGCCGTCGCCGAGGCCGCCACGCTCGATCTGGAAGCGATCCGGTTCGCCCTCGGGCCGGCCCGCGAGACAGTGGCCGCGGCGACCCGCGCGGCCGATGACACCCTCGCCGCACTCCACGAGTCCGACGCGACGATCGCCGCCGTGGCGGAACGGCTCGGACGGCTCGCGTCCGTCATCCGGTCGGCGCGCGCCGAGGCCGAGCGTGCCACCCCCGTCATCGCGCGCCTCGCCACCGAGTGCGAGGAGCACCGGGCCGAGCTGGCGACCCTCGTCACGCGCCTCGACATCGCCTCCCGTGAGCCCGAGCAGGCGGAGGCGGACCTCGCCGGGGCCACCGAGGCTCGCGACCGTGCGGCCGAGGCCGCCCGTGCCGCCCGTCGCGAGGAGACCGACGCACGCCTCCATCTCCGCACCCTTGAGGAGAGGGTCACGGCGCTGGCCGGACGGGCACAGTCCCTCCAGGCCGCGGCCGACGCCGAGCGACAGGCCCGGCGCCGGGCGGAGGACCGCGAGCGGCAGCGCGCCCGTGCCGCCGCCGTCGCCGCAGAGGTGCGCGACGACGCCACCGCCGTCCTCGCGGCTCTCGAGGCGTCCCTCGCCGGTGCGGCGGATGCGCGCGCCGCCCTCGAGGACGCTCGCGCGGCTCACGACGAGGAGATCGCCCGCCTCCGCAGCGCCCTCGACGAGGCGACGGCGCTCGTGTCCAGCCTCACCGACGCCGCACACCGCGACGAGGTGGTGCGCGCCGAACAGCGCCTGCGTGTGGAGCAACTCGCCGACCGTGCCGTCGCCGACCTGGGTTTCGACCCGGACGTCCTCGTCGAGGAGTGCGGCCCCCACACGCTCGTCCCAGTGTTCGTCACCGGAGGGGACGAGGCGCAGGAGCCCCGTCCCTACGTCCGGGTGGAACAGGAACGGCGCCTCGCCAAGGCGGAGAGAGACCTCGAGCGGCTCGGCCGCGTCAACCCGCTCGCCCTCGAGGAGCACGCCGCGCTCGCCGAGCGGCACCAGTTCCTCACCGACCAGCTCGCGGACCTCCGCAGGTCCCGCACCGACCTCCTCGAGATCGTGCGCGAGATCGACGAACGGGTCGAGCGTGTGTTCGCCGAGGCTTTCCGGGACACCGCTGCCGCTTTCGAGCTGGTGTTCGCACGCCTCTTCCCGGGCGGCGAGGGCCGCCTGGTGCTCACCGACCCCGGCGAGCTGCTCACCACCGGGATCGAGATCGAGGCCCGCCCGGCAGGCAAGAAGGTGAAGCGTCTCTCCCTGCTGTCCGGCGGCGAGCGGTCGCTCACCGCCGTCGCGCTGCTCGTGGCCATCTTCAAGGCGCGCCCGTCCCCGTTCTACGTCATGGACGAGGTCGAGGCCGCCCTCGACGACATCAACCTCGGCCGGCTGCTCGAGATCTTCCGCGAACTGCGCGAGGACTCCCAGCTCATCGTGGTCACCCACCAGAAGCGGACCATGGAGGTCGCCGACGCCCTGTACGGGGTCACCATGCGTGGCGACGGCGTGACCACCGTGATCTCACAAAGGATGGGCAAAGAGACCAGCCCGGTGTAAGGGAACTCACCGGCTGGGGCGGTCAACCGGCCGCTTCCGGTCCTGTCATTTCCCGGAACAGCCGCGATAATCGGAGTATGAGCGGATCCTTCATCTTCCTCGCGCTGTGTCTCGCCGTTGCCGCAGCCGCCATGGCACCTCTCTGGCTCGGGCGGCGACCCGAGGAGGGCTGGTTCCGTTGGTTCGCCGACTCCTTCGACGCCTTCCGCGACCGCGACGCGGTCGACAGTGCCGTCGACACGAGCCTCGAGGAACTCTTCCGCGATCCCGACAACCAGTCGCTCCCCGGCTACACCACCCCCGACGAGCTGCGGGGCATGTTCGCGGAGACCCGCGCGCGGCGCTGACCGCGCCCCCCAGCCCACCCCCCGACCGGGAGGACCCCCATGGAACCCATCCAGATCGCCATCGTTGCGGTGGTCGCGCTGCTGCTGGTCGTGGCGCTCACCGTTGTCGTGACGCGCGGCCGCGGCCGAAACGCGCAGCTCCCGCCGTCGGAGGCCAGCCCCTATCCGGGCGACCTCGGCGCCGAATCGACCACCGCCACCGCGACCCTGGAGCGCGAGACCGTCGAGGTTCCGCCGACCCTCGAACGCCCCGAGGCCTCGGCCACCCGGTGGCAGCGGCTGCGCGCCCGCCTGGCCCGCTCCGGTGCCGTCGGCAACGCCCTCCTCGCCGTGCTGTCCCGCGGCCGGCTCACCGAGGAGGACTGGGAGGAGCTCGAGGAGACGCTCCTGCTCGCCGACGTCGGGATGGGACCGACCACGGAGCTCATGGACACGCTGCGGCGCGAGGCCAAGGTGCTCGACACCTCCGATCCCGAGGCCGTGAAGGCGGTGCTCCGGCGCGAGCTGGTGGCCCTGGTCGACCCGACCATGGGCCGCACCCTCGACATCTCGCCGGTGGTCGGCGACGACGGAGAACCCCACCCGGCCACCGTCCTCGTCGTAGGCGTGAACGGGACGGGCAAGACCACCACGGTCGGCAAGCTCGCCCGCGTCCTCGTCGCGGACGGCCACAGCGTGGTCCTCGGGGCGGCCGACACCTTCCGGGCCGCGGCCGCCGACCAGCTCACGACGTGGGGGCAGCGGGTCGGCGTGGACGTGGTCCGCGCGGACCGGGAGGGCGCGGACCCGGCGTCAGTCGCCTTCGACGCCGTGCGCGAGGGCCGCGAGCGCCGCGCCGACGTCGTCCTCATCGACACGGCGGGGCGCCTCCAGAACAAGTCCGACCTCATGAACGAGCTCGGCAAGATCAAGCGTGTCATGGGCCGCGGCGCGCCGGTGCGCGAGGTGCTGCTCGTGCTGGACGCGACCACCGGGCAGAACGGGATGCGGCAGGCCCAGGTCTTCTCCGAGGTCGTCGACGTGACCGGGATCGTGCTCACCAAGCTGGACGGCAGCGCCAAGGGCGGCATCGTCATCGCGGTGCAGCGGGAGCTCGGCGTGCCCGTGAAGTACGTTGGGCTCGGCGAGGGCCCCGACGACCTCGCTCCCTTCGACGCGGAGGGCTTCGTCGACGCGCTCCTCAGCTGATCAGGTGAGAGCCAGCTCACGCGCAGCGTGGGAGGTGGCTCACAGGCCCCGTCCGGGTAACACGAATGTCATCCGGCCGGGGCCTTTGTCACTCCTTCGAAACATCCGGGTGCACGGGCCGAAACCTCGCTCCTGAAATGTTGTCCCCGAACCAGCCGATCGTGCTGGAACAGGAGGAAACATGGAACTCGACACCGGAGCAACCGCCTGGATGCTCATGTCCGCGTCGCTGGTTCTGCTCATGACACCAGCACTCGCCTTCTTCTACGGAGGCATGTCCAGGGCCAAGTCGGTCCTCAACATGATGATGATGTCCTTCTCGGCCATCGCCGTCGTGGTCGTCGTCTACGTCCTGTGGGGGTGGTCGATGTCCTACGGGGGAGGGGACATCGCCGGCATCTTCGCCAACCCGTTCGATCAGTTCGGGTTGCAGGGCACCATCTACGGCGAGGACGGCGAATTCCTGATCGACGGCTACGGTGTCCCGGTGATCGTCGGCGTCGCCTTCCAGGTCACGTTCGCGATCATCACGGTCGCCCTCATCTCCGGCGCCATCGCCGACCGCGTGAAGTTCTCCACGTGGCTCGTCTTCGTCGCCCTGTGGGTCACCCTCGCCTACTTCCCGATGGCCCACATGGTGTGGGGTGGCGGCCTGCTCTCCGGTGATGGACCGTTCGCCGGCATCGCCGCACCGATCGACTTCGCCGGTGGCACGGTGGTGCACATCAACGCCGGCGTGGCCGCCCTCGTCCTGGCGCTCGTGGTGGGCAAGCGCAAGGGCTTCGGCAGCGAGGTCATGCGCCCCCACAACCTGCCGTTCGTGATGCTCGGGGCCGCCCTGCTGTGGTTCGGCTGGTTCGGCTTCAACGCCGGTTCCGCCTTCACCGCGGACGGCATTGCGGGCCTCGCGTGGGTGAACACCACGGTCGCGACCGGCGCCGCCATGCTCGGCTGGCTGTTCGTGGAGCGACTCCGGGACGGGCATGCCACCTCGCTGGGTGCCGCCTCGGGCGTCGTCGCCGGCCTCGTCGCCATCACGCCCGCCGCCGGTTCGGTCTCGCCCCTGGGCTCGATCCTCCTCGGTGCCGTGGCCGGTGCGCTGGCAGCCCTGGCGGTGAGCCTGAAGTACCGCTTCGGCTACGATGACTCGCTCGACGTCGTCGGCGTGCACCTCGTGGGCGGCCTCACGGGAACCGTGATGATCGGCTTCCTCGCCACCGAGACCGGCCTGTTCTACGGCGGCGGGTTCGGCCAGCTCATCGTCCAGGTCATCATCGCCCTCGTCGCGATGGTCTTCTCCGCCCTCGTCACCTATGTCATCGCCCTCGGGCTGAAGGTCGGCATGGGGTGGCGGATCTCGGAGTCCGATGAGATCAATGGGATCGACTCCGCGGAGCACCGCGAGACGGCCTACGAAGCAATCGGCGCAAGCCGCTAGAGGAGAGAGAAGACATGAAGCTGATCACCGCAATCATCCAGCCGCACCGCCTCGACGACGTCAAGGAGGCCCTCGAGGGCACCGGCGTCGAGGGGATGACCATCTCCGAGGCCTCCGGCTTCGGGCGCCAGAAGGGCCACACGGAGGTCTACCGCGGGGCCGAGTACAAGGTGGACACCGTCCCCAAGATCCGGCTCGACATCGTCGTGGACGACGTCGAGGCGGAGGGGGTCGTGAACAC
>JBNJCY010000159.1:0-5651 GCA_051744325.1 Actinomycetota bacterium
GATCCTTGATCGCCTGGCCGACGGGTCGCTGGCGTCGCCGCTCACGACGGAGCCCATCTCACTGCCGGACGTCGAGTTCCTCCAGGACGTCGCGAGCAGAGTGTTCGTGCACCGGACCATCAAGGAGTACATCGTCTCCCTCATCAACACCACGCGCGGCGGGGGCCCGCGCCCGCTGGCCAAGTGGGACGACCACGTGCGCGTCGGGGCATCCCCGCGCGGCGGGATCGCCCTCATGCGGCTGGGGCAGGCGCTCGCCCTCCTGCAGTCCCGCGCCTACGTGGTGCCGGACGACATCCGCACGATGCGGCACCCGGCCCTCCGCCACCGCCTGGTCCTCACCTACGACGCGTTGGCGAACGACGTCGCCCCCGAGTCCCTCGTCGACGCCGTGTTCGCGGCGGTCCCCGTGCCGTGAGATGACCTCCCTGTCCCGGCTGGCCTCGCTGCGCGCACGGATCGAACTCCCGGTGGTGCGTGGGGCCTCCGGCCTGCTCGAGGGCCGGCACCGGTCGATCTTCTCCGGGCACGGACAGGACTTCGACGAGCTCGTCGAGTACCGGCCGGGCGACGACCCCAAGGACATCGACTGGAAGACCTCCGCCCGGGCCGGTCATCCCGTCATCAAGCGGTTCCAGAAGGAGACGAACCTGTCCATGGTGTTGGCCGTGGACACCGGCCGCTCGATGGCCGCCCTCACTCCCACGGGCGAGACGAAGTCCGAGGTCGTGATCCTGCTCGCTGAGGTCCTCGCCTACCTCGCCCGGTGGCGCGGGGACCAGGTCGGTCTCGTGGCGGGAGACCGCGAACGCCTCCGGCAGGTCCCGCCGCGTCAGGGAACCCGGCACCTCGAGACGATGCTGCGCCAACTGGACGCGGACATGGGGCTGGACTCACCGCCGTCGGACATGTCCCGCGTCCTGCACCGGGTGCTGACGGCGAGCGCGCGCCGCTCCCTCGTCGTCGTGATCACGGACGAGGCCCGGCCCGGCCCGGATTCGGAGATGGACCTGCGCCGGCTGCGCACGCGCCACGAGGTCATCGTGATGGCGGTGGCGGACATGCGGCCCACCGAACTGATGGATCACGCCGGCATCGTCCTCGACGTCGACGGCGGGCCGTTGCCCCAGTTCGTGCGCCACGACCGGGCGATCCGGCGGGAGGCGGAGGAGGCTGTTGCGGCGCGCCGGGCGGCCGTGCGCGCGATGCTGCGCCGCCGGGGCATCGAGGTGGGGGTCGCCACGGGCACGGACGACGCCGTCGACGCCCTCCTGGACCTGCTGCGGAGGCAACGCCATGCCCGGCATTGAGCCCCCGGTCACGTACGCGTGGTGGGTGCCCGCGCTCGGGACGCTGCTCCTCGTGCTCGCCCTCGCGTGGCTGATCTGGCTGCTTCACCGGGCGCGCCCGGCAGGCCCCGACCGCGAGGGTCCCCGGACCCGGCCTGCGCGGCGGGACTGGGGCGGCGCCGTCGCCGAGCTGCACGGCCGGTTCCTGCGCGGCGAGCTGGACCTGCGCGGAATGCACCTCGCGCTCGCCGGCCTGATGCGAGAGTTCGGCTCGGACCGCTCGGGTCGTGACGTGCGCTCCATGACCCGCGCTGAGGTCGCCGAGGAGCTGCCCCGCTCCGGTCTGGGGGACCTGTTGGCGCGCTACGAGCAGCCGAGCTTCGCCCGTGACCCGTTCGTCGAGGCCCAGGAGTCCGTGGACCGCACCCTGGAGGTGATCTCCCGGTGGTGAGTCCCGGCCTCGTGTGGGTGGCGGTCGCCGTGGTCGTGGCGGGTGCGGCGCTCGGATGGTTCCTGCGCGGCCGTTCCACGTCGACGGCGCGGCGGTACGTCGCGAACTCGTCCTACCTCCTGACCCTCCCGTCCTTCCGGCGGCGGCTGCTGCGGCGGCGCGCGGGCGCCGGCCTCCTCGTCGCCCTCGTGGCGGGGGCGACGGCGGCGGCCGCGCTCCTCGTCGGGCGCCCGGTCGACCGGTACGTCGAGGACGAGCGGATGGCCACCCGCGACATCGTGCTGTGCCTCGACGTGTCCGGATCGATGATCCCGTTCGACTCCGAGGTGCTGGAATCGTTCGCCGCGATGGTGCCGTCCTTCCGGGGTGAGCGGATCGCGCTGAACATCTGGAACGCCACCACCCGGGTGGTCTTCCCCCTCACGGACGACTACGCCCTCGTGGAGCGGGAGCTCGCCGAAGGCGCGGAGATCCTGGACATCGACATCACGAACCCGTTCACGAGTGCCGAGAGGTTCCGCGCCCTCGAGCGGTGGATCGCGGGCACGGTCTCGTGGTCGGACGCGAACTCCTCGCTCATCGGGGACGGCCTCGCGAACTGTGCCCTCTCCTTCGACGAGGCGGACACGGAGCGGTCCCGCACCATCATCATGGCCACCGACAACCAGGTCGCCGGCGATCCCGTCTTCTCGCTCCCCGAGGCGGCGGCGTTCGCGGAGGAGCGCGGGGTGCGGATCCACGGCCTCTACGCCGCCGTCACGCAGGACTCCCTCGCCCGCCAGGAGTACGAGGAGGTCGTCACCTCCCGCGGCGGGCTGTTCCACGAGCTCTCCGACGCCGCCGCGGTGGACGGGATCATCGCGGACATCACCGCCCAGCAGGCCGTGGAGCTGGAGTCGGATCCGAAGGTGGTCGAGGTGGACCGGCCGGACCGCTGGTTGGGTGCGCTGGTCGCGCTCGTCGCCATGATCGTGCTCGGGGCCTGGTGGGTGCGCCCATGATCCTCCGGTTCGCCTGGGACCCCGCGGTGCTCGGGTTCCTGCTCGTGGTGCTCGGCGGGTTCGCCGTGCACGGCCTGATACGTGGGGGCGACGACGGCACGCGACCTGCGTGGTGGCGCCGCCTCGGCCTCGTGCTGGCGACCCTCGCGATCGGCGCGACCCCCGCCGTCGTGGCCTCCTCGGAGCAGGTCACGACGAACGTGGAGGCGTTCGTCGTCGTGGACCGCACCGGGTCGATGGCCGCGGAGGACTGGAACGGGTCCTCCCCCCGGCTCGAGGGAGTGCGAGGGGACGTCGCCGCCCTCACCGAGGTGTTCCCGGGGGCACGCTGGTCCATCATCGGCTGGGACTCCCAGGCGAGCCGCCAGTTGCCACTCACCACGGACGCGCGGGCCGTGGTGAGCTGGGCGGAGACGCTTCGCCAGGAGCTGACGATGTACTCGGCGGGTTCGGCCATGGACCGTCCGGCCCCGACCCTCGCGGACGCGCTGGTGGGGGCGGCGCAACGCAACCCCGCGAACGTGCGCCTCGTCTTCTTCCTCTCCGACGGCGAGAACACCGACGGCGACACCTCCTCGCGGGACGCCTCCGTCGCTCCCTACCGGGAGCTCGCCGGGCTCGTCGACGGCGGCGCCGTGCTCGGCTACGGCACCGCGGAGGGTGGGCGCATGCGGGTCTACGACGGGACCACGAATCCGAACCAGCCCTGGATCCAGGACACGACGACGACCCCGGCCACCGACGCCGTCTCCCGGATCGACGAGGACAACCTGCGGGCGCTGGCGGACGCACTCGGAGTGTCCTACCTGCACAGGACGGCGCCGGGCGGGCTGGAGATCCTGGCCGACGGCGTCGACGTGGAGACCATCGTCGAGGATGGCCGGACAACCGTGAACGTCTACCGGGACCTCTACTGGCCGTTCGCGTGGATCGTTGTGGCGCTGCTGGCCTGGGAGGCGTTCGACCAGGTCAGGTCGTTGCGGGAGCTGAGGGGGATCCGTGTCACGCGCACATAGGCGGCTCGTGTGGTCGCTCCCGGGCATCCTCCTCGTGGGGGCGCTCGGGATGCTGCTCCTGCTCCTCTGGGTGTCGTCCGCGCTCGCCGCCCGGGCATTCGACGACGGCGACCTGGGTGCCGCGGAGACCTCCTACGAGCGGCAGGAAGCCCTCACCCGTGTGTGGCCCGAACCCTGGAAGGCGTCCTACAACCTCGGCACGGCCCGGCTCGCCCAAGCGGCATACGAGGGGGCCGTCGAGCCGTTGCGTGACGCGCTGGTGCGGGTGCCCGCGGCCGTCGCCGACGAGGACGGCCGCCTCGATCCAGCCTCCCCGGAGTGCCGGGTGCGGTCCAACCTCGCGGCCGCCCTGGAGGGCGTCGCGGCCGGGGTGGGGGACGAGCAGGCCGCGGCGTCAGCCCGCGCCGAGGCGGCCGAGGTCATCGCGCCGTGCCGGCCGCCGGACGAGCCCGAGCCCGAACCCACGCAGTCGCCGAGCCCGCCGCCCGGTGAGTCCCCGTCGCCGACACCGGCCGAGACCCCCTCCGATCCGCGCCTGGAGGAACTTCAGGAGCGCAACGACCGCGCCCGCGAGGAGGCGGAGTTGGAGCGGCAGGGTGACGGGGGAGGTTTCGGCGGCGGGCAGAACTGGTGATCAGACGCCGAGCCCGCGGAGCAGGAAGTCCTCGGTCGCCTCGATGAAGCGGCTGCGCTCGGGCTCCCGCGTGGGTGCGGGCCGGCCGGTCACGCACGCGTGGATGAGCTTGGAAGCCGCGCGCACGTCCTGGTCGGGGATCAGCCCGGCCGCGATGGCCTCGGTGAGGATGCCCTGGAGGTGCTCCTCCACAATCTCGACATGGCGGTGGATCCGCTCGGCGGTCTCGGGGGAGACCACCCGCGTCAGGACGGGGCCGGGAGCGAAGTGGTAGTTCGGCTTGAGGTCGAACTGGCGGCGGATGTGGAGGCGCAGGCGGTCGAGCGGGGAGGCGTCGGTGCCGAGGTCCGCGGAGAGGAGCTCCAGGTACTCGCCCGTCTCGTGCTCGATGAAGGCGATGAGCAGGGCCTCCTTGTCCGCGACGTGGTTGTACACGGCGGTGCGGCCCACGCCGGCCTCGGCGGCGATGTCAGCCAGGGTGATCGCATCGAAACCGCGCGCGGACATCAGGTGGGCGAGCGCGTCGAAGAGGCGGGCGCGGGTCACCTCCCGGTGTTCGGCGATCGTGGTCCCGATGATCTTGGGCATGGAGGTGATTCTGCCACTCGAAACGCGGTCCGGCTGGCCGGGGCCGTGGTGCACCGGTGTTCCTGGGCCTATCGTGGGATCGTCGAGGAGGTTCCATGTCAGACCCGCAGGATGGCTCGCGGCCCGGCCGCGACCCGGACGAGTTCACCCCTTCCGTCCCGTGGGACGACAGCGGGGTCGCACCCGCGGAAGCCGCCCCGGGTGGCGGGGACGTCACATCCGCGGACGCCGCCCCCGTGCCGGGAGTGGGTGACGTGACGAGCATCGTCCCCACCGGGCACGACGGCGAGACCCGGGTCATTCCCAGCGGGTCGCCGTGGCGCCAACCCTCGCAGGGCGCGCCACGGCAGCAGCCGGACGTCGCGCCACCGCAGCAGCCGGACGTCGCGCCACCGCAGCAGCCGGACGGCGCGCCGTGGAACGCCGGCGAGGTGCCGGGTGGTCCCACGGTTGCACCGCCGTCGGGCAACCCCTGGGCGAACCAGCCAACTGGCCTGCCGCCCGGCCAGATCCCTCCGGGGGCCTCGTTGCCGCCCGGTGGTCCCCCGTACGCCGCGGTTCCCGGTGCGCCGGCCCCACAGCAGCGGTCTCGTGCGGCGCTCTGGATCGTGCTGGCCTCGGTGGTCGTCCTCGCGGTGGTCGGGGTCGTGGTGGCGACGCTCGTGTCGCAAG
>JBNJCY010000160.1:0-5620 GCA_051744325.1 Actinomycetota bacterium
CCGCCTGAGAACTCAAAGGGATACCGATCGACACTCTCTGATGCATTCGGGATTCCTACTCTCCTCAGGAGCTGGATGGCCAAGTCGCGCGCCACGAGGACGCGGAGAACTCCGGCCTGATGGGGATGCCCGTCATCGAGCGCCTGCTCGGCGGCCGGGTGGTTGACGAGGAGACGTCGTGAGCGTCTACGACGGCGCACTCCAGGACCTCATCGACGAACTCGGACAGCTTCCGGGCATCGGTCCCCGGAGCGCGCAACGTATCGCGTTCCACGTGCTGGTCGCCCCCAAGGAGGACATTGCGCGCCTCGCGAGCGCGCTGTCCGCCGTGAAGGAGCGCTCGCGGTCCTGCGAGGTGTGCGGGAACGTGTCCGAGTCCGAGCTGTGCCGGGTCTGCGCCGACCCGCGCCGCGTGCGCACGGTGATCTGCGTGGTGGAGGACGCGAAGGACGTCCCGGCGATCGAGCGGACCCGCGAGTACCGGGGGCTGTACCACGTGCTCGGCGGCGCCATCAATCCGATCCGCGGCATCGGTCCTGACCAGCTGCGCGTCCGGGAGCTGCTCACCCGGCTCTCCACCGGGGAGGTGGAGGAGGTCATCCTCGCCACCAACCCGAACATCGAGGGGGAGGCCACCGCGAGCTACCTGGCGCGCATGCTCGCCACGATGGAGGTCCCGGTGTCGCGGCTCGCATCCGGGCTTCCGGTCGGGGGAGACCTCGAATACGCGGACGAGATCACGTTGGGGCGGGCGTTCGAGGGGCGCCGGCGCATGAACGCGCCCCATGCCTGAGGTCGACTCCGTCGCCCTCCTGCTGCTGCTCCTCGCGGGCTTCTCTGCCGGCTGGGTGGACGCGGTGGTGGGCGGCGGCGGACTGATCCAGCTGCCCGCGCTCCTGCTCGTGCCCGGCCTGACCCCGCTGAACGTGCTCGCCACGAACAAGGTGGGTTCCATCATGGGGACCACCACTTCGGCGATCACCTACTACCGGCGGGTGCACCCCGACATGCGGACCGCGGCCCCGATGGCGGTCGCGGCACTGCTCGGGGCTATCGGGGGCGCCGCCCTCGCCGCCCAGATCCCCGCGGAGCTCTTCCGGCCGATCATCGTGGTGGCATGCATGGTGGTCCTCGCCTGGACCGTCGCCCGCCCCGCCGCCGGGCTCGAGACCGTCCACCGCCTCGGCCGGGGACGCCACCACGCCGTTGCCGCGCTGCTCGGTGCGATCATCGGCACCTACGACGGGCTGCTCGGCCCGGGCACTGGCTCGTTCCTCGTGATCAGCCTCGTGGGAGTCCTTGGGTACGGGTTCGTCCCTGCATCCGCGATCGCGAAGATCGTCAACATGGCCACCAACGCGGGCGCACTGCTGTTCTTCATCCCGGGTGGCCACGTGGTGTGGGGCCTGGGGCTCGCAGTCGGGGCCGCGAACATGCTGGGCGGCTACGTCGGGGCGCGGACGGCCGTGGCGCGGGGGTCGAGGTTCGTACGGGTCGTCTTCCTCGTGGTGGTCACCGCGCTGCTCGCACGCCTCGTGCGTGACATCGTCGCGGCGTGACACACGGCCCTCACGGCCCGCGCCAGTGCGTGGCATCTCACGTCCGGGAGCCGAGATGGGAGAGGGTCGCTGAATGGACGCCCCTAGGATGGTCGGCAGCGCACCAGCGGCCGGTCGGTCGCGTAGCGGAAGGAGGAGCAGCATGGCACTTGTCGTGCAGAAGTTCGGCGGGTCCTCCGTAACCGACGCCACGGCGATGAAGCGCGTCGCGCGGCGCATCGCCGCGACGAAGCGTGCGGGGAACGACGTCGTCGTGGTGGTCTCCGCAATGGGCGACACCACGGACGATCTACTCGACCTCGCCGCCTCGGTGAACGAGAACCCCCCCGCCCGGGAGATGGACATTCTCCTCACCGCCGGCGAGCGCATCTCGATGGCCATCCTCGCGCTCGCCATCAACGCCGAGGGCGTCGATGCCCGGTCCTACACCGGTCAGCAGGCCGGGGTGATGACGGACTCGAAGTACGGCAGGGCTTCGATCACCGGCGTGGTCCCGGACCGCATCACCCGGACGCTGGCGGACGGCCAGGTCGCGATCGTGGCCGGCTTCCAGGGAGTGAACGAGCGCAACGATGTCACCACGCTCGGCCGGGGCGGCTCGGACACCACCGCCGTCGCCCTCGCCGCCGCCCTCAAGGCGGACGTGTGCGAGATCTACACGGACGTCGACGGCGTGTACACCGCCGACCCGCGCGTGGTGCACTCCGCGCGCCGGGTATCGCGGCTCAGCACCCAGGAGACCCTGGAACTCGCCTCCCACGGCGCCAAGATCCTGCACCTGCGGGCGGTGGAGTTCGCCCGCCGTTACGACGTGCCTCTGCACGTCCGTTCGAGCTTCTCCGACCTGGAGGGAACCTGGGTCGTCAACCCCACCGAGGAGGAAGAGATGGAAGAACCGATCATCGCTGGAGTGGCCCACGACAGGAGCCAGGGCAAGGTCACCGTCGTCGGCGTCCGCGACGAGCCGGGAGCTGCGGCCCGCCTGTTCACCGCGGTCGCGAAGGCCGACGTCAACATCGACATGATCGTGCAGAACATCTCGCACGAGACCCACAAGACGGACATCTCCTTCACGGTCCCCGAGGCGGACGTGGCCGAGGCGGTCCTCGCCATCCAGGAGGCGAAGGACCAGGTCGCGTTCGACGACATCATCTACAACGCGAACATCGGCATCGTGTCCTTGGTCGGGGCCGGCATGCGCACGAACCCCGGCGTCTCCGCCACGCTGTTCGACGCGCTCGCCGTTGCCGGGATCAACATCGAGATGATCTCCACCTCCGAGATCCGCATCTCGGTGGTCGTGGAGTCCGACAGGGTGGACGATGCCGTTCGCGCCATCCACACCGCCTTCGGGCTGGACTCGGCGGACACCGCGGCCGTGGTGTATGGGGGGACGGGACGATGAGCCAGCCGATGAACGTCGCCGTCGTGGGTGCGACCGGGCAGGTGGGCGGCGTGATGCGCACCCTCCTGGCCGAGCGGGCCTTCCCTGCCGCATCCATGCGCTACTTCTCCTCTGCACGGTCCGCCGGCTCCACCCTGGACTGGAAGGGCGAGGCGGTCACGGTCGAGGACGTCGCCACCGCGGACCTCTCCGGCATCGACATCGCGATCTTCTCCGCCGGGGCGGGCGCCTCGCGCGAGTTCGCGCCGCGGTTCGCCGCGGCGGGCGCCGTGGTGGTGGACAACTCCTCTGCATGGCGCATGGACCCCGAGGTGCCCCTCGTGGTTTCCGAGGTGAACCCGGAGGCCGCGCTCGACCGCCCCAAGGGGATCATCGCCAACCCCAACTGCACCACCATGGCGGCCATGCCCGTGCTCAAGGTGCTGGACGACGCCGCCGGGTTGCGCCGGCTCGTCGTCACCACCTTCCAGGCCGTTTCCGGGTCCGGCCTCGCCGGCGTGCGTGAGCTGGAGGGCCAGGTGCGGGCCGCCGTCGAGCAGGAGCTCACGGCGCTGACCTACGACGGCGGCGCGGTCACCTTCCCGGACCCGGTCAAGTACGTGGCGCCCATCGCCTTCGACGTCGTGGCCATCGCCGGTGCGATCGTGGACGACGGCCAGGGCGAGACGGACGAGGAGAAGAAGCTCCGCAACGAGTCCCGCAAGATCCTCGACATCCCGGACCTGCTGGTGAGCGGCACCTGCGTGCGGGTCCCGGTGTTCTCCGGGCACTCGCTGTCCGTGAACGCGGAGTTCGACCGGCCCCTCAGCCCGGAGCGGGCGCTCGAGCTGCTGGCCGAGGCACCCGGTGTCGAGGTGGTGGACGTCCCGACGCCGCTGCGGGCCGCCGGTGCCGACCCCAGCTTTGTGGGGCGCGTCCGGGCGGACCAGTCCGCGCCCGAGGGGCACGGCCTTGCCATGTTCATCTCCAATGACAACCTGCGGAAGGGTGCTGCCCTCAACGCGATCCAGATCGCCGAGCTGCTGGCCGAGGAGCTGTCCTAGGAGGAGCGTGCTGCAGGCGCTGCTGTTCGATGTCGACGGGACGTTGGCGGACACCGAGCGGGACGGCCACCGCCTCGCGTTCAATGCGGCCTTCCGCGAGCTCGGGTTCGACTGGGAGTGGGATGCGGAGCTGTACGGCGAGCTCCTGGCGGTGACCGGGGGCAAGGAGCGTACCCGCTTCCACGCGGAGCGCCTCGGGCTCAGCGTGCCCGACGAACTCGTGGTCGCGCTGCACGCCGCGAAGACCCGGCACTACACCCGCATGCTGGCCGAGGGGGGCATCCCGCTGCGTCCCGGGGTGCGCCGGCTGCTCGAGGAGGCGCGGGCTGCCGGGCTGGGCCTGGCGATCGCCACCACGACCACCCCGGAGAACGTGACGGCGCTCCTCCGGCACAGCTTGGCGCCGGACGGCCCGGAGTGGTTCGAGGTCATCGCGGCGGGCGACGTTGTCCCGGCCAAGAAGCCCGCCCCCGACATCTACCGCTGGGCATTGGAGCGGCTGGGCCTCGGACCCGAGAAGTGCCTCGCGCTCGAGGACTCCCACAACGGGCTGCAGGCAGCGCTCGGTGCGGGGTTCCCGACGATCATCACCGTCAACGGGTACACCCTTCACGACGACTTCTCCGGAGCCCTCGCGGTGCTGTCCGACCTGGGCGAGCCAGGGGCGCCGTACCGGCGTCTGGACCGGGAGGGCAGCGGCGTCGTCGACATCGCGACGCTGCGGGCGTGGCACGCCAGCTGACGGGCCGGAGATACCTCGGCCCGTCAAGGGTGTGTGCCGACCTCAGCGGCCGAGGCACCGGGTGCGCAGCAGCCAGCGCCCCGGCCATCCCTCACCCACCATGGAGGGCACGGCCACGATCGCCAGGAACACGGGTGCGACGGCCTGGTAGTCGGGTAGCACCGTCTGGGCGAGGGTGTCCGCGACGTGGGCGAGGCCCGCGATCACGAGCAGGATCCCGAGGAATCTGAAGTTCGCGAAGACCGCGAGGCCGAAGATGAGGAGGTAGCCGGTGCCGGCGAGGCGGGCGGCGAGGCGGGGCGCGACGCCGGCCAGGAGCAGCTCATCGCCGCACTGCCGGCGGACAGCTTCCCGCACTTCACCGAGATCACCACGCACCACGTGCTGCAACCCGGGTAGGGCTTCGGGAAGTCCTTCGATGTCGGGCTCGACCTCATCCTCGATGGGCTGGAGGAGGCTGCGGCACGCGAGGCGTGAGGTCCCCCGGCGACGTCGGGCAAGGACTCGCACGGAAAGGACCGCTCACCTGCGTTTCCGCAGGTCAGCGGCCCTTCCAACAGTCGGGGTGGCGGGATTCGAACCCACGACCTCTTCGTCCCGAACGAAGCGCGCTACCAAGCTGCGCCACACCCCGTTGGCCCGTCAAGCATAGCGGGTCGGGGGCCACGGCCAGAAATCCGGCTCTTGTGACCGATCCGTGGGTTCTCTCCGGCCGGGGAGGGGGTCGCCCGGACTTCGACCAGTCGCACGAGGATGAGATGACCGTCCAGGGTCCCCCACGACTGCGCCCATCCCCACAGCTGCGCCCATCTGCCCCCACGATTGCGCCCATTAGCCCCAGCAACTGCGCCCATTAGCCCCCACAACTGCG
>JBNJCY010000161.1:0-5609 GCA_051744325.1 Actinomycetota bacterium
TGGGGGCCCTGGATCCCCTGTTCGCCCTGGGGACCCGTCGGACCTTCAGGGCCCTGGGGACCAGTCGGACCCTGGGGGCCGGGCAGGGCCTCGAACGTGTCGATCTCCCGGTAGACGCGCTGCATCTCCTTCCGCAGCTCGTCCGTCAGGACGTACGGCCCGTACCACTTGTCCGCGAACAGGGGTTTGGTCATCGCTTCACCGTCAACTTGCCAAGCTCTGGGTAGCCGGGCAGGACCTGCATGCGCGAGGTGTCACCCTGGCGCTCGAGTCGGAACAGCGGGTACCTCTGCCGCTCGTCGTCCTCGGGCATCCAGGTGCGACCCATGTCATGGAAGTCGGGACCGCTTCCCGGCCTCCCCCCGCCCTCCGGGACGTTGGGGCCGAAGAACTCCGTGGGGTTGTAGGGCTCGAAGGCCCTGCCGCCCGTGGCCCCGTACGCTGCCCAGAAGGCCGGGCCCAGGGCCGCCTGCTGCTCCGTGTGCGCCAGCTCGTGCCGCATGACGTGGGGGTTGGAGTACATGTCTTGGCCGCTCCCGGCGTAGCGTGGGTCGTAAAGCACCGCCCCAGGAATCGTGGTCGCCGCCGCGCCCCACTTCGAGGTAGGGGCAGGCACGCCGAACACGGGGTTGACGTCCATGCGCCAGTCGCCCGTGAACTTCGTGCCGTCCATTGGCAGCGCCAGGCTCAATGCCAGGCTCAAGAGGTCCACGTTAGGGGTAGAAGCGTCGCCTGCTGTACGAGATGGATCCACCGCTGTTGTTGTAGACCTTCACGTTGGTTCCGTCGGAGATGACGAACACCCCACCAGAAGTGTCACTGAGAACGGTGACGTACACCCCGGTACCCGCCAGAACCGAGACCGTAGAGGGGCCACCATTCAGCCAGACAAAGTACAACCCCGCAGGGACAGTTGCTGTTCCCGAAGCACTGATGTTCGTCGTCGCCACATCAGACATCTCCGGGTCCACGCCCACGGCGAACGCCTGGAGCTTGTCAGCCGTGACCTGACCATCACCAATCAAGGTAGTGGTGACGTCCCCTGCGCCGAGCGTTGCCTGCTTCCCATTGAGCTGGGTCTGGATCGCGGAGGTGACCCCGTCCAGGTACCCGAACTCGGTGTCGCTGACGTTGCCTGCGCCGATCTTGGTCGCCTGGATGGCCGCCGCAGCGGAGATGTCGGCGTTGATGATGGTGCCGTTGGCGATCTTCGTGCTGGTGACGGCACCGTCCGCGAGTTTGTTCTCGGTCACGGCCCCGTTCGCCAGGTTGGCGTCGTCCAGGAGGCCGTTGACCAGGGTGTAGATGGTGTCGAAGTTGGCGTTCACCTGTGCCGAGCTGATGGTGTTGCCCGACTCGAAGGTGTTTGGCTTGACTACAGTTCCCATGGATACCTCACGGACGCCCGAGGAAGCGGTTGGCTTCCCGGTACTCGAATGTGATGGGGGCGACGACTTCCGTCGGCGTGCTGGTCACTGCCTCGACCGTCACCTGGAACGTGTGCCCCCGCAGGCGCTGCGCCGGGAGGGCTCCGATGAAGTACGAGACCGCGTCGGTAGCGAACCTGCTCGTGTCCCAGATGGCGCTGTCCCACACGGCCAGCGACTCCTCGCCAAGAGACTCGAGGGTCACGGAGGACGACTCGCCAGCGTCGGAGATCGTGATTGTCACGGTGCCGCTCGAGCCCACCGAAGCGAAGGCACCGATGCGGCGGAACGCCTTGATCGTCTCCGGGTTCTCGAGCTGGAAGATCTTGGACTTCCAGTGCATGACGATGGAGGTCCCGTTGTCCGTGTCGCCGCCGTACTGGTTCACGTGACGAAGCTCGGAGTCGATGAACAGCGGAAGCTCGAAGCCGCTCTCCCCTCCCGTGAGGAAGCCCGTGGTCGACAGGGAGTACGTGCCGATGGCCATGTTGGGGACGTGGACGGTGTAGATCTTGCCGTCCACGGCGACCCACAGCGCCCGCTCTTCCGGGACGTAGGTCATGGCCGCCGCCTCGATGGTCGCCAACGGCATCGCCGCGAACACCCGGTCGAGCTTGGGTACGAACGGCTGGGCCCCGGGGAAGGCCCTCAGGCCCTGGTGCGAGAGGTAGACCAGGGACCCGCCGATCTCCACCGCGCAGCGGCTGTTGGCGATCCCCGTGTCCAGGTCGACCCGACTCAGGGACCACCCGGTCCCGCTGTTGGGGGTCCCGCCTTCGCCCGCGACCAGGACCACGTTGCGGCGTCCGAAGACGAGCAGGGTGTCCTGGAAGGCCCAGAGGGCGCGGATCTCGTCATTGCCCTCGAAGGGGACCTCGGTGAAGTCCAGCGTCGGCCACTGCTCGGGCTCGTACGGCTTCGACCAGTAGAGGGTGTTGCCGATGCTGCCGAAGACGTAGCCCTTGAAGTACGCGATGCGCTCGTAATCGAGCGGGGGGACGTTGTCGACGTCCGGGGTGACGGTGATCGCCGGGGCCACACTGCCGTTGTCCGAGTAGCTGGTGGTGGCGATGGGCAGCTCGACCAGGAAGTAGTGAACCGTGCCGCCTGCGTCCGTGCGGTAGAGGCGGATCTTGTCCGCCCGAGCGTGCGTGCCGGGCAGGGTGCTGAGATTGATCGTCAGATCGGTGCCCGAAGTGGTGGCCGTCACGGCGGGGCTGGGGTTGCTCTCCACGCCCCACGCGCTGTCGTAGAAGGTGTACTGGTAGCTGAAGGAGCCGACCGCCAGAGATCCGCCATCCGCCGCAGCCGCTGCCCACCCGGCGACGGGGGCGACGATGCCCGCCTTGTGAGACGTGGTGCCGTCGTAGATCACGACGTCCGCCCCGTCGGCGTAGAGGACCTTGTCGCCCGCCGACGCGAAGTCCCCGCGCCGCGTGGTGCTCAGGCCGGTCTCGATGACCGGGTAGCCCGTGTCCACCTCGACCAGGCTCCCGCTCGCCAGGTGCGCCAAGACCTGGGCGCTGCCAGGGGAACCCTCGGGGGCCCAACGACCCAGCGTCAGGATGTCGGAGCCGGGGTCAGCGTCCACCAGGCGGGAGTACCCGCGCCGGGAGATGAGGGACCCGAGCTTGTCGAAGCGGACGTTGCGGACTGCGGTGGCCTCGTTGTCCGCCACCATGACGGGGTTCTGGTCCGGGTTCAGGCCCCCGGAGAGGTCGGCGATGCGGTAGAACCTGCGCTGTGCCATCTCACCTCCGAGGGAAGAGACGCTCGAACTCGTCGGGCGTGTAGACGTTGTTGGGCCGCCACGCATCGGGCGAGTAGGCGATGTACTCCGCCCCCGGCGCGTTGACGGGCCTGCCGATGTTGCGGTTGTGGGGCACCTTCGCCAAGTCCATGCCGATGTCTCGAGGCAGCCGACCGAGGTCGTTCGCGCCGAGGGTGCGCTCCATCTCGACCAGGAGATCGAGGCCGCTGGTGTATCCGCTCTCGTACTCGTCGAGCGCCCCGACCATCCGCCCGTCCGGGTCCACCTCCGCGAGGTAGCCGCGCAGGCGCTGCATCAGGACCGGGTCAGCCTGTTGGGCCGGGCCGGTCAGATCGAGCAGCCCGTGCTGCCTCGCCGCGAGCTGGCCCTCGTGGACGACAGCTCGTGGGCTGATGTGGTGCCGGGCCGCTTCTGGGCCCTCGGAGATCGAGCGAGCGAAACCCTGGCCTTGCATCTCAGGCATGTCCGCCGTGTAGGGGCCACGACCGCTGGGGGTCTGCGAGCGGAAGCCGGTGACCGGAAGGTCGTCGGCCCCGCGCACCACCCGGTAGGCGTCCTGCGAGCGGTTTGCCACCTTGGCGACCTGCATGATGTCGGTAGGATCCGGGGTCGCCAGAAGCCCGATGAGCCCGAGGAGACCGGCGGCCTGCGGGCCGTACCCGGCGTTCTCGAACGGCTGCGACATCCGCATGTTGGGGTCGTAGCTGTGGTCGCCCTCGGGGTTGCCGATGCGGTTGGCTTGGTTCAGGCCGTTGGCGAACAGGCCCTCGATGAAGTCGAGGACCTGGTTGCCGATCTGCTGGTTGAACTGCGCCGAGCTGGGGCCGGGGGCGGACATCACATGCCGCCGAGGCCGATCAGCTCGAGGAGGTCTTCTTCCGACTCAGGCTCCTCCGACACCTTGGCCAGCACCCGCGCTGCACGTAGGCGAAGGTCTGCCGCCGCATCAGGGCCGATGAGGTGGTTGACGTGGATGTCGCCCTCGTAGAACCTCCGCATGGCCTCGGCAGGGGGGATGCTCTGCTCTCGAGCCACGCGGTGGATCCCGTTCATGAAGACCTGGCGGAAGGCGTCGGGGTTGTCGATCATCTCGGCCCCAACCCAGATGGCCGCCTGGAAGTCCCGGGGGTTCCACCCCAGCTCCCGAGCGATCTCGGCGGAGGCGTCAGCGTACGCGGTGTAGGAGACCCCCTTCGGGGGCCCGATGGTGGCGTCAGCCACCCGGTTCTCCATGATGCGGGGGACCCAGCGGTCGGCGGTGACCGGGTCAGCCATGCCAGCTAGGTTCCCGGAGTAGTTGCCACTCTTCAGTGCCTCGTTGGAGAACGGGCGAGCACCTGAGTCCATCCTGCGGAACGCCGGGACCTGCGCCGAGGTCCACGTCATGGCCCCCGTCCCCGTGGGTAGGTCGGCCTTGGTGATCTGGCTCGGGGGGATCCCGTTGGCGAGCTTGTACCAGAGGTAGCTGGCTCGGGCGGTCTGGTTGGGGACGCTGCTGCCCGCGCTGGCAACGCCCTCGATCTCCATCAGGAAGTCGAACGCCGCCCTCGCATCCACGGGGTCGGAGATCGCCTCACCCGTGAGGTCGAGGATCTGCTGGTTGTCGTACCAGCGGAGGCCCCCCAGCTCCTCACCGCGTCGGGCGGTGCGGATGATGAAGTCCTTGTTGCCCATGACTCGGCTGTAGACCTCGTCGTAGGTTTGCTGCCCCGCCTTGTTCTTCGGGGTCGGAAGGATCATCCCGCTGCCCGAGCGTTCCCACGTCATCGGGTCGAACCCGAGAGACTCCAGGGCCCGGACGTCGCGTCGGATGGCCTCGAACCGAGGGTGCCCGGCAACGCTCGGAGGTAGACCGCTGGCCTCGTGGATAGCGGTTTGGATCACGTCCCGGGGGCCAGCCCCGGTAGGGATGGTCATCTGCCGACCGAGGTCGTAGATCGCCTCCTCCCCCAGATCTCGAGCCAGGCGAAGGGCGTCTTCCTCATTGTCGAAGACGCGGGAGAGGTCCAGGTCGGCTCGCTCGCCAAGGTTCCATCCGCCGACGTGGTGCCCGGGCTGATCCAGGACGTCGAGGTTGCGGTCCGCGTACCGCTGGACGACTTCGGGGGAGGTCTTCTCCACCCCGAGGTTCACGTTGCGGTCGGGGCGAACACCTACCGCGAAGCCTTCGGTGACCGGTTCCCCCGTGCGGTGGCTGACGGTGAACCCACCACCCGGCGCACGAAGATCGTCAGACAGCCGCGCAGCGTCCCCTGCGGACAAGCGGGAGACGCCAGAGAGATCCAGCATCCCGCGAACTGCGGCGGCGACCCCTCGAGGGTTGCGGGCTAGGGAGGAGGCCATCTCGATAGCGTCGATGCCGCCCCCGCCGTACACCAGCGGGATGCTGGTGTACGGCGGGGGCGGCATCG
>JBNJCY010000162.1:0-5592 GCA_051744325.1 Actinomycetota bacterium
ATCGCCATGCGGGTCTCATGGGGAAGTGTGGGCCCCTGCAGCAGCGGCGCTATCGAGGCGAGCTGGGTGGGGGAGAGGTTGCGGCTGGCGCTGTGCATCGCCCGGTCCACGCCGACCCTCAGCGCGATCATCGTCAGCGCCTGGGCGAGGTCGAAGCGCCGGGACAGCTCGGAGGAGACGATCTCGCCCGAGTCCCAGCCGCGGATCCACATGGTGCCCTCGGCGTCGACGGTGACCTGGGAGGCGGAGAGGTTGCGGTGGGAGATGCCCCGGTCGTGGGCGGAGCGGATCTGGTTCCAGAGGGCGTCGAGGAGGGAATCGTCGATCTCCTCGAGCTGGGCGAACGTGCGTGGGGAGGGGATGTGGGGCTGGACGATGAGGATCGACTCGTCGGCCTCCGCGATGCCCCGGATCTCCGGGACGTTCACCCCGGCGGAGGAGGCCGCGAAGGACATGAGGATCGCGTGCTCGGCCGTCTCGCGGAGGGTGGGGGTGACGCGCCGGTTCAACCCCCGGATGCGGATCGTCTCCCACAGCGTGGTGAGGAGGCCCACCACCTGGCGGTCGGCGTCCAGCACGGTCACGTCCGAGCGCACCCCGTTCTGCCACACCCCGTAGAGGCGGTACGCGGAGCTGTGCCGCCACTGACGCGCCTCCCCCAGGATGGCGCGCACGTCCGGGGGGATCGGCAGGGGGTCCTCCACGATGACGCTGCGGTCCGAGTCCAGCAGCCGCATCAGATCGGAGAGCTGGGCGAGCTGGTGTTCCTCGTGGGGGGACCTGGATGGTATGCGGGGGATGGCGCCGCTGTCGTGGCGGGCGACGCCGTCGATCCCCTCCGCCTCGAGCTGGAGCTGGGCGTTGTGGCCCACCGGGGCGTCGGAGGAGACCAGCCACGCCTTCACCGGCTCCTCCGGGGTGTCGAGGCGGACGATCCGGTCCGGGTCCAGGCCCGCGCGCCGCAGGCCGCGGACCAGCGAGAGGCCCGCCGCTCGGGTGGAGCGTGCCCCGCCGATCCACCGTGAGGTGAAGCCCGCCATACGCCCCAGCAGCACCGTGATGATGGCCCCCGCGATCGTCTGGTCGCCCTGCAGGACCGCCAGCACCAGGACGAGGAACAGGAAGTTCCAGGACCAGCGGATCAGCCGCGAGCTCGGACCCCGTCCGGCCACGGTGAGCAGCGCCGCGATCGCCGCCACGAACGGCGAGAACGCGGTGACGGACACACCCCGCGGGTTGCGCATGAGGCCGAGGCGCAGGGCGCTGGTGGGTTCGAGCATCTCGATGGCGGCGTTCAGGCCCCACGCCACCACCGCCACCGCGAGAGCGGCGAGCAGCGCCTCCACGAGGGTGCGCCACTGGCGGCGCACGATCCCGAACACGATCACGCTCACCGGCACCAGGAAGACCACAAGGCCTTCGATGGCGGTTACCGGCAGGAGGAGGATCTGCCGCAGGTTGCGGTTGACCACGTCGGTGACGTCCTCGGCGACCCCCGTGGCGGTGGCCTGTCCGTAGATCGCGAGCAGGAACACGAGCGAGATGCCCACGAGGGCGACGATCGCCGTGACGAGGTCACCGGGACGGCGGATGTGCTGCTCCTCGACGTCGACCAGTTGCACCGTCCGGCGCGTAGAGGGTCGCGGGGCGGAGCGGGCGGAGCGGGCGGAGTGGGCGGACAGGGGGACCGAGTGGGCCGGGTCGGCCGCGTTCTCGGGCGCTGCGGCGTTCTCGGGTGGTGCCGCGCTCTCGGGCGGTGCGGTGGCATCCGGCGGCGGGGTGGCGCCGTCGGGCACACCCGCGGGCACTCGTGACACCTCCTCCATGCTGTGGAGTCTACGGTCCACGGGCGTTTCGCCCGGCCCCGCGCGCGGGCGTTGGGGCGGAAAACCCCGCCCCGGGAGGACCTTCCCGGATGCTGGAAACGACGTCTCACCCCATGGAACGGCGTGGCCGGGTCCGTGGCGGGGGTCGATCATCGAAGAAACACCATCCAGAGCGGCCGAGAGACTCGGCTCGACGACGCCGCAGCAACCCCCGCCGCCAAGGCGGTGCGGGTGCTTCAGCCGGGACCGATGGAGAGCCATGAGCAGCGTGAGTGCGGAGCGGCCGGACGCGCCCCGCCGTCGTGCCCGCGTGTGCACCTGCTGCCCGCCCGGCCCGGGCCTGCCCCGCATCTCCTACGAGCTCTACCCGCCGCGCCGCCCCGACCAGGCCGAGGCCCTCTGGGAGACCGTGCGGGCGCTGGCGACGACGGCGCCCCAGTTCTTCTCGATCACGTACCCCTCCACCGGGGCCGGCCGGGTGGCGTCCCGTGAGCTCGTGGACAGGCTCCTGGCGGAGGGCGACGTCCCGGCAGTGGCGCACCTGACCGTCGTCGGCACCTCGCGGGCGGAACTCGCCGAGCGGGTGCGCGCGATGCTGGTCGCCGGCGTGCGGGACTTCCTCGCCCTGCGCGGAGACCCGGAGCCCGGGAGGGAGTGGGAGCCACACCCCGACGGGCTGAACCGGGCCACCGACCTCGTCGGCCTCATCCGCCGAGTGGAATCCGAGGCTCGCGCCACCGGACTCGTGGACGGCCCGGTCTCCGTGGGCTGCGCCGTCTACCCGCACGCGCATGGTGAGCGCCGCTACCGCGAGCTGGTGACGATGCGCGCCAAGCAGCAGTCCGGCGCGGACTTCGCGATCACCCAGGTGTTCTACGACGTGGCCGAGTTCGCCGCCCTCGTGCGCGAGGCGCCCTCCGCGGGGATCAGCATCCCGATCCTGCCCGGCATCATCCCGCTCACGGACCCGGGCCGCCTCCGCCGCCTCGCCGCCCTCAGCGGGGTGGAGCCGCCGGCCGGGCTGGTCGCGCTCCTCGACGTCCCCGACCCCGTGGAACGCTTCGCCCGCGGTATCGCCGCCACCGCGGACCTCGTCCAGGGCGCGCTGGAGGCCGGCGCCCCCGGCGCCCACGTCTTCACCTTCAACCAGGCCCGGCCCGCACTCGCCCTCCACGCCGAACTCTGCCGCCGCGGCCTCGTGGAGGGGCCCGGCCCGGCCCGCCCCATCTCGTCCGATTCCGCTGCATCCGATTCTGCTTCGTCCACCCCGCCCGCTCACCTCATCGAAGGACACACCTCATGACCACCTTCCCCGCCGCGACCATCCTCGGCTACCCGCGCATCGGCCGGGAC
The DNA here is from genome assembly GCA_051744325.1 of Actinomycetota bacterium. Taxonomy (GTDB): domain Bacteria; phylum Actinomycetota; class Actinomycetes; order Actinomycetales; family Actinomycetaceae; genus UBA1383. The sequence continues at coordinate 3,180 of JBNJCY010000162.1, forward strand.
CGCGAGTTCAAGAAGGCCGTCGAGGCCTACTGGGCCGGCCGCGCCAGCCTTCAGGACACCGAGGCCGCGCTCGCCGCCGTGCGCGCCCAGACCCGGGAGCGGCTCACCGAACTCGGACTCACCGAGCCGTACTCCATCCCCGCGGACGCCACCGGCTACGACCAGGTGTGGGACATCGCCTCCTCGCTCGGGATCGTGCCCGCCCGCTTCGACGACCTCCGGGCCGAGGATGGCTCCCTCGACCTCGACGGCTACTGGACCGTGGCCCGCGGGGTCGGTGACCGCCCGCCGCTCGAGATGACCAAGTGGTTCGACTCCAACTACCACTACCTCGTCCCCGAGATCGCGCCGGACACGGTCATCCGGCTCGTCGACGACCGCGTGGTCCGCCTCGCCACCGAGGCGCCCGGGCTCCGACCCGTGGTGGTGGGCCCCGTGACCCTCGCCCTGCTCTCCAAGGCCGCCGACGGCGCCCCCGCGGGCTTCACCCCCCTCGACCGACTCGATGACATCGTCGCCGCGTACGCCGACCTGCTGCGCGCGCTGGCGGCCGCCGGGGTCGAGTGGGTCCAGCTCGACGAGCCCGCGCTCGTGGCCGACACCTGGCCGCGCGACGAGATGGTGGCGGCGACGTCGTCGGCGTACGCGACGCTCGGCGGGCTCGCGGACCGGCCCGCGATCCTCGTGGTGGGCTCCTACGGGCCGCTCGGCGACGCGCTGCCCCCGCTGGCGGCGTCCCGCATCGAGGCGATCGGACTGGACCTGGTGAAGGGGGAGATCCCGGACGACGTCGACATCCTCACCGGCAAGACCGTGGTCGCCGGCGTCATCGACGGCCGCAACATCTGGCGCGCGGACCTGCAGGAGGCGTTCGGGTTGTTGGGGGCGCTCGGGGCGCGGCTCGGCGACGACTCGCCGGTGTCCGTGGCCACCTCGACGTCGCTGATGCACGTGCCGCACGACGTCGAGCGCGAGGGAGGCCTGTATCCCGAGTTGCGCACATGGCTGGCGTTCGCCGACCAGAAGGTGGGCGAGGTGCTGACTCTCGCCCGCGGGTTGGCCGAGGGGCGCGACGCCATCGCCGGCGAGATCGCGAAGTCCGTGGCGGTGCGGGCCCGGCGAGCCGCCCACCCCGGCGTGCGGGCCGGTGAGGTGCCGGTGGTCCCGGACGCGTTCCGCTCCCGTGAGGCGTACGGAGAGCGGGTGGCCGCGCAGGAGGACCTCGGGTTGGGGGCTCTGCCGACGACGACGATCGGGTCCTTCCCGCAGACCGCCGAGATCCGTCGCGCCCGGGCGGCGCACCGGGCGGGCACCATGTCCGACGCGGACTACGACGCCGCCATGCGCACCGAGATCGCGCGGGTGGTGGAACTGCAGGAGCGGCTCGGGCTCGACGTGCTCGTGCACGGCGAGGCGGAGCGCAACGACATGGTGCAGTATTTCGCGGAGAACCTCGAGGGCTTCGCGACCACGCAGCACGGCTGGGTCCAGTCCTACGGCTCGCGGTGCACGCGGCCCTCCATCCTGTGGGGTGCGGTGCGGCGTCGCGGGCCCATCACGGTGGAGTGGTCGCGGTACGCGCAGTCGCTGACGGCCAAGCCGATGAAGGGCATGCTCACCGGGCCGGTGACCATCCTGGCGTGGTCCTTCGTACGAGACGACCAGCCACTCGCTGTGTCCGCGGACCAGGTGGCGCTCGCGTTGCGCGAGGAGGTTGCAGACCTGGAGCGGGCCGGCATCCGCGTGGTGCAGGTTGACGAGCCCGCGCTCAGGGAGCTGCTGCCGTTGCGTTCGGAGGACCAGCCCGGGTACATCTCGTGGTCCGTGCGGGCCTTCCGGCTCGCGACCTCCGGTGTGCAGCTGTCCACGCAGGTCCACACCCACCTGTGCTACTCCGAGTTCAACGAGATCATCGACGCCATCGACGGGCTCGATGCGGACGTGACCTCCATCGAGGCCGCCCGGTCCCGCATGGAGGTGCTCGAACCTGTCGAGGAGCAAGGCTTCGCGCGGGGGATCGGCCCCGGGGTCTACGACATCCACTCCCCGCGGGTGCCGTCTGTGGAGGAGATGGAGGCGCAGCTGCGGTTGGCGGTTGGCGTGATCAATGACCGGCGCCTGTGGGTGAATCCCGACTGCGGGCTCAAGACTCGCGGCTACGCCGAGGTCGAGCCTTCGCTGGCGAACATGGTCGAGGCGGCCCGCCGGGTGCGGCAGAACCCCTGATCCGGCTGGGCGGCGCCCGCTTGCTCGAGTGAGCGGGCGCTTTCGGCCGGCTTGGGACGCGGGCGCTGCCGGCTGCCGTCCGGTTGGGAACGCGGGCGCTGCCTGCTGCCGTCCGGTTGGGAACGCGGGCGCTGCCTGCTGCCGTCCGCGGCTACCATCCGCGCGCGACTGCGTCGGGCGCTCCCGC
>JBNJCY010000163.1:0-5589 GCA_051744325.1 Actinomycetota bacterium
CTTCCCCAGCCTCTACGAGGGCTTCGGCCTGCCGGTGCTGGAGGCCATGGCCTGCGGCACGCCGGTGGTGACGTCGAACACCTCCTCGCTGCCGGAGGTGGCGGGGGACGCGGCGCTTCTGGTGGACCCCACCGACGTGACGGCGATCGTGGACGCGATGCGGCGGGAGGGGGTGCGCCGGCTCGTGGTGCAGTCGTCCCTGGGCGCGGGCGACTCGATGGGGCTCATGCCAGCAGTCGCACGCATCTTCGCCCGCACAGTCCTCGGCAGCGCGCTGGCCGACCACGGCGAGCAGGAGGCCGCGGTGCGCGCGTCCGGGTTGGACTGGACGATCGTGCGGCCGGGCGGACTCGCTGACGGCCCGGTGACCGGGACCCTCGTGGCCCAGGAGACCGCGGAGAAGAAGCCGATGAAGGCACGGATCAGCAGGGAGGACGTCGCCGCGTATGTCGTCCGGATCCTCGACGACCCGCAATCCTTCGGGAAGGCCCTCGCACTGGGTTCGTGACCGGGATCGTGACAATGGGGTTTGTGAGGCGGGCCGTAGGGCTCACTCCTCGTACGGGGCTGGGCCCTCGTAGGGGCCTTGGCCTTCGTACGGGGCTGGGCCCACTTGCGGTGCGGGCAGCGGCGCGCGCTCCCGCTTCAGGAGATTGAGGGAGATGATCGCCACGAACGTCACGACCATGATGAGGATCGACGAGCCGAGCGCCGGATCGGTGCCGAACACAGGGTTGGACTCGAGGCCCGCGAAGGTGGAGGGGCTCACCGACCGGCTGAAGGTGACCACCTCGCGGCCGCTCCGGTCGATCTCGGTGAGGAGCACCTCCTGCCATGGCCAGATCTTGTTGAGCGAGCCGAGCATGATCCCGGCGAGTACCGCGAGGACCTGGTCCCGGTACCTCTCGTAGCCCCAGTGCAGGAGGCGGCTCATGGTGAACACGCCGATGCCCGCCCCGACCGCGAACGTGAGGATGATGGGCAGGGCCCCGAGGTCTCCGGTCAACAGGTCCCGCATGGCCGGGATGATGTAGGAGTACATCCCCAGCAGCAGGAGGACGAAAGAGCCGCTCAGGCCGGGGAGCATGAGCGCGGAGATCGCCAGGATCCCGCTGATGAGCACGAAGCCGAGGGACGTGCGCTGGGCGGAGGGTTCCGCGCTCGTGATCAGGAGGGCGGCGGCGGCACCGATCGCGACGAGCAGCACGGTGAGCCACGTGAATCGGGAGACGTCCCGGCCCACCATGATCGAGGACGCGAGTATCAGGGCGAAGAAGAACGCCCACACCGAGAGTGGGTGGTTCTCGATGAGGTATGTGATGCCGAAGACCCCAACCACGAGGCCGACCATCATTCCGACACCCAGGGACAGGATGAACCACAGGTCGATGTGGTGCGAGAACTCGCGGAACCGCCCCTTGAGGAGCAGCCGCAGCGCTGTGGAGTCGATGTATCGGAGAGTGCGGATCAGCTTCTCGTAGATCCCGGTGATGAACGCGATCGTGCCACCGGAGACGCCGGGGACCACCTCGGCCAGGCCCATGCCGAGCCCCTTGGCGGACGTGGAGAGGGAAAAGCTCATGGGTCTGGGATCCGTTCCTCGCTGCTGCCGGACATCATGCTAGTCCGGATTCCCGCGCGCCCGGCCTGCGGCCTACGCTCTGAACCATGTACAGAACTCTCCAAGGCCGTCTTGAGGTCGTCTGTGGTCCGATGTTCGCCGGGAAGTCGGAGGAGCTGCTGCGGCGGGTGCGCCGTGCCCAGCTGGCGGGTCTGGAGGTGGAGGTGGTCACCCACGCCCTGGACGAACGGCACGGCGCGGGCCGGGTGGCCTCCCACTCCGGGCTCAGCGTGCCCTCGCACCCTGTCTCGGACGTGCACACGCTGGTCGAACTCGCACGGGGCCGGCACCTCGACCTCCTCGCCATCGACGAGGCCCAGTTCTTCGGTCCGGACCTGGTCAAGGCAGCCGGGGACCTGGCGTCGACGGGGATCACGGTGGTGGTGGCCGGGTTGTGCGTCACCTTCGACGGCCGGCCCTTCGAGCCGCTGCCGTCCCTCATGGCGCTCGCCGAGGATGTCGCGAAGCTGACCGCCGTGTGCGCGGTGTGCGGTGCGGAAGCCGCGTTCCACCAGCGCGTGCGCCCGGACGACGTGGGGGACGCCAGCATCCCCACCGTGGCGCACGTGGGCGGGATCGAGTCCTACCAGGCCCGGTGCCGCCGGCACTTCGAGGGTGCCCGTTGAACCTGTTCCTCGACCGCGACGGCCTCTGGACCACCGTGGGGACGGGCCGGGGCGTCATGCGGTCCATTCCCACCTCCAGCGGCATGGCCCCGGGGCGGGTGTGGCGGCGGCCCGTCGAAGCCGGCCTCGGGGCCTGGCTCGCCGACCGGCTCGACGACGCCGCGAGCCCGCCCACCGCGGGAGCGCTCGCCCTCGCACGGCTGACCGCGCTGGCGATCCGGGCCGCCGACGAACGGCCCGTCCCCACCCCGGACGGCGAGGGCTGGCGGTGGCGGGCCGCCCCCGGTCCCGCGCTGGCGGCAGAACTCGAGCGGGAGGTGTGGGCGTGCGTGGTGGCCGGCACGGTCGTGGACGTCGAACCCGAGGCCCGGCTGCGCGCCCACGTCGACGCCGTCGTCGATGCTCGCATCGGAGCAGCGCTCGACGGACCCCTCCCGCTGTGGCCGACCGGGCGGACCGGGCGGGCCGGTGCCGCACAGTGGGCCGACCACGTGGTGGCGCGGTCGGCGGCGAACGCGCGCACCGTCGTCGTGCTCACCGCGCCGGACGGGGACGGCGCAGGGGACGAGTGGACGCTGGTGCCACTGGCGGTCCGCGTCGACGAGCCGACCACCCGGCTGCCGTGGGTGAGCGCGGATCCGGCCATGTTCGGGGCGGACCCGCTCCTGTGGGAGCGCTGGGCCGCCACCGAGATGCGCATGCTGCGGCGCGCCTGGGGTCCGCCGCTCCCCAACGTTGCCGACGACCTGGCCACCTGGATGGCGACATACCGGACCGAGGGCGGGCCCACCTCCCGGCTTCCCTTCGCTCCGGCGCCCTTCGTGCTGGGGGGCGAGGACGTCCTGGCGTTCCTGGACCAGGTCGCCCTGCGGCTGCAGGACGCAGGTTTCGACGTCGTCGCGCCCGGGAATCTGCTGCGCGTCGCCTCGGTCCGGCGCCAGCTGTCCAATTCGGGCACCGGGACCGGGACGATGCGGGTCACGGGCCTCGGGCTCGACGCCGATGTCCTCGTGGACGGTGAGACGCTGACGCCGGAGGAGTTCGCCGCACTGGCCGCCGCGAAGTCGGAACTCGTGATGGTGCGCGGCCGTTGGCTGCGCATCGGGCAGCGGGACGCCGCCCGGCTCGTCGCGCTCGCCCGCCGGCTGCGCCGCCCGGTCACCGCCGCCGACCTGCTGGCGGACGAGGCCTTCGACGGCGTCGATGTCGACTCGGGCGACGTCCTTCCGGACGGGTTGCGTCTCGCCCGCCGGATCGCCCCACCGGAGGGGGTGCACGCGACGCTGCGGCCCTACCAGCTCGTCGGCGTGGAGTGGCTGACGTGGCTCGCCGAGAACGGGATCGGCGGGATCCTCGCGGACGACATGGGGCTCGGCAAGACACTGCAGGTGCTCAGCCTGATCCGCTCCGACCACCCCGGCCCGACGCTCGTGGTCTGCCCCGTCACCCTGGTGGACACGTGGGCACGGGAGTCGGAGCGGTTCACGCCCGACCTGCGGGTCCGGGCCTTCCACGGTTCGGCGCGCGGCGAGGTGGCGGCGGCGGTGGCGAGCGCCGACGTCGTCGTCACCACCTATGGGCTTCTCGCCCGGGACGAGTCGCTGGCGGAGGTGGGCTGGCACCGGGTGGTCCTCGACGAGGCCCAGGCCATCAAGAACCCGGACACGCGGGCGGCGCGGGCCGCCCGCGCTCTCACCGCCAACCACCGGCTCGCGGTCACGGGAACGCCGGTCGAGAACCACCTGGGGGACCTGTGGTCCCTGCTGGCGTTCGCCCACCCCGGCCTGCTGCCGCGGCGCAAGCAGTTCATGTCGCGCTACGCCGACGCGACGCCGGGTGACCTGGCGCGGCTCCGCGCGGTGGTGGGGCCGTTCGTGCTGCGGCGCGCGAAGACGGACCCCGGCGTGCTGCCCGATCTCCCCGACCGCCAGGTCATCCGCGAGGACTGCACGCTCACGCGCGAGCAGGTGGGGGCGTACGAGGCCGTGGTGGCGGACATGATGGGCGCCCTGCAGGAGCTGCGCGACAGCGCCGCCGGCCGCGGCTCGGGGGCTGCACGCGTCGCCGGGGGCGAGCCCATGAAGAGGCGCGCGGCCGTGCTCACCGGCATCTCGAAGCTCAAGCAGATCTGCGTTCATCCCGCCCTGCTGACCGAGTCGCGGCGGGCGCTGGGCGAGAGGTCCGGGAAGGTGTCCAGGCTCGTGGACCTCGCCTCCCAGATCGTCGACGAGGGCCAGGCCGTGGTGGTGTTCACCCAGTTCGCCTCATTCGTGCCGGACCTGGCGGACCACCTGCGGCGCACCCTCGGTGTGGGCGTGGCGACCCTGACGGGTGCGGACAGCCGGGCCGCGCGGACGCGGACCGTGGCCGAGTTCAGCGCTCCGGACGGCCCGCCGGTGCTCGTGGCATCCCTGAAGGCCGGCGGGACGGGCCTGACGCTCGTCCGCGCGAACCACGTGATCCACCTGGACCGGTGGTGGAACCCCGCGGTCGAGGATCAGGCCTCTGACCGGGTCTGGCGCATCGGGCAGCACCAGAAGGTCTCCGTGCACGTGCTGGTGTGCCCCGGCACGCTCGAGGACCGGATCGACCAGACCATCGCGGCGAAGCGCGAGCTCGCGGGCTCCGTCATCCGTTCCGCCGACTCCGCCATCACCGAACTCTCCGACGCGGGTCTCGCCGCGCTGGTCGCCCTCGTACGCGAGGAGGTCCTGCAGTGACGCGTCGTTCGTGGGACGGGACCTGGTACGAAGCGCGGCCGCGACGCGCCGTGGAGGGCGGCGTCGTCGTCGCCAAGCCGGGGAAGGTGACCGGTGAGCTGGCGGCCGAGATGGTGGCCGCGGCCGAGATGGAGACCTCGTCGTCGATCCTTGCGCGCGGCCGCACCTACGCCCGCGCCGGCCAAGTGGTTGCCCTCGAGGTCGAGGAGGGCCGGTTCACCGCGCAGATTCAGGGGTCTGCTCACAAGCCCTACCGGGTCAGTCTCACGCGCACCGTGATCTCCGGCTCGGACCGCATCGCCGCGGACTGCTCCTGCCCCTACGGCTGCGACTTCGGCTGGTGCAAGCACGCCGCGGCGCTGGCCTACGTGGCGGCGCACCTCCTCGACACCCAGCCCGCAACCGTGGCCGCCTGGTCCGGGGACGACGACGACGGCGGCGCGCCGGCGGGCGGCGCCGGGCCGGGGGAGGCGGTTGCCGGGTTGTCGGAGGAGGAGTTGGCGGTGCTGCGGCGGCCGGCCCCGGTGCTCGATGCCGCCCAGCTCCTCGCCGCCGCGGAGGAACTGGTCCCGCACCCGTGGGGCATCGTCCCGGGAGGGGACTGATGAGACGGACGACGGCC
>JBNJCY010000164.1:0-5528 GCA_051744325.1 Actinomycetota bacterium
CTCCACGTGGTCCTCGGCCAGGTCGAGCAGGGCGCGCAGCTCGCCGGCGCTCACGGTCACTCGCTCGTTCGTCAGGCCCTGGTACGCCCGCTCGCGGTAGGCGGTTCCGGCCGCGCCGAGCGCGTCCATGATGTCCTTGCGGCGAACGTCGTCGACGGTGTCGCTCGCGTGGTCCGTCAGCACGCCCCGGACCGTGCCGAGCAGGTCCCGCAGCTCCGGCGTCACGACGACGTCGTCGTCGAGCAGGTGGCGGACGAACGGCAGGTAGCGGCGAAGGTACGACAGCGTGACCACGGACAGGCCGCGGCCGACGAGCGCGTTGTTTGCGTCGTTCCACTCGGGGCGCTGGGTGTTCATCCAGATGCCGCCGCTGGGGACCAGGTTGACGAGCTTGGCCACCAGGATGAGGAGGAGTTTCTCGGCGAGCGTCACCCGGACGAGGTCGCCGTCCTCGGTGTGGACGAGGCGCCCGTCCGCGCCCTCTTCCTTGACCCGCTCCTCGATGACGGCCTGCTGGGCCTCGTCGAAGGTGATGGTGTCGTAGGGGTTGGCGAGGGTCTGCTCGTAGGAGGCGATCCGGTAGGGGACGTCCGCATGGGTGAACACCGCGCGGTCCGTCAGCTCGTGGAGCCGGCCGGGGTGGAAGCGTTCGGAGGTCTCGAGGAGCTTGAGCAGGTAGATGACCTGGTGGTCGCTCCAGTAGCCGATGTTGGACCAGGGGTTCTCCGGCTCGGGAGTCTCCCAGTCGATGCCGGACCGCGAGATCCGGTAGGGGTTGTAGCCGTCGGCCGTGGTGGCGTCGAGGAAGATCGTGATCATCGATTCGACGTACTCGGGGAAGGACCAGGCGAGGGCCTCCCAGTTCTGGAAGATGTCCCGCCAGTTGCCCTGGTACTCGAGCCGCGGGTTGCCGTGCTCGTCCCGCAGTGCGATGCGGAACTTGTTCCACGGCCGGCTCGGGTCGCCGTGCCGGCGGCTGAACGTGAGCGGGAGGTACTCCATGGCGAGGCGCCAGAGATCCGGGTCGCCCTCGGCGAGCGAGACCAGCTCGTCCGCGCGCAACCGCTCGGGCAGTGCCGCCAGGGTGGCCGCGCACCGGCTGGCCGTCGCGGGGCCGCGCTCCAAGATGAACGCCCGGACGTCGTCGGCGCTGACCGTGTAACCATCCGCCGGCAGCCCGCCGCGCATGGTGTTGAACAGGACGTTGGCGACGTGGTGGGCGGTCGCGACCTCGTCACCGGTGAGCTGGGCGGCGTCCGTGGCGGCGAGGATCGCCGTGAGTTCGTCTCGGGTGCGCTTGATGTCCTCCTCGAGGTCTGCCGCGAGCCGGTCGGGGTCGCGGAGCTGCGTCAGGAGGGCGACGACGTCGGCGGCGTCGTGGTCCACATCGGCGGCGATGCGCCATGAACGTTCGTCGCCGGGGTCCAGGGACAGCTTGGTGTGGAGGAGGTAGGCGCCACGCTCGCCGCGCATCTCGGACTCCTCGGTCACGTCCTCGGGGAACGCGCGGAGCTGGCGGGTGGAGAGGAGGTGGGTGGCGTCCGTCAGGCCGACCTGCCATGCCACGTTCGCGCGGAGCGACTCGCTGGGCTCGGCCAGGTCGGTGAGGGAGGCGTTGAGGTGGAAGATCCCGAGGCCGGTGGCAGCCTCGAGCTCGCTGCGCTTGTAGGCGTCGAGGAGGTTGCTCAGTTCGTTCTGCACCTGCTGGCTCGTACCCGCCGGGAGGATGTTGACGAGGCCGTCGAGTACCTCGACCTCGCAGGGTTGCTCGCCCACCGCCGTCAGTTCGCAGCTCCGGACGACGCCGTAGCGTGCGCTGGTCTCCCACGTCACCCGGAAGCGGAGCCCGAGGTCCGGGCGGACCTCTTCGAACACGAGGGCCGTGCCGAGGATGTCCTTGTACAGGGTGCGCTCGACGGTCGGGCCACCCGGCCGGAGCTCTGCGAAAGGACGCCAGTGGGACGACGTGCCCTCTGTGGTGACGCGCAGGAGCGTGAGGCCACCGGTGCGCCCCGCGCTCTCGGCCACCTTGTCGTCCGTGTAGTAGGGGAAGAGCGCGTGCTCGGAGTCCACGCGGCCCGCCGTCACGCCGCCGGTGCTGGAGATGAAGAGCCAGACGTCGCTCGAGCTGACGAGAGTCATGAAGAATGGGGGCATCCGGTCGTAGCCGCGGATGCGGTGGAACCGGCGGCCATACAGGTCGACAATCGGGGCATCGCCATCGGACGGACTGGGGGCAATGTGGACGTTGTTCAACTCGCCGTGAGCCGTTGACATCGAAACCTTCCTCGGGTTCAGGTTCGGCGGGCCATTCCGCCAGTGGAATGAGAGAACGCTCTCTCGGGCGGTCCCCCGTGGGTGGGTGGTGGGGAAGAGCTGGATGGCAAAAGGTGAGAGAGCGCTCTCCCGCCACAGCATGACACGTGCCTCCTCCGCCGACAAGTGTTGTGCGCCACTAAAGTTGTCCACGTATTGAGCGATCGTGGCGTGTGTGGTTCCATCATTGAGACGATGATTGATTTCAGCGCGTGAGAGGAGACAGCCGTCGTGTGTGCCGTCTCCGGTAGCCGCGTAAGCCTCGATCAGGTTGCCGCCCACGCGGGCGTCTCCCGTGCGACCGCCTCGCGGGTGGTCAACGGCGTCCCAACGGTCGCGTCCGAAATCCGGACCAGGGTCGAGAGCTCGATCAAGGCGCTCGGCTACCAGCCGAACCTCGCGGCCAGGTCCCTGGTCACGCACCGTACCGACACGATCGCGCTTGTCGCGTCCGAGCCGGACGTGCGGGTCTTCGGGGACCCGTTCTTCAGCAAGATCGTGCGGGGAGCCACCATCGAAATCGGTGAAGCCGGGCTGCAACTCGTTGTGATGATGGCGCAGACCGCGGAGGACATGGCCCGGGTGCGCCGGTACGTCACGTCCGGAGCGGTCGACGGTGTCCTGCTGATCTCCGAGCACGAGTCGGTGGACCCGCTTCCGCCCGCACTGCTGGCCGCGGGCGTCCCCCTGGTCATCGGTGGCCGCCCGATGCAGCCTGGCGTCGTGGTGCCGTACGTGGACAACGACAACGTCGGTGGTGCGCGAATGGCAGCGGAGCACCTCCGCTCGCTCAGTCGCACCGCGATCGGCACCATCGCCGGTCCGCAGGACATGACCGCTGGGCTCGACCGCCTCGACGGCTTCCGGGAAGGTCTCGGAGACGCCTTCGATCCCGAACTCGTCGAGAACGGCAACTTCACCCAGGAGGGTGGCGAGGCGGCGACGGCGCGCCTGCTGGAACGTGCGCCCCACCTCGACGGCCTGTTCGCCGCTTCGGATCTCACTGCTCTTGGCGCGATGAAGGCACTGCGGGACGCAGGGCGTCGCGTCCCCGAGGATGTGGCGCTCGTCGGATTCGACGACATCGAGGTCGCCGGTTTCTCGGCTCCGCCCCTGACGACCGTCCGCCAGCGGACAGTCCTCCAGGGCCGGGCAATGGTCCGTCTCCTGCTCGCGCGCATCCGCCCGGATCTTTCCGCGAATCACCTCGAAGGGATCCCGGACCTGCGGGGTGTGAACCACCTGGTTCTGTCCGTGGACATGGTGATGCGGGAGTCGACAGCACCTGAAGCAATGCCGACTCCCGCACCGTAGGCGCGCACGCGCGGGATGCGGACCAACCCCGCGCGTGCGCGCCCACGTCATGGTGCCACTCAGCCCTTCACGGCCCCTGCCATGATGCCGGAGACGAGCTGCCGCCCGGCGAAGATGAAGAGGATGATGAGCGGGACTGTCGCGGCGATGACGCCAGCCATGATCAGGGCAAGGTCCTTGAAGAACGAGGCCTGGAGGAGCTGAACGGCCACTGGCAGTGTCGGGTTGCTCGGACCCAGCACGATGAACGGCCAGAAGAAGTTCGTCCATGAGGCCACGAAGGTGAACAGTGCCAGCATCGTCGCCGCCGGCCGGGCGGCCGGGAGCGCGACGTACCAGAACGCCTTGATCAGTGAACAGCCGTCGATGCGCGCGGCCTCGACGAGCTCATATGGGAGAGCGCTCTCCAAGTACTGCGTCATCCAGAACACGCCGAAGGCGGTGACCAGGCCCGGGACGATGACTGCCTCGAGCCGCCCGACCCATCCGAGTTCGGACATCAGGATGAACAGCGGGACCACACCGAGCTGGGTGGGAACCGCCATCGTGGCGATCACAAAGACCAGCAAGGGGCCGCGGCCCTTGAAACGCAGCTTGGAGAACGAGAACCCCGCGAGGGTCGCGAACAGCACCACGGACAGCGAGGTGACGGCCGCGACGATGAGGGAGTTGAAGAACGCTGTCCAGAACTTGATGTCCGCATCCATGACCCGATTCAGGTTCTCCATCAGGTTGCCCTGCGGGATCAGGGACGGGATCGGGTTCTGGGCGATCGTGACGGCGTCGGACGACGCCAGGAGGAACGCGAAGTAGAGCGGGTACGCCGAGATCGCCAGGACGAGGCCGAGGAGTGTGTAGGTCACCCAACCTGGCCGCCGCTCCGCCCCCCAGCTCTGGTTGCGGCGACGACGAGCGGCTGCTCGGGCCGCACCCTTTCCAGCCGTCTGCTCGACGACGGTGACCGGTGGCTGTTGCAGGTTCTGGGAGCTCACTTCTTGCCTCCTGTCTTCGTTCCGGTGGAAGCGATTCGTTGTGTCAGCCAGAAGTTGATCGCGCCGAACACGACGATGATGAGGAAGAGGAGCCAGGCGACCGCAGAGGCCCGTCCGAAGCTCTTCTGCGGACCCCACCCGGTCTCGTAGAGGAACATGGTGAGAGTCATCCACTGCCGGTCAGCGCCACCCTGGCCGAGTTGGTCGAAGAGCCGGGGCTCATCGAAGATCTGCAGGCCGCCGATGGTGGAGGTGATGATCACGAAGATCACCGTGGGCCGCAGCATCGGGATGGTGACCGAGAAGAATGTGCGGAGGCGGCTGGCGCCGTCGATGATGGCCGCCTCGTAGACGTCCCGTGGGATCGCCTGCATGGCGGCCAGGATGATGAGGGTGTTGTATCCCGTCCAGCGGAAGTTCACCATCGATGCGATCGCGATGTGGCTGGCGAGGACGTCCGCATGCCAGCGGATCGGCTCGACTCCGAAGCTCCCGAGGATCTCGTTGATCATGCCGGACTGGTCGGCGAAGAGCCTGGAGAAGATCAGGGAAACTGCGACGGGTGCCACGACGTAGGGGACGAGCACACCCATCCGCCAGAAGGTCTTGGCCCGGATGTTCTGGTCGAGCACCGCCGCGATGGCGATCGCCGCGATGATCTGGGGCACCGAGGACAGCAGGAAGATGCTGAACGTGTTGCGCAGTGCCGTGTAGAACCGCGGCTGCCCGAGGATATCGGCGAAGTTCTGCAGACCGACGAAGCTCCCTTGTCCCGAGATGAGTCCCCAGTCATAGACGGAGACCACTGCGGTGTACCCGAGGGGGAACAGGCCGACGATGAGGAAGAGGATGAAGAAGGGCGAGATGAAGATGTAGGGGGACACCTTCATGTCGAGGCGGTTGAGC
>JBNJCY010000165.1:0-5525 GCA_051744325.1 Actinomycetota bacterium
GCCCTCCGCACCCTCCACCAATCCCACCGCGACCACATCCTCTGGCACACACCACAAACCTGACGCACACCCGAGGGGCTGGGTGTGAGTCATGGACGTGTCGTTGAGGGGATTGTGCAGGTCGCTCCCTATGCTGATTGTGGGTAGCATAATCAGAGTAGGGTGGGGTGTGATGGGCAAGGACTATTCGTCGATGTCGGCGCGGGAGCTGGAGGAGCTGCGTTCGCTGGTGCTGGATCGGATCGCGGCGGTGCCGCAGTTCCGGCGCGGGTCGTTGCAGGTCGGGTACCGCAAGTGCGGGCGTCCGACCTGCCGGTGTGCCCGCCCGGGTGAGCAGGGCCACGGCCCGCGCGGGTTGTGGACCCGCACGGCCCCGGGGGCGGGCGGGTCGCGCGGGCAGTACATCCCCCTGGACCAGATCGACCAGGTCCGTGCCGAGCTGGACAACTACACCCAGTTCGCCGGCCTGGTGGAGGACTACGTCGAGATCAACGAGGCACTGTGCAAAGCCAGGGTGGGGCCACCGGCGCGCTCTGCCCGGCCCGCTGACCCCGCTGCCCCGGGCGGGGAAAAAGGGGGCTCTACGACCAGGAGGCACTGACCGCGCTGGCTGACCGGGTCGCCGAACTAGCCGCCGCGGAGGCCCGGGCGCTGGTGCACACCGCGGCCGGCCTCGCCGAGCACGGCGACCGGGGAGTCCTGGAAGCGATCGAACGCGCCGCCCAGCACTCGGCCGCCGCGATCGGGCTGGCCGCGGTGGCCGGGGTCGTGGACTGGGCTGGTTCCCACACCCCGGCCCGCGCCGCCTGCCCCGAGGCAGGTCACCCCGCCCGGTTGGTGGCCCGGCGCACCCGGACGGTCCGGACCCTGCTGGGCAGCCTCCAGGTGAGGCGTGGCTACTACCACTGCGCCACCTGCCAGGCCGGGTTCGCGCCCCTGGACGCCCACCTCGGCATCACCGCCACCACCTTGTCGCCCGGCCTGGCCCGGGCGTGTGCCCTGGCCGGCGCCGAGATGCCCTACGCCAAAGGCTGGGAGTTCATCCATACCGTGACCGGGCTCGACCTGGCCTCGACCTCCACCCTGGCCCGCACCACCCGCACCCACGGTGAGCGCGCCCGCACCCTGATCGCCGCGGAGCACGCCGCACCCCGCCCCGGCCCGCCGGCCGGAACCGACCTCCCGGACCTGTGCTACCTCGTCCTGGACGGCACCGGCGCCCCGATGCTGCCCCGCGAGTGCCAGGACCGGCCCGGTAAACACCCCGACGGCCGGGCCCGGACCCGCGAGGTCAAGATCGGGTGCTTCTTCACCCAAACCCACACCGATCCGGCCACCGGGGAGCCCGTGCAGGACCCCGGCTCCGTGACCTACATCTCCACCTTCCAACCCGCACCCGTGTTCGCCACCCAGACCAAAGCCGAGTACCACCGCCGCGGCTTCCACCACCTCCGCCAACCCATCGTCCTGGGCGACGGCGCGAAATGGATCTGGAACATCGCCGACCAACACTTCCCCCACGCCACCCAGATCGTGGACTACTACCACGCCCGCGAACACCTCGCCGACCTCACCAAACTCCTCACCCCCGTCCTGGCCGACCCCACCACGTTCGAGCGTGACCTGGCCGACCACCTCGACCTGGGCCACACCGCCGCGATCGCCACCGCCATCGGCCAGCTCGATCTGCCCCACCACGCCCCCGACCTCACCAAACCCGCGGCCACCCAAGTCGGGTACTTCACCACCAACCACCACCGCATGCAATACGCCGACTACCGCGCCAACGGCTACTACATCGGCTCCGGACCCGTGGAATCAGCCTGCAACACCATCGTCAAACAACGCGCCAAACGAGCCGGCATGCACTGGACCATCCACGGACTCGACCCCATCCTCGCCCTCCGCACCCTCCACCAATCCCACCGCGACCACATCCTCTGGCACACACCACAAACCTGACGCACACCCCCTGGGACCATCCACCCTTCCATGGACGTTGAGGCGGAGTAGGGTGGTGGCACCTTCTTCGAGGAGCCGGCATGGCTGGAAGCCACGTGGTTGGTCCACGTCTCGTCGTCACCGCGTTGGTGGCCCTCGCCCTTGTACTGGCCGGGTGCCAGCCGACGCCGTCGGAGACCGCCGGCCCCAACGCCGCGAACACCCTCCCGTCCGTGGACCCCGCCTCGCTGACCTGGTCCGGCAGCCCTGAGGACGCCCCGGACACGTGGGCCGCGAACGTGGACCCGGACTCCCAGTTCGGGCTGCACAAGCGCGCCGGACTCGAGCCCGTGCTGCGCCCCGAGACCCACGTCCTCACGACCGCCGAAGCCGCCGCGATCACCGCCGTCGAGATCACGAACGAGGACGAGTGCCTCACCGACGCGCCCGAGCACCCCATGTGCGAGTTCGCGCTCACGTTCTCCGCGGTGCCCGACGACGTCGCCCCCGGGTCCGTCCTCAATGCCGGTATCACGTCCACCACCCCGAACGGCCTGCTCGTGAAGGTCACGGCGGTGGAGGGCACCCTCGTGACCGGGGTCCAGGCCACCCTCCAGGACGCCCTCGTGCAGGGCGAGTTCTGGGAGGAGCGTGTCTTCTCCGCGGACGAGCTGCGCGGAGAGCCGGTCCTCGCGCCCGGCGTCACGATGGCCACGCGCCCGACGGGTGGAGGGGGCACCGCCGTCGTCCCGACGTTCGATGCCAGCCTGCCGGGCGAGCTGACCCTGGAGATCGAGCCCGTGGACGGCGTGAAGGTCACCGGGACGCTCGACTTCGGCGCTGGCTGTGGGGTCGCCGGAGGGGTGGGCGGCTCGGACATCGCCTGGATGGAGATCTCGTGCAATGCGTGGGAGTCCGCTTCCTTGCGGGTGGCCTCCACGAAGGACGGCCCGGCCACGGCAGAGCGTTACCACGTGGCGCTGATCCCCCTCGCGGGCTTCCCGATCCCGATCGGGCCGATCGTGGTGGTGGTGATCGTGGACATCCTCGTCACCGTGGACCTCTCCGGCAACGTCCACGTGGGCCTCGACTACGGCGGCCGGCAGCGCACCGAGGTGTACGCCGGCCTGCGCTTCTCCCTCGGCGACGGGCTGGACCACACCGGCGGGGTGAGCACCACCGGCTCGACAACCCGGAATGCCCTGACGCAAGCGGTCAGCGCGGCCGCGACGGGACGCGCGGAGCTGCGGCTCTCGGCGTACGGGGTCCTGGGCATCGGCACCGGCGGCGACGCCAGCGTGTTCTTCTCCGGCGACCCCGCCAAGGACCCCCGCTGGCAGGTCCGCGCCAACGCCGGCATCTTCATCCGAATGTTCCTCGGGATGCTCGGATATGAGCTCTCGGCGCAGCTCAGGTACTCGCTGAAGGAACCGTTCGAGATCGGGACCTGGAAGAACTCCCCGCCGGTCGTCACGGTGGTGTGGCCGCAGGACGGGGAGGTGGTCCCGCTCGGGGGCCTCGTGCGGAAGGTCGAGGCCACCGCGCTGGACCCCGAGGATGGTGCGCTCCCCGTCACCTGGACGGACCTGACCACGGGGGCGACGGCGTCGGGCACCGGACCGCTCGACCTCGCCCTCGGGGAGCCGGGGACGCACGCGCTGAAGGTGCGCGCCGTCGACTCGCACGGGGCCGCGAAGGAGCGGACGATCACTATCACGGTGCAGGTCCCGGGCCTGACGATCGGGTTGCGGCTGCTGCGGCCGGACGGGACAGAGATGGCGCTGCCGCCGTCGGGGCGGTCCGGGAGCACGATCCTGGTGGAGGTGGACGTCGACTCCGGGGAGATCCTCGGCGGGGTGGGATGCGGCGACGTCGACTGGAGCGCGGTGAATGCGACGGTGACGCCGGACGGGAGTTGCCGGCCGTCGGTGCGGCTTGGTCAACCCGGGACCGCGACGATCACGGCGCGTGTGACGGACTCGTACGGGACGACGGCGAGTGGCTCGGCGAGCCTGAATGTCGCGGCGGCTCCGGTGACCGTGGCGCCGCAGTTCCGGGGAATCGACGTGACGACGACGGCCGGCGCGGTGGCGCCAGGCACCCGCCTGCTGGGGGACACGAGCATCCTGCTGTCCGTGGAGTACCTGAACCACGAGGCGGCCGGGGTGACGCCGCGGTACAGGTGGACGGTCTCGGTGTGGGGAGGGGAACCAGTGGTGCTGCCCGGATCCGCGCGGGAATTTCGGCTCTCGACGCGGAGCTACGCGCCGCCCGGGGTGTGGGGACACCAAGCAGAGTTCACGGTGGTGGTGGAGGATGCCGAGACCGGGGCGGAACTGACCCGGCGCACGCTGCTCGTGGTCTGGGACTCGTTGCCGAAGTAGGGTTGTCGCACGTTCCCGGGTCCCATCTCGGCGGCGGACAACTAGAGTTGCGCCATGCAGTCCACAATCCGACCGATGCCCATCCGGCGTGCCCTGGCGCGCACCGCCCTGAGGGTGACGGGGTGGCGGGTCGTGGGGGAGATGCCGGGGAGCGGGATCCTCGTGGGGGCGCCGCACACCTCCAACTGGGACTGGGTGGCGACGCTCGCGCTGGCTTGGTCCGCTGGGGTTCGGCCGCGGGTGCTGGTGAAGAAGGAGCTGTTCCGCGGGCCGTTGGCTTGGTTCTTCCGCGTTACGGGTGGGATCCCGGTGGACCGGAAGCACCCCGGGCGGCTTGTGGACACGTTGGCGGAGCAGGCGCGGAAGGACCCGTCGTTCACGGTCGTGCTCGCGGCGGAGGGGACTCGATCGAAGGGGGAGTTGTGGAAGTCCGGGTTCTACCGGCTCGCGCAGCAGACCGGGTTGCCGGTGGCTCTGGGCTTCGTCGACGGACCGAGCCGGACGATGGGGTTCGGGCCGATGTTGCAGGTCACCGGGGACGTGCGGGCGGACATGGATCTGGTGCGGGAGTTCTACTCGGACAAGCACGGGTTCAATCCCGAGAACCGCACCGCGCCCCGGCTCCGCGAGGAGGACCGTGATGGGCTCCCCGGTGCCGACCCGGGTGGGGGCCCCGGTGCGGGCCCCGGTGCCGACCCGGGTGGGGATCCCGGTGGGGGCCCCGGTGGGGGCCCCGGTGCGGCGCAGCCGTGAGCGCTGATCCCACCCGCGAATCACTCGAGGCCATCGCCGCCGAGAAGGCGTTCTTCGAGGGCCGGGACCACGCTCGCATCGCCGAAATCGCCGACAAGCTTGACCTCGACTCCCTTGCCGCGCTGGATCGGCTGGCCGCACACCTCGCGAAGCGCGCGATCCGGCAGGCCAGCTTGACGGACCAGCTCCTCGAGGACGGAGACGCGCTGGCGGCAACCGCCTCCGCCGCGCTCGCGACGGTCTCCCAGGCACTGACGGCCCGCGCGGTCTACATCGACACGGTCCTCTCGCGCCCCGACCTCGAGGACGGCCCCTTCGAGGGGTAGGAGCTGCTCAGCTCGCGGTTCAGCCCCCCCGCGCGGGATCTTGCCCTTGCAGGGCCGTGATTCACCTCCGCCAGGCGAGAACTGGCCGTCTCCCTGCGGGAGCCTGTCCTCGCAGGGCGGG
>JBNJCY010000166.1:0-5514 GCA_051744325.1 Actinomycetota bacterium
GCGCAGGTCGGTCCCGGCGCCGTCGTGGAGGGCCGCGGTGAAGTACACCCAGGTCCCGTCGGGGCCGAAGCAGGGATCGGAGGCGTCCCGGTCCGGCGGGGTGAGCTGCCGCGCCTCGGGCAGGCCCTCGGCTCCGCCCAGCTTCGCGGTGTCCGACTTCGCGGTGTCCGGCTTCGCGGAGCCGTCACCTTCCTTGATCTCCTTGGCGGCGCGGCCGATGGGCTCGAGCCATGGCTCGTCGTCGACGGGCGGGACATCGAGGACGAACACGCCCTGGCGCTTGTCCTCCACGTAGCCGAGCCCGTTCATCTGGTACTTGAAGCCGGTGATGCGCCGGGCGTCCTCGTGCGCGGCGTCCACCCCCTCCAGCGTCCCGTACCGTCCCGGCGCGGGGATGCGGGCGGTGAACGCGAGGCGCCTGCCGTCCGGGGACCACGCCACCTGCCCGACGCCGAGCGGCGCGTCCGTCAGCACGCGCGGTTCGCCGCCGCGCGCGTCCATGACCGCGAGCTGACCGCGGCCCTTGCCGTCGCGGCGGAGGAACGCGATGAGCGCACCGTCGGGGCTGACCTGCGGGGCGCCGTCGGCGGTGCCGCGGGTGAGGCGGCGCGGTGACACGGCCCCGGCCGTGTCCACGAGCCAGAGCTGGCCGGTGTCGGCGTCCGTGGCGAAGCTGGGCCGCGACGTCGCGACGACGGCGTGCCGACCATCCGGTGTGAGGCTCGGGCGGGAGGTGGTGACGATGAGGTCGAGGTGCTCTTTCACCGGCATATCGTAGGCCGGTGTCTCAGGCGGAGGCACGCACCACGAGGCGTGGCTGGAGGATGACGGGTGCCTGGAACGGCTTGCCGTCGAGCGCGGCGAGCACCATGCGCGTGGCGAGCGCGGCGAGCTCCCGGCCGGGATTGGTGAGCGTGGTCAGGGGCGGGTCGGTCTCGGGGGCCACCGGGCCGTCGTCGAAGCCGACGACGCGCACGTCCCCCGGGACCGCTCGCCCGGCCGCGTGCAGCGCCCCGAGGACTCCGCTGGCCATGAGGTCGCTGGCGGCGAAGATGCCGTCGACCTCGGGATGCTCCCGGAGGATCCGCGCCGCGAGCGTTCGGGCGGTCGCCACGGTGAAGTCCCCCTCGTACCAGATCGCGCTGTCGAGGCCGGCGTTGGCGAGGCCCTCCCGCCACCCTTCGAGCCGGTCGATGGCAGCGGCCATGTCGAGCGGCCCGGCGACGGTCGCGATCGTGCGGCTGCCGGTGGTGGCGAGGTACTCGGCGGCCGTGCGGCCGCCGGACCGGTTGTCCACGTCCACGTACTGCAGGGACGGGACCGAGGTGATGGGCCGTCCCACGAAGGCCGCGGGGATGCCGGACCGCGCGATCATGGCCGGGAGGTGATCCTCCCGGTGGTGCGAGATGACGACCACGCCGTCGGCGTGGTTCCCCTCGAGATAGTCCGCGAGCCGATCGGGGCCGCCGCCGCGGGAGCGCATGACCAGGACGACCTGGTGGGAGGTCTCCTCCAGCGCCTCCACGACGCCCGCGACCGTGGCGGCGAAGAACGGGTCGGAGAAGATCCGAGAGTCCGGCTCGGGGACCACCACCGCGATCGTGTCGGTGCGGCGGGTGACGAGGCTCCGGGCGGCGCGGTTCGGGACGTAGTCCAGTTCGGCGACGGCGCGGCGCACCGCCTCGCGGTTGGCCTCGCTCACGAGGCCCCCACCGCGCACGGCGCGCGACGCCGTCGCACGCGACACCCCGGCGAGGCGCGCGACGTCCTCCAGGGTGGCTCGCCCGGTCCCGGCCATGGCCGCTCCCGTCAGGGGAGCTCGACGCGGCCCGACCGGGCCACGTGGGCGTACCAGCGGGCCGACGCCTTCGGGGTCCGACGCTGCGTCTCGTAGTCCACGCGGACGAGGCCGAAGCGGGGGCCGTAGCCCCACGCCCACTCGAAGTTGTCCATGAAGGACCAGAGCAGGTAGCCGCGCACGTCGGCGCCCTGCTCGATCGCGGAGTGCAGGGCCGCGAGATGGTCGCGCGCGTAGGCCAGGCGATCGGCGGAGTCGTCGACGTACCCGTCCGCGTCCGGGACGTCGTCGAAGGCGGCGCCATTCTCGGTGACGACGAGCGGGATGCCGGCGGGACCGGTGTACTCGCGGTGCAGGTGGAGCAGGAGGCGGGTGAGGCCCTCCGGCTGGATCTCCCAGCCCATGGCCGTCGTGGGCAGCCCGCGGGAGACCACGCGGACGCGCTCCGCTCCCACGTACGGGTTGCGGCTCGGACGCCCGCGCGGAGTCAGGGAGACGAGGGGGGAATCATCGTGCGGGTCCGGGGCCGCGACCGCTTCACCCCGGTAGTAGTTGACGCCGAGGACATCGATGGGGGTGGAGATGATCTCCATGTCCCCGTCCCTCGCCACGCGGCCGAGGCCCGCCTCGGCCATGTCCTCGAGCACGTCCGAGGGGTAGGAGCCCCGGAAGAGCGGATCGAGGAACACACGGTTGAAGGCGCCGTCGATCTGGCGGGCGGCGTCCAGGTCCGCGGGGTCGTCCGGGTTCGCGGGGTCCGCGACGGTCTGGTTCAGGGTGATGCCGAGCTGGACGTCGCGGCCCGCGTCCCGGAGCCGTTGGATGGCCAGCCCGTGACCGAGCAGCAGGTGGTGGGCGGCGTCGACGGCCTCCGACGGCGAGGTGTGGCCGGGCGCGTGCTCACCGCCGGCGTGAGCCAGGAACGAGGAGCACCACGGCTCGTTGAGCGTGGTCCACACCGGCACCCGGTCACCCAGCGCCCCGAAGAGGCCCTCGGCGTAGTCCGCGAAGCGGTACGCGGTGTCCCGGTTGGTCCAACCGCCCTTGTCCTGGAGTGCTTGGGGCAGGTCCCAGTGGTAGAGCGTGAGCCAGGGCCGGATGCCGTGGGAGAGGAGTTCGTCGACCAGGCGTGAGTAGAAGTCGATGCCGGCGGGGTTGGTGGGGCCGCCGTCGGGCCGGACGCGGGCCCAGGAGGTGGAGAAGCGGTAGGTGTCAAGCCCGAGCTCCGCCATGAGGGCGACGTCGGCGGGCATGCGGTGGTAGTGGTCGCAGGCCACGTCCCCGTTCTCGCCACCCGCGATGGCGCCCGGGATCCGGCAGTAGGCGTCCCAGATGGAGTCGCGGCGGCCGTCCTCGTGGACCGCCCCCTCGATCTGGTAGGCGGCGGTGGCCGAGCCGAAGAAGAAACCGGTGGGGAAGGTGAGGGCAGTTGTCATCCTTTGACAGCTCCTTGCATGATGCCGGAGACGAGGTGCCGGCCGGCGACGATGAAGACCAGTACCAGGGGAATCGTCGCCGTGACGACTCCCGCCATGATCATTGAGTAGTCCTTGAAGTATGACGCCTTCAGGAGTTGCAGGGCCACCGGCAGGGTTGGGTTGGACGATCCGAGTGCGATGAACGGCCAGAAGAAGTTGGTCCACGAGGCCACGAAGGTGAAGAGGGCGAGCATGGCCGCAGCCGGCCGCGCCGCCGGGAGCGCGACGTGCCAGAAGGTCCGGATCATGGAGCACCCGTCCGCGCGGGCGGCCTCGATCAGCTCGGAGGGGAGGGAGTCGCGCAGGAACTGGGTCATCCAGAAGACGCCGAACGCCGTCACCATGCCGGGCACGATGACGGACCGCAGCTCCCCGATCCAGCCGAGCCGGGACATCAGGATGAACAGGGGCACGACTCCGAGCTGGGTGGGAACGGCCATCGTGGCGATGACGAACACGAGCAGCGGGCCGCGGCCCTGGAAGTCCAGCTTCGCAAACGAGTAGCCGGCCAGCGTGGAGAAGAGCGCCACCGACAGGGACGTGATGACGGCGACGACCACCGAGTTCCACAGCGCGGGCCAGAAGTTGATGTCCGAGGTCAGGACCTGCTCGATGTTGGCCAGTAGGTTCCCGCGTGGAATGAGGGAGGGGATCGGGTTGCGGGCGATGGTCGCGGCGTCGGAGGACGCCAGTTGAACCGCAAACCACAACGGGTGGACGGAGACCAGCAGGACGACTGCGAGGATCGCGTAGGTGACCCATCCCGGCCGGCGGTTGGTGCCGTCCGCCGCACTCCCACGGTGGGGGGCGACGCCGTCGGAACGCGCGAGGCGGCGGCGGGCCGCCCGGACCGCACCCCTTCCGGAGGTCTGCTCGATGGCGGGGAGGGAGTTCACCGGGCCACCTCCTTCCGTGCACGACGCTTCCGGTCCGAGGTGCCCACGGAGGCGATCCGTCGGGTGATGGTGAGGTTCACCAGGGCGATCGCGAGGATGATGAGGAAGAGGATCCAGGCCACGGCGGCGGCGCGGCCGAAGCTCTTCTGGGACCCCCAGCCCAGCTCATAGAGGTACAGGGTCATGGTCATCCACTGCCGGTCGGACCCGCCGCGACCGATGGTGTCGTACATACGGGGCTCATCGAAGATCTGCAGGCCACTGATGGTGGCGGTGATCACCACGAAGATGATCGTGGCCCGGACCATGGGCACGGTGACGCTGAAGAACTGGCGTACCCGGCCGGCGCCGTCGATGAGGGCCGCCTCGTAGAGGTCACGCGGGACAGCCTGCATCGCGGCCAGGAAGATGAGGGCGTTGAATCCCGTCCATCGGAAACCGACCATGGTCGCGATCGCCACGTGCGAGGCGAACCGGTCCGCGTGCCAGCGGATCGGCCCGGCTCCGAGGTTGCCGAGGATCGCGTTGATCATGCCCGACTGGTCGGCGAACAACTTCGCGAAGATCAGGGACACGGCCACGGGCGCCACCACGTAGGGGAGGAGGACGCCCATGCGCCAGAACGTCTTCGTGCGGATATTGGCGTCCAGCACGGCGGCGATCGCGATCGCCACGGCCACCTGCGGGATCGAGGACAGCAGGAAGATGGAGAACGTGTTCACGAGGGCTCGCGAGAAGCGTTCCCGCCCCACGACCTCCACGAAGTTCTGCATCCCGACGAACTCACCCTGCCCGCCGATCAGGTGCCAATCGTGCACCGAGACCCACGAGGTGTAGAGAAGTGGGTACAGCCCGACAACGAGGAACAGGATGAAGAAGGGACTGATGTAGAGGTAGGGGGAAGCCTTCACGTCGAGGTGGTTCAGCCGGTCCCTGAGGGTCGGCCTGCTCGCAGGGATGGCACCAACCATCGGGGCGGTCTTCGTTGACATGGGACTCCCCTGGTGAGAGCGCTCTCAGACGTGATTAGCCTGACTCGCAGTGCCCCGCGGTGTCAATCACGATTGGTAACGATTCGGTAACTATTGTGACCTGACTCACGGATGCTCGCTTGAGGTCCAGGCGAGCACCTGAAGTCCCACCGCCTCGATCGCGCCCCGCCGCACCACGCACCACCTCAATCACGCCCCCACCCGCCAGATCGCACCCCGCACCACCTCAATCACGCCCGCACCCGCCGGATCACACCCGCACCACCTCCGTGGCGCACCGGAGCCCCCTTTCAGGCGGACTCAAGGACCTCAACGCTTGTTAACCCATTGATGGGGAAGGTCCTTTTCCA
>JBNJCY010000167.1:0-5474 GCA_051744325.1 Actinomycetota bacterium
ACCGGCGAGAAGGTCCCCTCCAATTGGGACGTCGCCGGCCGGGTCACCGGCTGGTCCGACCGTCGCCTCGTCCTGCCCGCCCTCGCGGCCATTGCCACCGGGGCGGCGTGGTGGGGCACCCGCTCGGACACTTCCGAAGAGGATCGCATCGTCCGTCAGGCGTTGGCCACGTCCGCAGCCTCCACCACCACGGCCATCGCGGTCCTCATCACGTGGACGGCGCGCCGGCCGGAGGAGGCCCACCCCGAGATGGTCCTCGTGATACTCGCCCCGTGGGTGGTCACGGCTGCGATGCTCATCGCGCCAGTCCGTGCCGGACTCCATGCCATGTCGGCCGAATCATCGGTCCCCCAGGCACCCATCCCGCAAGCCCCCAACACACAGAAGGAACAGTCATGACCCTCGACCAGGTCCTCGACCTCCCCACCGGCGTCCTCGTGGTGCTCGGCATCCTCCTCATCCTCGAGCTGGTACTCCTCGTGGTCGGAATCCTCGCCTGGTCCGGAACCCCGGACGAGCGCATGCCCCCGCCCAACAAGTGGCTCTGGCTCGCGATCATCGCCCTCCTGCAGATCATCGGGCCGATCGCGTTCCTCGTCCTGCGGCGAATGTACGCGCGGTACACCCCCGGCGCCGCCCAGCCGGGGGCGGCGCCCGCGGCCCCCGAGGAGGTCCGCCGCACGGCCACCGACACCGCGGACCTCCTCTACGGTCGCCCCGAGGACGAGGGCCGATGAACGTCGTCGAGACCCACGGCCTGACCAAGGTGTACGGGGACATCCACGCCCTCGACGGCGTCTCCCTGACCGTGCCCGAAGGCTCGGTGTTCGGCTTCCTCGGCCCGAACGGCGCCGGCAAGACCACGATGCTGCGCATCCTCCTCGGTCTCGCGCGCCCGAATTCCGGCAGCGCCACGATCTTCGGGCACGACACCGAGTCCGAACGGGACGCCATCCACGCCCGGGTCGGATACCTGCCGGACGTGCCTGGGTTCTACCCGTGGATGACGGGTGCGGAGTTCCTGCGCTTCGCGGGCTCGCTGTTCGGGATCCCGGAACCGGCGCTCACCGAGCGCGCCGAAGCCCTGCTCGAGATGGCTGGCCTCGCCGGAAACCCGAACCCGGTCGGCGGGTACTCCCGCGGCATGAAGCAGCGCCTCGGGATCGCACAGGCGCTGGTCAACGCGCCGGACCTGCTCGTCCTGGACGAGCCCACCTCCGCCCTGGATCCCCTCGGCCGCGCCGACGTCCTCATGATGATCGCCTCGCTGCGGGGGCGCGCCACCGTGCTGTTCTCCAGCCACCTCCTGGGAGACGTGGAACGGGTCTGCGACCAGGTGGCCGTCCTTGACCGCGGCCGCCTCGTGGTGCAGGGCTCCGTCGCGGACCTCCGGCGCTCCCACGGCGGCTCGACGGCGGTCCGCATCGCAGTCACCGAGGGTATCGCGGCGCTGGTCGCGGCCGTCGAGAGTGAACCCTGGTGCGTCCGGCACACACCGGTGCCCGGGGACGGCCAGGCGACCGACGTCGTCGTCAGCGACCTCGCGGCGGCACGGCAGGCGGTACCGGGCATCATGGCCGGGCTGGGGCTGGGGCTCCGCCGCTTCGACGAGCTCGAGGCGTCACTCGAGGAGGTCTTCGTGGGCCTCGTGGGGGTGAACCGATGAGCTTCCGCGCCTTCCTCGAAAAGGACCTCCGCGAGATCGTTCGCACCTGGCGGATCTGGGTGCTGCCGGGGATCCTGCTGTTCTCCGCCGTCAGCGGTCCTCCGACCGCCCGCTACACGAAGGAGCTGCTCGCCTCCCTCGGCGGGGACATGTTCAACCCGATGATGCCCGACCCCACGTGGGTCGACTCCTACGCGCAGTGGACCAGCAACCTCGGCCAGCTGGTCACCTTCGCGCTCATCATCGCGCTCGGGAGCGCCATATCCGGCGAGAAGCGCTCCGGCACTGCGATCATGGTGCTCACCAAGCCCCTGACGCGCGCCGCTTTCGTGCTCTCCAAGTTCGCCTCCACGGTGGTGCTGCTCGTGGGCGCCACGCTGCTGATGATGCTGGTCACCTGGGGTCTCACGCTGATCTGGTTCCCCGACGCGCCGTTCGGGCCGCTGCTCGCGGCGACGACCGCGTGGCTCCTGTATGCACTGCTGCTCGTCGCGGTGGTGCTGGCGGGCTCCGCGGCCGTGGACTCCGGGGCGGGTGCGGCCGGGATCGGGCTCGGCTTCTACTTCCTGCTCATGCTCGCGGGTATCTGGGGGCCCCTGGCCCGCTGGACGCCCGCCGGGATGGCGAACGCGCCGATGGCGCTCGGTGCGGACGGAGAGGTGGACCTCCTCTGGCCCGCCCTCACGACGGCGGCGCTCACCGTCATCCTCGTGTGGGTAGCCGTGCGGGTGTTCGAGCGCCGGGAGCTGTGACAGTCAGCCGGCCGGGGTGACCAGGGTGACCGTTCCGCCGTCGCCGTAGGCCACGAGGACATCCTCAGCGGCCACGAGCAGGTCGTTCGCGTCCAGTTCCCAGACGGGGTCCGGGGACCCGGTGGCGTACAGCCCCCACCCGGAGTCGAAGCGGGCGAGGAAGTGCTCCTCGTCGCCGAACATCCACGCCATCAGGAGACCGCGCTCGCCGGCGTCGAACGTCTCACCGTCCACGGTGAAGCCACTGGGCACGAGCTCGAGCAAACTCGGGGCGTCCTCACCGCGGAGGAGGAAACTGCTCATCCCGTCGGCCTCGGTCTCGCCCTCGTAGCGGACGGGGCACTCGAGCCGGTCGGCGAGGACCTGCCGCTCACCGTACGGAGGGATGCACTCCGGAACGGCGAGGGGCCGCTCCGCCACCACGGTGCCGGAGAGGTCTCGAGCCACCACCGCTCCCGTCGCGTCCGTCGACTCGAGATAGCCGTCCACGAGGAGGACCGTCATCATCGTCGGAGTCGCCTCACCGGTTCGCAGGTCAACGGTGTGGAAGTCGAAAGTGGTTGTGTCCACCGCCATCGCGACCGGCAGGTCGGTGAAGCCATAGACCATCCCGTCACCCAAGACCTCTGACCGCCACACCTCTGTCAGAGCGGTGTCGTACGCCACCCAGGTGTCGCCGTCGCGGAGCACGAGGGTCTCGGCGTTGCTGCCGGCGTAGACGCCGGCGGGCAGTGCGGCGCTCTCGCCTGTCCGGGGATCGACGACGTCGCCGCCACAGACCAGCCGGTCAGCCCACCAGTGGGCCGTGGCGCACTGTCCCTCCCAGATCGGCGCAGCCTCTGTCGGAGTGAGCTCAAAGACCTGGAGCGCACCTTCGGTCCCCGCCCACATTCCGATCATGCTGCGGTCAGCGGAGACCGAGCCAGCCGTGTCCTGCATCGCGGTGCCGGGGACCGTCCAGGCCTCCTCCACGCCGGCGAAGAACGCGGACGAGGGGACCGGGGCGGCGGGGTCGCGCGGGAGTCCGGTTGACGGGGCAGGGGTCTCGACCGGTGCGGTGGTCGCCACGTTGGTGGAGGCCGCGGGCGAGGTGGCGGCGGCGTCGTCGTCAGTGGAACCGCAGGCGGCAAGGGCGAGGGCTGCTGCCAGCGCGCCTGCGGCTGTGGCTGTGGCTGTGGCGAGGCGGCTGCGCGCCTGCCTCCGGGAGGACAGGGCGTGGACAGTCATCGAGTGGCTCATGGTCAGTCATTCGTACCACGCGAGGCTGGGGGTTCGCCGGGAGGATGCAAGCACGGCCTCCTCACACGAACCCGCCCACCTCACACGAACCCGCCCACCTCACACGAACCCGCCCACCTCACACGAACCCGCCCACCTCACACGAGACGACCATCCCCACCTAAGGTAGGGACAGCACATTCGCGTCGGGACAGCGCGCACACACACTCCCCACACGAATTCGCCATCCCCCACCAAACCAGGGACAGCACATTCGCGTCGGGACAGCGCGCACACACACTCCCCACACGAATTCGCCATCCCCCACCGCGGGAGGAAGCCGCCGAGGCACTTCCGCGGCACTTCCGCGGCACTTCCGCGGCACTTCCGCGGCACCTGCGCGGCACCCACCGCGCTACCGTGACCCGCATGGATGAACTGCTGGTGGAACGGGTGCTGCTCGCCGTCGAGCAGGTCCCGCCCGGGCGGGTGGCCTCCTATGGCCTGATCGCCTCCCTGGTGGGAACGGGTCCTCGCCAAGTGGGCCGGATCATGCGGGAGTATGGCTCGTTCGTGCCGTGGTGGCGGGTCACCTCCCACAGCGGCGACCTCGACGGTGCGCTGCTCGATGCCGCCCGGGCGCACTGGGACGCGGAGGGCATCGCGATCAAGCCGAACGGAATGGGTTGCCGCTACGCCCGGTACGGCGTCGATGAGGAGGAGTTCGCCGACGCGTACAGCGAAGCCGCGGCCCGGCTCGCCGGTGGCTGAGACACCGCCTCACCTGAGACCCCTCCTCACTGAGACGCCGCCCTACCAGCCCGTGCAACGGAGCCTCCCGATGGCGCACCCGTGCAAACGGAGCCTCAAGACAACACCGGAGGCGTGCATTCGGGCCTCCAGAATCGTACGGAGCCTCCAAACAACACCGGAGGCGTGCATTCGGGCCTCCAGAGTCGTACGGAGACTCCGGATCGCACCGTTGCGCCGAGCCGGCAAAGCGCGCCCGCGCGCCCCGGCGGGCCCAGGCGGCCAACCCACCGCAAGTTCCAAAGACACTCTTGCAAAGACAGCTTTGCAACACTATCTTTGCACCATGTCCTCGCTCCACGACGCGATCCCCGCCACGACAGACATGTTCAAGGCCATGGCCCACCCCCTGCGGCTCAGGCTCCTCGAACTCATCGGCTCCACCCCGATGACCGCCTCGATGCTCGCCGAACGCACCGGCGAGTCCACCGGCTCCACCTCCTACCACCTCCGCCAGCTCGAACGGCACGGCCTCATCCGAGAGGACACCACCCGCGGCACGAAGCGCGAGCGCTGGTGGGTCTCCACCGGCCCGCGCCAGCTCACCGCCGAGGTCCTGCGCTCCGATCCGGCAGCCGCCCGCGTCCTCGGCGAATCCATGATCGGCCGGTGGACACGCCAGCTCGAGGACTTCTACACGGCTGTCGTCTCCGGCGCGCTCCCACAGGAGATCGCGGACGCCTCCGGCATCGCCCGCACCCGCCTCCACCTCACCACCGGGGAGATGGGTGCCCTTTCCGGCGAACTCGCCGACCTCCTCGAGCGCTGGCACGACGACCCCGCCCACACCGACCCCACCCGCGACGGCGCCCGCCCGGTGATCTCCCTGGCGGCCGTCTTCCCCGACATCGAGGACACCGAGTGACCACCACCGCGACCTCCCCGCACCCCACCCGGACCGGGCTCGGCCGCCCCTTCGGCGCGCTGACCACCGGCGTGCTGGCCTCCAACGCCACCGACGGCTTCGTCTTCTTCGCCGCACCCCTCCTCGTACTGACGATCACGAAGGACCCGGTCGCAGTGGCCGC
>JBNJCY010000168.1:0-5448 GCA_051744325.1 Actinomycetota bacterium
GTGGCATGAGCCCGTGCCCGCCGCCATTCGCCACCATCGGCCGCCATTCGCCACCATCGGCCGCCATTGGTCCCGGTGATCACCCTCCCGCAGCTTCTCTCTGGCCTTCGTGGCACCCGCCCAGCCCTCGAAGCCACCCAACTGGCATCCACAGGCGCTCTCAACGACCGTTAACCCATTGACGGGGAAGATCCTTTACCCGATTGGAAAACGATCTTCCCCGTCAATGGGTCAAACGGTTGTTCAGGGGGCTGGCAGAGGGTTCTGGACCTCAGAAGGCCCTGTCGGGGGGGCTGAGTGTGGTGTTCCCGGGGGTCGGGTGGGGCTGAGTGTGGTGTTCCCGGGGGTCGGGGAGGGCTGAGTGTGGGGTCTTGGGGTACTGGAAGGAACCCTGGGACCTCGAAGGGGCGCGCGGGGTCCCGGAGGTGGGATCCGGCCGCCCACAGTGTCATCCCACGGTCGTACGAGGCTGCCGAAACAACCATCCCACCGGCCGATCCGCCGGACCCCGCCGGAGCGAGAGGCTGGCGAGCATGGAAACCTCAAACTCAATCTCCCAGGCAACCCGCACCCCCGCGACGGCGGCAGCAGGCGCCGCCTCGACCACAGCGGCAGCACGTGCCGCCACTCCGACGACGCCGCAACCTCCCGCCATCGCCGCGCGCGACCTCGTCAAGACCTACGGCACCGGCGAGGCCGCCGTCCGCGCGCTCGACGGCGTGGACGTGGACTTCGAACGCGCCCACTTCACCGCGATCATGGGCCCGTCCGGCTCGGGCAAGTCCACCCTGATGCACTGCCTCGCCGGCCTCGACACCGCTGACTCCGGTTCCATCACCATCGCCGAATCCGAGATCACCACCCTCGATGACACCGCGCTCACCCACCTCCGCCGCGACCGCATCGGCTTCGTCTTCCAGGCCTACAACCTGGTCCCCACCCTCACTGCCGAGCAGAACATCCTCCTCCCGCTGGACCTCGCCGGCCGCGCGGTGGAGCGTACCTGGTTCGACGAGGTCACCACCTCCCTCGCCCTCACGGACCGCCTGACCCACAAGCCCCACCAGCTCTCAGGCGGGCAGCAGCAGCGCGTGGCCGTGGCGCGGGCGCTCCTCACCCGCCCGGACGTCGTGTTCGGCGACGAGCCCACCGGCAACCTCGACTCCGCCAGCGGTGCCGAGGTCCTCTCCCTGCTGCGCACCTCGGTGCGCGAGCTCGGCCAGACCGTCATCATGGTCACCCACGACCCCATCGCCGCCTCCTACGCGGATCGCGCGGTCCTCCTCGCCGACGGCCGCATCGCCGGCGAGGTCCTCCGCCCCACCCCGGAGTCCGTCTCCGCCGCGCTGACGGGGCTGGTGCGCTGATGCTGCGCCTCGCACTCTCCCAGGTCCGTGACCAGCCGCGCCGCTACGTGGCGGTGCTGCTGGCAATCGCCGTCGGGGTCATGTTCCTCGCCGCCTCCCTCCTCGTGGGGTCCTCCACCACCGCCACGCTCCGCAACACGCTGGCCGCGGACTTCTCCGCGGCCGACCTCGTCGTCCTCGCCGATGACCCCACTGCGCTCGCCGACGCCGTCCCTCACGTCGACGCCGTCGACGGCGTCGCGGAGGCCTACGCCCACCGCACGACCGCCGTCGGGGTGCAGCGCCCCACCGGCATCGAGGGTCAGGGCACCTGGTCCCCGACCGCCGACTTCGCCCTCCTGGCGAACCTGCCCGACGACCCGGGCCTGGTCCCCAACGCCCTCCTGGCGGGCGACCTCCCGGCCGGACCCGGCGAGGTCACCATCGACGACCGCACCGCCGAGCAGTACGCACTCGCCCCCGGGGACACGCTCACCCTGCTCCTCCCACAGCCGAACGGCGGCGAGGTCCCGCGCGACGTCACCATCAGCGGTCTGGTCGAGGCCTCCGCGGACCCCGGCCAGGCGATGACCGTGCAGCTCCGCGGCGCCGAGGCCCTCGTCGCCGAGGCTGCCGTGGGATTCGCCGACGGCGCAGCCACCGGTCCGGACTTCCTCCTCCTCTCGCTGGACCCGGGCGCGTCGGTGACCGACGTGACGACCGCAGTGGATGACGCCCTGGCCACCACCCCGGGGGCGTCCGTCCTCACCCCCGACGACGCTGCCCACGAGCGCCTCGAGGGCGCGACCGGTCTGCCGCTCGCCCTGGCGCTGGGTGCGTTCGCCGCCATCGCCCTGCTGGTCACCGGCCTGGTGATCGCCAACACGTTCACCGTCCTGGTGGCGCAGCGCTCCCGCGAGCTCGCCCTGCAGAGAGTCGTCGGGGCGACCCGGCGGCAGGTGCGCGGCGCGGTGTTCGCGGAGGCCGCCGTCGTCGGGTTGATTGGCTCGGTGGCGGGCCTGGTGGCTGCGATCGGGCTGGTGGCGGGGGGAGTCGCCGTGATTGCGAGCCAGCCGGGCTACCGGTTCGCCGCATTCGGGATGGATTGGAGCACGGTCGCGATCAGCCTCGGAGTGGGCCTTCTGCTCACCCTCGTAGCCTCCGCCGCCCCGGCGCTCCGCGCCACAAGGGTGTCCCCGCTGGAGGCGATGCGGCCCGTGCCGGACGCGTCGGTCGGCAACCGCCCCGGGCGGGTTCGGCTCGTGATCGGCGGGCTGCTCGCGATGGGCGGGACCGCGCTCATGGTGTGGGCGGCCTTCCAGCAGGAGCTGGCGCTGGCCATCGCCGGGGGTGCCGCGTCCTTTCTCGGGGTGCTGCTGCTCGCCGCCCTGTTCGTGCCGGGTGTGGTGAGCGGTACCGGCCATGTGGCGGCGCCCACCGGCGTGCCCAGCCGGATGGCCCGCCTGAACGCGGTGCGCAACCCTGGCCGGACCGCGGCCACCGCCGCCGCGCTCCTCATCGGCACCACCCTGGTGGCGCTCATGCTCACCGGCGGGCGCACCCTGCAGCAGTCCGGGCTGGAAATGCTCGGGAACGCGAACCCGGTGGACCTCGAGGTCGTGCTCGAGACGGAGGCGGGTCCGCTGGGGCTGACCGCCGCGGAGGAGGCGGCGGGCGCCGTCGCCGCCCTCGATGGCGTGGATGCCGCCGCCGTCCTGACCCCGGTGGGGCTCACCGACAACGGGACTCCGGTGCTCGCCGGCTCGCCGGCGGCCGTCAACGCGGTACTGCAGGAGGGCTCGCCCGCCCTCGCCGAGGGCCAGATGCTGGCGCCCGGATGGGTGGAGGAGCAGACACTCACCGTGAACGGCGCCACCGGAGCAGTGGACCTGGAGGTGATCCGGACCGGCTCGTCCTCGTTCCCGCCGGTCATCGCCCTGGCCGACGCCGCCGGGCTGGGAGAGCCGGAGGCCACCGCGGCGCCCGTGCTGTGGGTCCGAGCTGACACCGGGACCGCCCTGGGCGACGTCACGGACCGCGTGGAGGCCGTCGCGGAGGCGGCGGGGGTTGAGGGGTGGCAGGTGTCCGGAGCACTGCCGGAGCGGCTCATGTACCAGCAGATCATCGACGTGATGCTGCTCGTGGTCACCGGCCTGCTCGCCGTCTCCGTCCTGATCGCGCTGATCGGGGTGGCGAACACGCTCTCCCTGTCCACGATCGAGCGGACCCGG
This sequence comes from Actinomycetota bacterium, assembly GCA_051744325.1. Taxonomy (GTDB): domain Bacteria; phylum Actinomycetota; class Actinomycetes; order Actinomycetales; family Actinomycetaceae; genus UBA1383. The sequence goes on from JBNJCY010000168.1 coordinate 3,578, forward strand.
GAGAACTCGCTGATGCGGGCCCTGGGTCTGACGAAGAAGGGCCTGCGCACGATGCTCGCCACGGAGGCGGTGCTGATCGCTGGGATCGCCGCCCTGCTGGGCAGCGCGCTCGGGGTGTTCTACGGCTGGATGGGCGCGGAGTCCCTGCTGGGGGACATGGTGGCCGAGGGCAGCGCCACGGGCCGCCTCGTGCCGACCGTCCCATGGCTGGAACTCGCCGGCGTGGTGTCTGTGGCCGTGGTGGCCGGGCTCCTCGCCTCGGTGGGCCCTTCCCGCCGGGCGGCGAAGCTCTCTCCTGTGGAGGGGCTCGCGGTGCTGTGACCCGCGGGTGATTCCCAGCGCTCGCAAGCTGCGGCCCTTGACCATCTGGTGACTCACCGGTGGGGAGAATCTGCCCCCTGGTCGCCTACCATGGAGCCATGCCGCTCGCCGGGGCTTCCGCGCAGGCGTCCGCCCCCGTCAACCGTCGTGGCTGGTGGTCGGCCGCCTTCGTCGGGCTGCTCCTGACATGGGTACTCCTCAACGGCCTGGACTTCCTCGTGGTGGGGGTCCTCACGGCGGCCGTGGCAGCCCTCGTCCCCGCGCGTCTGGCGCAGTCACACCTGCCCCGCGTGCGCCCCGTCCAGGTGGCACTCTTCCTCGGCTACTTCGTGGCGGAGTCGCTCCGGGGCGCGGTCGACGTCGCGGGGCGGGCCCTGCGGCCGGCGATGCCGATCGATCCGGGTTTCTTCCGGTACCCCACGAACCTGCCGCCCGGGCTTCCCCTCGGGCTCCTCATGGGCACCCTCAGCCTCCTGCCCGGCACCCTGAGCGTCGACCTGGAGGGGGACGGGCACACCCTCGTTTTCCACTCCCTCGTGGGGGACACGACCGACGAGGCCCGCGCGCTCGAGGCCCGCATCTCCCGCCTCTTCCACGTCACGGCGCCATGATGGAGTACGGCCTCGGCGCTGCAACGGTGTTCCTGCTGGTGAACCTCGTCGCGGGCCTCTGGCGCGTGGTCCGCGGGCCGAGCGTCACGGACCGGATACTCCCGGCCGTCCTGTTCGGCTCCACCACCGTGGCCCTGCTGCTGATCATGGCGCAGTGGCTGGACCTGCCCGCACTGCGGACCGTCGCCCTGCTGTTCGTGCTGCTGGCCGCGGTGATCACGCTCGCCTTCACGGGCCGTTCCCCGAAGGAGGGCGAGCCGTGACCCCGCTCGAGGTGGTCGCCCTCGTCCTGCTCGCGCTGGGCTGCGCCTTCTTCGGGGCGGGGACGCTCGGCCTCCTGCGCTTCCCGGACGTCTTCAGCCGCCTGCACGCCCTCACCAAGGCGGACAACGTCGGGCTGTTCCTTGTCGGCCTCTCGATGGCCCTGCTCGCCGACGGCGTCCGCGCCGTGCTCCTGATCCTCCTCGTGTGGGTCGCCGGTCTCGTCACCGCCACCACCTCGGCGTCGTTGCTCGCCCGGCATGCCCGGACCACCGAGGAGGGCTGATGGGAGCCGTCCTCGACCCGCTGCTCGCCCTCGCCCTGGTCGCCATGAGCGTGATCGTGATCGCGAGCCGCCGCATCTTCGACGCCATCGTCGCTTTCGTCTTCTTCGGGCTCGTGGTCGCGCTGGTGTGGGCACGGCTCGGCGCGCCCGACGTCGCGCTCGCCGAAGCGGCGATCGGCGCCGGGCTCACCGGGGCGCTCCTCCTCGTCGCCCACCGCCGGCTTGTGACGATCGGTGGCGAGGAGGCGGAGGACCGCCTGGCATCACGCCGCTCGGTCGCCGTCGTCGAGGCACTCCTCGCCGGCGCGCTCGCCGTCGCCATCGGCTGGGTCACCGTCACAGCCACCCCAGCGGGGGAGACCGCCGGGAGCCAGGTGCTCGCGGAACTGCCG
>JBNJCY010000169.1:0-5415 GCA_051744325.1 Actinomycetota bacterium
GGGCGAGGGGTCACGCGGGCGAGGGGTCACGCGGGCGAGGGGTCACGCGGGCGAGGGGTCACGCGGGCGAGGGGTCACGCGGGCGAGGGGTCACGCGGGTGCATGAGGCACTACTTCCGAGGGAGAATGAAACCATGCGCATTGGATACGCCGCCGCCCTGGAACAGTTCCACCCCACCGAGATCATCGAGTACGCCGCGCTCGCGGAACGGCACGGGTTCTCGGGCGTCATGGCGGCGGACCACTTCCAACCATGGGTCCCCGCCCAGGGGCAGAGCGCCTTCGTGTGGAATGTGCTCTCCGCGCTCGGGATGGCCACGTCAGGTGACCTCGGCCCCGGTGTCACCGCCCCCACGTTCCGGTGGCATCCGGCCATGGTGGCGCAGGCCTCCGCCACCCTGGAGGCCATGTTCCCCGGGCGGCACTGGCTCGGGCTCGGTTCGGGCGAGGCGCTGAACGAGCACATCGTGGGCCAGTACTGGCCGGAGGCCCCGGAGCGCATCAACCGGATGTTCGAGGCCATCGAGATCATCACCAAGCTCTTCTCCGGCTCGCTGGCCGGCAAGGACGTGAAGCACACCGGCACGTACTACAAGCTGGAGTCCACCCGGCTGTGGACCATGCCGGCGACCCCGCCTCCCATCTACGTGGCCACGGGCGGGCCGGTGACCGCTCGGCGCGCCGGGGTCCACGCCGACGGCCTCATCACCGTGGGAGCCCCGATCGAGAAGATCGACGGACTCTTCAACCGCTTCGACGCCGGTGCCCGCGAGGCCGGCAAGGACCCCTCCAGCATGCCCCGATTCCTGCAGGTGCATCTGTCATGGGCACCCACGGACGAGGAGGCGCTCGCCAACGCGCTGGACCAGTGGCCCAATGGCGGCATGAAGTTCCCCAAGGCGGACATCCGCTCGCCCTTCGAGCTCGCCCAGATGGCGCGCATGGTGCGACCGGAGGACTTCGAGGGCCGCCTGGTGATCTCCTCGGACCCGGACGTCCACCGGAAGTCCCTCCAGCGCTACGCCGACCTCGGCTTCGACGCCATCTACCTCCACAACGTGGGGCGGGACCAGGCCGAGTGGATCGAGGTCTTCGGCGCTGAGGTCCTCCCGAAGCTCGTGGCCTGATGCTCCTCGTCCAGGCCCCGCCGGGCATCCCCGTGCTCACGCGGGGCGACGACGTCGCCGCGGTCATCGCCCCGGCCCTCGTCTCCCTCGGGTGGCCGGACGGGAGCGCAGGGCTGGCCGCGGGCGACGTCGTCGTGGTCTCCTCGAAGATCGTCTCGAAGGCGGAGGGCCGCATGATCGCCGCGCGCGACCGCGAGGACGCGATCACCTCCCAGACCGTGCGCGAGGTGGCGCGCCGGGAGCGGGAGGACGGCAGCGTGCTACGGATCGTCGAGAACCCGCTGGGGCTCGTCATGGCAGCCGCGGGCGTGGACGCCTCGAACACCCCGCCCGGTACGGTCCTGCTGCTGCCGGAGGACCCGGATGACTCGGCCCGGCGCATCCGCCGTGGCCTGCACGCCCGCTTCGGGGTGAAGCCCGGCGTGCTCGTCACGGACACGTCCGGCCGGCCCTGGCGCCGCGGCGTGGCGGACATCGCGATCGGCGCCGCTGGTGTGGCCGTGCTGGAGGACCTGCGCGGCGGCGTCGACGGCTATGGCACCCGCCTCACCTCCACCGTGATGGCGGGCGCCGATGAGCTGGCAGCAGCGGCCGAGCTCGTCAAGGGCAAGGTCGCCGGGCTGCCCGTGGCGGTGGTGCGCGGTGCCGCTCGCCTCGTCACCGACGACGACGGTCCCGGCGCCCGCTCCCTCGTCCGGCCCGCCGAGGAGGACATGTTCCGCCAGGGCTCGTGACTCCTCAGAGCAGCCGAGGCCCGCGCGAGGTGGCGACCGACTCGACGTCCGCCGCCCACACCGCCCGCACCAGTTCAGGCCGCAGCACGGTCCCGGGTGGGCCGGCGCTGTGCACGGCGCCGTCCGCCAGCACGAGGACCGAGTCGGCGTGTGCCAGCACGTGGTTGAGGTCGTGGAGCGCGGCCACCACCCCGATCCCCTCCGCCGCGAGCTCGGTGGCGATGCCGAGGACGTCCCGCTGGGCGGCCAGGTCGAGGTGGTTGGTGGGTTCGTCCAGGATCAGCCACGAGGGCTCCTGGGCCAGGGCGCGGGCCAGGTGCACCCGCTGGCGTTCCCCGCCCGAGAGGGTGGCGACAGCCCGGTCCGCGAGATGGGCCACCCCCGTCCGCTCCAGGTGGGGCGTGACGTCCACCTCCTCGAACCACCGGCGGTGCGGGAGGCGCCCGAGGGCGACGACGTCGCGCACCGCCAGCCCCGCCGGCACGGGTGCGTCCTGCCCCACCAGGGCCAGGCGAAGCGCGCGCTCCCGGGCGGGCATCGCAGGCAGCGAGTGGGCCGCCCTACCCTCCGTGAGGGTGACGCTGCCCGCGGACGGGGAGTGGATCCCGACGAGCGTGCGCAGCAGCGTGGACTTCCCCGAGCCGTTGGGCCCGGCCACGGCGCTGAACCGCCCTGCCGGGAAGTCCGCGGTGATGCCGGCCAGGATCCGCTGCCCGCCGAGGCGGACCTCGAGATCCCGCACGCTGATGTGGTTCACGGCACCCTCCGCAGCAGCAGGGCAAAGGCGGGACCGCCGACCAGTGCCGTGATGATCCCCACGGGGACCTCCACGGGGTCCAGGACGGTGCGGGCCGCGGTGTCCGCGAGCAGCAGGAACAACGCCCCGGCCAGGGCGGCCACCGGTAGGAGGGCGCGGTGCCGGGATCCCACGAGGATCCGCGCCGCGTGGGGCACGACGAGCCCGATGAACCCGATCGCCCCCGAGACCGCCACGAGTGCCCCGGTCAGGACGGCCACCAGCGCCATCAGCCACGGCCTCTCCCGGCGGACGGGCACGCCGAGGGACACGGCGGCGTCGTCGCCGAGCAGGAGGGCGTCGAAGGTGCGGGACCGGGCCACCACCACCGCCCCGACCACCGCGCTCACCGTGAGCGCCAGGCCGGCCTCCCACCACCGCGAGGAGGCGAGCGAGCCGAGCAGCCAGGACAGGATCTCCCGGTAGGCGTCTCCCCGGGAGGAGCGGAAGACCAGCAGGGAGACGAACGCTGAGGCGAGGTACCCCACCGCCACGCCGGCGAGGATCATCCGCACGGGGGAGGCCCCCCGCCCGGCCAGCAGCAGGGTGGTGGCCAGCGCGGCCAACGCCCCGGCGAACGCGGCCAGCGGCAGCGCCCAGGCCGCGGTCACCCCGGCGAGGAGCGCGGCCACCGCTCCCACGGAGGCGCCGGAGGACACGCCCAGGAGGTAGGGGTCCGCCAACGGGTTGTGGGTGAGGGCCTGCATGACCACGCCGGCCATGGCGAGGCCCGCGCCCACCCCCACGGCGGTGAGGGCGCGCGGGGCCCGGCCCTGCCAGACGATGGCCTCCTGGACCCGGCTCAGCGTGGGGCCGCCACCGGTGAGGTGCGACCACGCCGAGGACCACACGTCCGCCATGCCCACGCTCGCCGGGCCGACGGCGACCGCGGCGCCCACCGCGACGACGAGCACCACGAGCAGGGCGGGGACGGCGAGCCGGGCAGTCCTCAGGGCGCCACCCCCGGCACGGCGGCCGTCCCCGTGAGCTGGTCCGCCAGGGTGATGACGGCGTCGAGGGTGCGGACGCCCGCCTGGGTCGCCGGGAACGGCACGACGAGGTAGCGCTCCTCCCGGACGGCGTCCATCGCGGCGGTCACCGGGTTCGCGGTGAGGGCTGCACTCTTGTGCTCTGCCGTGTTCCACGCCGAGTCCACGAGCACGATGACCTCCGGGTCCCGCTCTGCGATCTCCTCCCAGGACAGGGAGGCCCACGTGTCCGCGACGTCGCCGGCGACGTTCGCGAGGCCCGCGGTGTCCATGATGAGCTGGGGCGCCCCGATGCCGCCCCCCACGAACGGCGTGTCCGTGCCCGAGGACCACCACAGCGTCCGTGGCCGGTCCGTGCGGCCCGATACCCGGTCCTCGAGGTCCGCCAGGGCGGCGCGCTGGGCGGTGACGACGGCGGTGGCCTCCTCCTCGCGCCCCAGCATCACCCCGACCGCCTCGATCTCCGCGAACACGTCATCGAAGCCGAGGTGGTCCGGCTGCTGGGCGGGCTCCCGGCACGCCGACGGCGAGACCCAGGTGGCCACGCCGAGGTCGGCCCAGTCCTCGCGCGCCCCTGCGCCCTCCGCCGAGAGGTTGGACTCCCAGCCGGCGAGGACGGCGTCGGGCTCCAGCTCGAGGACGGCCTCGAAGGACGGCACGTCCTCGGAGAGGACCGGCAGCGTGACGTCCCAGGCGGCGTCGTCGACCCCGGTGACGTGGGTGGGCAGCTCGCCGTCGAGGGCGGCGACGGCGATCAGCTGCGCGGCCCCGCCGAGCGCGACGACCGTCTCGACCGCAGAGGACTTGAGCGCGACGACGGCGCGCGCGTCGGCGGGCACGGCCACGGTCGTGCCGCAGCTCGTGACGGTGACGGCGGTGGTGTCGGCACCGCCGGCTGGGGTGCAGGCAGCGAGGGCGGTCGCGGTGGCGGCCACGGCGGCGGCGTGGGCAAATCGGTGCATGGGATCTCCCGGGCAGGGGTTGTCACTGAGCGACGATCAGGACCAATGCACCGGCCCGGGCTCCCCGCAGATGCGCGCGGGGGATCGGGACGATCCTACAGCGCGCCCAGCTCGCGGTCCCGGGCAACGGTGGCGTCCACGGCCCGGACGACAGCGGGGGAGAACCCGGCGTCCTCCGCCGCGACCAGTCCCGCGATGGTCGTGCCGGCGGGGGAGGAGACCATGTCGGCGAGGTCCGCGGGCGTGAGTCCGTCCGCCGCCCGCTCCAGGACGAGGCGGGCCGACCCCAGCACCGTCTGGGCGGCGATCCGGACCGCGAGGGCCTTCGGGATGCCGTGCCGCACCGCCGCGCGCGAGAGCGCGTCGATGAAGGTGAACGCGAACGCCGGGCCGGAGGCCGCGACTGCGGTGAAGATCGAGAAGTCCTTCTCCGCCAGCTGGATGGCCTGCCCCACGGAGGAGAAGATGTCGAGGACCCGGGCCACGTCGGCCTCGGTGGCGTGGGCGTTCCCGCACACCGCGGCCATGCCCTCCCCGATCATCGCGTTGACGTTCGGCATCACCCGGATCACGGTGAGCCCGGGCGGCAGCAGGCCCTCCAGCCGCGCCAGCGTCTGGCCGGCCGCGATCGACACCACCACCGGGCGGTTCTCGGCAAACGCCTCGACCAGGTCCCCGAGGACCGCGCCGAGCACCTGGGGCTTCACCGCCAGCACCACGAAGTCGCAGGTCTCCACGACGTCCTGGTTCGAGGCGGCCACCCGGACCCCGAGCTCCGCCGCGAGGCGCTCCCCGGCGGCCGGGTCG
>JBNJCY010000170.1:0-5410 GCA_051744325.1 Actinomycetota bacterium
GGACGCCACGATCCTGCGTACCCAGTTGGGAGGGCGCCACGATCCTGCGTACCCAGTTGGAGGAACGCCACGATCCTGCGTACGCAGTTGGGAGGGACGTCACGATCCTGCGTACGCAGTTGGGAGGGGCGCCCCACTTGGATCCTCCCCCGGCCGGAAACCACCCACGGAAGCGTCACAAGAGCCATAAGAGGGGGCCCTCGACGTGCTCCGTACCCGCGGCACCCGGCACAATGGCCACTTCTCACCCCGACCACAGGAAGCAAGGCCCATGACCTCCGCCCTCACCGTCACCCGCACCGTCGACGCCCCGATCGAGGCTGTGTGGGCGGTGGCCACTGACCTTGAGAACGTTCCCCGCACGATGTCCGGAATCGTCCGTGTCGAGGTGCTCGACGGCGGCCCCTCCGTCGACGACGGCCCCTCCTTCGGCGTCGGGACCCGGTGGCGGGAGACCCGGACCATGATGGGCCGTGATGCGACCGAGGAGATGGTGGTCACCCGCGCCGACCGGCCGAACGCCTACACCGTGGAGGCGGACAACCACGGCGCGCACTACGTCTCCACGTTCACCTTCACGCCGGTGGGGGAGTCACGCACCGAGCTGAGCACGACCTTCGGCGGAACGCCCACCCAGCCGCAGAATGCACTCTCACGCCTGATGGGACGGCTCGGACTCCGCATGGTGCGCAAATCCCTTGAGAAGGACCTCGCGGACCTGGCCACGGCGGCGGAGTCCCGCAGGCGCGGAGCCTGACCGGCCGTCGGCGGAGACCCACGGCGTCTGATCCCCCAAACGCGGAACCGGCGTCCCATCTGTTGATGTGGGACGCCGGTTCGGCTCGCGCAAGGGCGCGGACGTTGTCTACTGGTTGCCGACCTGCTTGTCGAGGTGTGCAACAGCCTGGTCGATCTGCTCGCTGTACTTGCCGCCGGTATTCTGCTAGGCGAAGTCGGAGCCCTTCGCAAGGATGTCGTCACTGACCTGTTCAGCCTTGTCGCTGTTCAGCAGGTCCTTACCCTTGTCGACGAGATCAGATAACCCCATTGAAGCTCCTTCCGACGGTCCTCCCGGCAGCGGCCGGCTGACATCAAGCATGCGCCTCTTCTCCCGAAAGTGCACGCACTTTGTTCATCCTGTGGACAGCTCCCCGCGAACGTGGGCGATCGACTGCGCCACCAGTTCCTCGAGCACACTCAGGTCCACGGCGGCCAGCCGGGTGATGTACAGGCAGGACACCGCCGTCCGGTGCTTCCCCAGCCGGGCCAGCAGGTCCTCGTACCCCTCGAAGCCGTCGGTGATGTGGACGGACAGGTTGGCCTTCCGGGGCGAGAACCCCACATCGAACCAGTCCAGTTCCCGCCCCGACGCATACCGCAGGTGCCGGCGCCCGAAGCCGACGATGCTCGGCCCCCACATCTCCGGCGTGCGCCCGCTCAGCCGCGTGAACATCTCCAGCAGCACTCGGGCGTCATTCCGCCGGACCTCGGGCTCCACTCCGTCCAGGAACTCCTCCACCGAGGCGCCGGTGGGCACGGTCTTGTTCTCGTTCATGCCGCCCATTCAACCCGACATCGCCGTCCACCGCCGCTCCGCGCGCTGCCCCCGATTGCGGCCGCCGCCCGCGGTGGCGATGATCGGTCCGGAGAGGAGGTGGCCATCCATGCCCGACGACGCCGCACCCCATCTCCGGCCGCACCTCGCCTCCCTGCAAGGCTCCCTCGACCCTTCCCTCGGGCGCACGCCGTACCCGTCCAGACCTGCGGGCCCCCGCCGTCCGCGCGCGGCCGCCGTCCTCCTCATGCTCAGCGACTCCGACAGCCCGGACATCACCTTCACCGAGCGCACCCACACCCTGCGCCACCACCCGGGCCAGATCTCACTGCCGGGCGGCGCGCTCGAGCCCGGCGAGACCCCGGTGGACGCCGCGCTGCGAGAAGCGGAGGAGGAGATCGGCCTGCCGCCCTCCGCCGTCGTGGTCCTCGGATCCCTCCCCGAGGCCCACGTGACGGTCTCGCGGTTCCAGGTGACCGCCGTCGTCGCGCAGTGGGACGGCCGCGCCCCGATCGCGGCGGTGGGCCTGGACGAGGTGGCGGACGTGCACCGGATCGGCGTCGCGGAACTGACCGACCCCGCCAACCGAGCCACCGCCACACTCCCCGCCGGCTACCGCGGCCCGGCCTTCGTGTTCGGCGAACTCTTCATCTGGGGATTCACCGCCCACCTCGTGGACCACGTCCTGGACGTCGCGGGCTGGTCCCGGCCGTGGGATCGCTCGCGTGAACTCGCCGTGCCGCGCCGCTTCCACCGGGACCGGGCCATCGAATGATCAGGCGCGCCGCAGCAGCGCCATCATCTCGTGATGGGTGGTCTGGGGGAACATGTCGAACAACTGGGCGCGGACCGGCCGCAGCGACGGCATCGCCGCCAGATCCCGCGCCAGGGACTCCACGTTGCAGCTCGAGTACACCACCGTCCCCACGCCAGAGGCCTCCAGCAACCCCGCCAACTCCGGTCCGATGCCGCGCCGCGGCGGATTCACGACGACGACGTCCGGTACCGTCCCAGCCTCGCTCGCCCACCTGGCCGCGTCCCCGACCTTGAAGCGCACCTCCAGGTCTGCCTCCGCCGCCGACAGTCGCGCGCTTGCCACGGCCTCCGGGCTGGACTCCACGCCGGTGACCTCACGCGTCGGCGCCGCGCAGTGCAACGCGAACCCCCGACCCCCGCAGTACAGGTCCCAAACCGACCCCGCCCCGGCCTCGTCCACCCACGTGCGCGCCTGGCGGTACAACCCCGCCGCGATGGCCGTGTTGGTCTGGAAGAAGGACCGGGGCCGCAGGTGCAGCACCACGTCCCCCACCTCGAGCGGGAGCGTCTCGGCCTCGGTGAGCGGCACCTCCTCCGCACCTTCGAGCACTGCCTTGTGCTCGGGGTGGATGTTCGCGGAGACCACCGTCAGGCGCGGCATCGTGGCCGGCAGCGTCGAGGATGCCGAGCGTGGGCGACGCGACAGAACCGCCCACCACCATCTTCGCCTTGTTGCGGAAGCCGTCCTCGAGCGAGGCCGCGGGCGCGAGCCAATCGATGCCCTCGCCGAGCGCTGCGGCACACCGCCGCTGCTTCGCGGCGAGTTGCGCCGGGTACGGCTCGCCCATGAGGGTGCACGAGCGGCACCGGCCGGAATCGAAGTGGTGGCACTGCATCGCCGCCAAGGCTACGCGTACCCTTGCCCGCTCCGCCCAAGCGTGGTGGGCTTCCCCCATGGCCGAACCGCACGAGCTCTCCGCCCTCGACCTCGCTGCCGCCCTGCGCCGCGGTGACCTCACCGCCGCCGAGGTCCTCGCGCACACCCAGCGCCGGATGGAGACCGTCGGAGCCGCTGTAGGGGCGTTCGCGCACCCCACGCCGGCGCTCGCCGCCGCCCAGGCCGCCGAGGCCGACGACGCTCTCACCCGCCACCGCCGCGACGGCCCGCCCCCGGCCCCGTTCCTCGGCGTGCCCGTCCCGATCAAGGACCTCGCGATGGTCGCGGGCCAGCCGTTCGAGGCCGGCTCCGCAGCGCTGCGTGGCTTCGTGGCGCCCGTCGACGACGGCGTGGTCACCCTCCTGCGCGAGGCCGGCACCGTGATGGTCGGCAAGACCACCACCCCCGAGTTCGGCCTGCCCTGCTACACCGAGCCCGTCACCGGCGCCCCGGCCCGCACCCCGTGGGACCTCACCCGTACGGCGGGCGGCTCCTCGGGCGGGGCAGCGGCCGCCGTGGCCGCCGGCGTGGTCCCCGCCGCCCACGGGTCCGACGGCGGCGGCTCCATTCGTATCCCGGCCGCATGTTGCGGGGTGGTCGGGATGAAGCCCTCGCGGGGCCGGGTCTCGCCGGGCCCGCACCGCAGCGAGGGCATCGGACTGGTGACCGACGGGGTGCTCACCCGCACAGTGCGCGATTCGGCCGCTCTCCTCGACGTGATCGCGCGCCCGCGGCCGGGGGACGTGCACCGAGTGGCGGCGCCGGCGTCGTCGTTCCTGGACGCTTGTGGCGGGGGGACGGGGCCGCTGCGCGTGGGCGTCCTCATCGACCCGCTGAACACTGACGACGCCCCGGTACATCAGGAGTCGTTCGCCGCTGTCGCGGGTGCCGTGCAGCTGCTGGAGGGGCTCGGCCACGGTGTGGAGGTGGCGCCGCGCCCGATGACCGGCGAGGACTGGATGGCCTTCATGCCGCTGTGGACCACCGGTGCGGCCCAGGTGCCGCTGCCGCCGGAGGCCGAGGGCCTGCTGAGGCCGCTCACCCGCTGGCAACGCGAGATCGGGCGCGCCGTCACCGGCGTGGAGTACGCCGGCGCGCTGGCGGCCATGCAGCAGCTCGGCCGGCGGATCGCGACGGCGTGGGCGGACTTCGACGTGATCCTCACCCCCACGCTGGCGCAGCCGCCGCTGCCGCCGGACGAGCTCGAACTGCCGGACCCGGCGGCGGACTTCGAGGCGCAGAAGCGCTTCACCCCATGGACCAGCATCTGGAACATGACGGGGGCCCCTGCGATCTCGCTGCCGCTGCACCGGGCCGAGGTGGACGGGGTGGTACTGCCCTTCGGCGTGATGCTGGGCGGGGTGCGCCCCGGGCAGGAGGAGGTGCTGTTCGCGCTCGCCGCTGCCCTCGAGACCGCCGACCCGTGGCCGCTCATCCGCGAGCCCTGAACCACCCGGAGCCCTGGAGCCCTGAACCACCCGGTCCGGGGGAGCGCCGGACCTTGCACGGGCTCGGTCCACCGGGGACAGTTGAGCCATCGACAGGGAACGTCCATGAGAAGAGGAACGTCGATGAACCGCTTCAGCCCCCGTTTCGCTGCAGGCCTCATGGCCGCCAGCCTGCTCCTCGCCGGCTGTTCATCCAGTGGGGACGACTTGGACTCCGCGCTCGCCGAGGCGTCGGCCGCGGCCGCTGAGGCCTTCGCCCGGCTCACGGACGAGGTGGAGGATGCCCGCGCGGAGGCGCAGACCGCCCGAGAGGCGGTGGAGGAGCTGCGCTCGCAGCTCGAGGGCGTGGACTCCGATTCCCGCGCCAGCCTTGAAGACGCGGTGGATGCGGCCAACACGGCCCTCGCGGAGGCCCAGGCCGCGATCGAGAGCAGCGCCTCCTACGCACAGGACGGACTCGAGGGAGCGGCGGCCTCCGCCCTGCAGGAGGTGGAGCGGTCCGAGGAGTCGCTCGCCGCCGCCCGTGCGGACCTCGAGGCCGCGAAGCAAGGCCTCGACGAGGCAACGGCGTCCTCGATCTCGGACCTCCAGGCCCGGATCGATGACCTCAACCGGCAACTGGACGAGTTGATTGAACGACTTGAGCAGGGCGAGGAGGCCGGGCGGGAATCCGGCCAGGAGGCTACTGGCTAGCCGCTCGCGCCGCGGCGAGGA
>JBNJCY010000171.1:0-5406 GCA_051744325.1 Actinomycetota bacterium
CCGCGGGAATGCGTCCCCTCTCGGAGACCTCGATGCCCGTGGAGCGCGCCCATTCACGGATCCTGGCCGCGTCGGAGGACGAGGACTTGGTCGTGGCGATGCCCTTGGAGGACTTGCGGCCACCGGTCCGGCGGGATTTCGCGACCCACGGTGTCAGCGCGTCGCGCAACTGCGCAGCGTGTTCGTCGTTGAGGTCGATTTCGTAATTCACGCCGTCCAGCCCGAAAGTGACTGTTTCGGTGGCGGGGGAGCCGTCGATATCGTCGACGAGCTGGACAACGACCTTGTTTGCCATAGGGGATGCCCTTCCTGTGGTTAATTGGTGGAGCGTTCCCACTATAAAACCATCGGACACCTATGCGCCAGATCAACTCTGGGGTGTTTCGCGCGATCAGGCGCCGGGATTGTGATCCCCGTATTGCTGATCCAGCTTCTTCAGGGCGTTGCGTTCGTTACGATCCGCGCGGAAGATGGCACGAATGACGAAGTAGAAAAGCACTGCGACCCCGGCGGTGGGTACGAGAGCGATGACCGCTTCCATCCCACCTCCCGCTGTGCCGCTGGTTGTCCGGCGCCCTGGCCGGTTGGAGCCGCCTGAGGGAATCGAACCCTCGACCTATTCATTACGAGTGAATCGCTCTGCCGACTGAGCTAAGGCGGCGCTGCCAACGAGTCTAGCGGGCGCCGAGAGGCGGCACCAAACCGCACGGAACGCTCAGCAGGTGGCCCCGTCCTCGGGCAGGGTCCCCGAGAGCAGGTAGGCATCGACCGCGTCGTTCACGCACTGGTTCGAGCGACCGTAGGCGGTGTGACCGAATCCCTCGTAGGTGAGCAGTTGCCCCTCGTCGAGCTGCTCCGCGAGCGCGACGGACCACTCGTAGGGCGTGGCAGGGTCGCCGGTGGTTCCGACGACGAGGACGGGCGCCGACCCCGTCGCGGAGATCTCCTCCCGGACGCGCTCGGAACGGTGCGGCCACACGTCGCAGGTGATCTCGGTGTACGCAAGTGCGTCCCCGAGGGTCGGCGAGATCCGCTCCATCTCCGCGGCATCGGCCCGCCAGTCCTCGAGCGTGCCCTCCACCGGGTAGTCGAGGCAGTTGATCGCCATGAACGCCTCGTTGGAGTTGTCGTCGTAGCTGCCATCCTCGAGCCGTCCCGCGCCGTAGTCCGCCCAGTACAGCAACTGGGAGCCGTCGTTGCTGTTCATCGCGGCGTCGAGCGCGGCGGTGAGCTGCGGCCAGATGGCGTCCTCGTACATGGGCAGGACGATTCCGGAGACGGCGAGCGGGTAGGTCAGCGGGCGATCCGGGTCACCGGTCGGAAGGGGGGTCACCCGCACGAGGTCGAGGAGGCTGCGCAGGCGGGCGAGCCCGTCGTCGACGCTCCCGGTGAAGGGGCAACCCTCGGAGCCGAGGCAGTACTCCATGTAGGCGCGCACCGAGGCCTCGAAGCCAGCGGCCTGGCCAAGCGCCAGCCCGGAGATGGAGAGGGCGGGGTCGACTGCGCCGTCGAGGACGAACCGCCCGACCCGCTCGGGGAAGAGATCAGCGTAGACGGCGCCGAGAAAGGTGCCGTAGGAATAGCCGAGGTAGTCGAGGGTCTCGGAACGGCCGACCACGGCCCGGAGGATGTCGAGGTCGCGGGCGACGCTGTCGGTGTCCACATGGCCGAGAAGCTCCCCGGTGTTCGCGGCGCAATCGTCGCCGAACGCCTCCATCTCGGCGGAATAGTCCTGGAGTCCCTCCAATGTGGAGGTGTCGACGTCCGCGGCGCGCCATTCGTCCAGCTCCGCGTCGGAGATGCAGTCGACGGCGGTGGAGAGGTTCACGCCACGCGGGTCGAAGCCCACGAGGTTGTACTCCTCGAGGACCGCGCCGGAGATCGAGAACGTGATCCACTCCAGCATCGCGGTCCCCGAGCCACCGGGCCCACCCGGGTTGAGGAACAGTGCGGGCGAGCCCTCGCCGGCGGTGTCCATCGAAGTCACCGCGATCTGGATGGTCTCCCCAGCAGGGTCGTCGTAGTCGAGGGGCACCTCGACCTCGGTGCACTCGAGATCGGGACCGCATTCGCCCCACTGGAGCTCCTGCGCGTAGAACGCCAAGAGTTCCGGGGGTGCGCCGTCGGCCGGATCGGCCGGATCGGCCTGTTCCGTGGTCCTGGTCGGGGCGGTGGCCGGTTCCCGCGTCTTGAGCGGCCCGGGGTCGGCGCAGCCGGCCAGGACGAGGGCCGATGTGGCGAGGAGCGCGGGCAGGGCGAGGCGGCGTGGGGTCACGTGGCAAGGTTACCCGTGCGCGCCCACTGTCAGCTCTGGGGGCGCAGAGCGATGAGCATCGCCTCGACGGCGAGCAGTGGCGCCACGTTCCCCGCCAGCCGGGTGCGTGACTCGCCGATCGCGTCCATCCGGCGGAGCGTCTGCTCCGGGGTGGACCGGGCCGCGAGGTCCCGGACCCGGTCCTCGACGTCGGCGTTGACGAGCTCGGCCTCCGTGCCCAGCTGCACGGACACCACATCCCGGTAGAAGGCGAGGAGATCCACCATGGCGCGGTCGAGGAAATCCCGCTGCGCCCGGGTGGCGCGCCGCTTCTGCTGCTCCTCCAGCTGGCGGAGCTGGGCCCGGTAGGCGGGCGGGACCGGCCCCTCCCCCACTCCGAGGGTGCGCAGGAGTTCGGCCCGCTCCTCCTCGTCCCGCAGCGCCCCGGCGGCCTTCGCCTCCGCGGTCGCGCCCTCGACGAGGGCGGCGGCCTGCAGGACGGCGTCGCCCACCCCCCGTATCGAGGTGGGCATCTCGAGGAGCCGGCGGCGACGCTCCCGCGCGTCCGGATCGGTGGCGAGGCGGCGCGCCATCCCGACGTGGGACTGGGCGGCCCGGGCGGCGACGGACGCCACCGACGGGTCGACCCCGTCGCGCTCCACGAGCAGGCGGGCGACGGCGTCGGGCGGCGGGACCCGCAGGCTCACGTGCCGGCAGCGGGAGCGGATGGTGACGATCACGTCGTCGGGCGACGGCGCGCACAGCAGCCACACGGTGTGCTCGGGAGGCTCCTCGATGGACTTCAGGAGCACGTTCGAGGTGCGCTCGACCATCCGGTCGGCGTCCTCGACGATCACGATCCGCCACCGGCCCTGGGAGGCCGAGCGGGCGGCGGTCGTCACCAGTTCCCGGACTTCCCGGATGTCGATGACCACCTTGTCCGTGCTGACGTTCGTGATGTCCGGGTGGGTGGCGGACATGGCCATGCGGCAGGCCTTGCACGTCCCGCACCCGGGCGGGCTCGCCTCGCACTGGAGCGCGGCGGCGAAGGCACGGGCGGCGACCGAGCGGCCCGATCCGGGCGGGCCCGTGAACAGCCAGGCGTGCGTCATGGCACGCGGCTCGGCGACCGCCTGTGTGAGCGTGGCGACGACGTGCTCCTGCCCGACGAGGGCGGACCAGACGCTCATCGGGCATCCAGCAGGGGACGGAGGCGCTCGACGACGGCGTGGTGGAGCGTGTCCGGGCCGAGGGATGCGTCGAGGACGAGGTAGCGGCCGGGTGCGGCAGCGGCGAGCTGCAGGAAGACCTCCCGCACGCGTTCGTGGAACTCCCCGGACTCGCGCTCGAGCCGGTCGGGGGCGTCCGCCCTCCGCCGTGACGCCGTCGCCGGGTCGAGGTCGAGGAGGACGGTGAGGTCCGGCAGCAGGCCCTCGGTCGCCCAGAGGGACAGGTCCCGCACCTCCGCGACGCCCAGCTCCCGGGCCGCGCCCTGATAGGCCACCGACGAGTCGAGGTACCGGTCGGTCACCACCATCGCACCGCGCTCGAGGCCGGGACGGACGACCGTGGCCACGTGGTGGGCACGGTCGGTGGCGAAAAGGAGGGTCTCGGTGCGGGGATCGACATGGCCTCCGTGCAGGAGCGCCTCGCGGAGATACCGGCCCAGTTCGGTCCCACCCGGTTCTCGCGTGAGCAGCACCTCGAACCCCTGCTCCTCCAGCCACCGCCCGAGCAGGTCGCGCTGCGTGGACTTGCCGGCGCCGTCGCCGCCCTCGAGGGCGATGAACAGGCCGCGGGCGGAGGGGGCGGGATCCACCGGGCCAGTCTAGCCGCGTCCACCCCCGGGGTGGCGGGGCCGCAGGGAGGGCTCATCCGGGTAGCGGACCGCCAACTGGCGGCGTACCTCGTCCATGATCTCCATGACCTCGATCGTGTCCTCCCACGACAGGGTGGGCGACTGGGTGGCCTGGGCGTCCAGGCAGCGGGCGACCTCCGCAATCTCGAACTGGAAGCCACCGGCGGGGAGTGCCATCTCCCACCGGACCTGTTCGTCGTCGCCGAGGGACACCGTGATGCCGCCGGGCCGGTAGAAGTCCGGATCGAAGTCGATGCGGCCCTCGGTCCCGCCGATCCAGGCCCGGGTGGGCGTCCGGGCGCTCAGGTTGGTCGTCGCCACCGCGAGGGCACCGGGATACATGAGTGCGGTGACCGACGAGGAGTCCACCCCGGTCTCGAGGTGGTGTCCCAGGGACCGGATCTCCCCCGGGCTCCCGAGCACCGAGTGGATGAAGGAGATGGGGTAGACGCCGAGGTCGAGCAGTGCGCCGCCGGCGAGGTCCGGGTTCCGCATGCGCTCGACGTGCGTCAGGGACTGCCCGTGGTCGCCGACGACCTGCACCACGTCGCCGAGCGCACCGGATCGGACCATCGCGCGGGCCACGACCATGTGGGGCAGGAATCGGGACCACATCGCCTCCATGGCGAACAGGCCCTTGGCACGGGCGACGTCGAGGATCTCGCGCGTCTCGGCGGCGTTGCGGGCGAACGCCTTCTCCACGAGGACGGGCTTGCCGGCCTCGAGGGCCATGATCGCGTGGTCGCGGTGCTCCGAGTGGGGCGTGGCCACGTAGACGACGTCGATCTCGTCACTGGCGACGAGTTCCTCGTAGCTGCCGTAGGCATGGGCGATCCCGTTCTGCTGCGCGAAGGCGTCCGCGCGTTCCTGTGAGCGGGACGCGATCGCGGTCACTTCGCAGGCCGTGGCGTCGCGGGCGTCGTTCAGGAACAGGCGGGCGATGAAGCCTGCACCGATGATGCCCCAGCGGGCGGGGGGACAGGTGGCCGGATCCTCAATTTCCAGATCGAGGTTGGCGAGGATATCGGGGAGCTGGAGTTCCATGGTCAAACCGCCTGTGGTCCGTCGAGGGGATGGGTGCTTGAGTGGGCGACGTCGAGGGAGAATTGCGTGCCCGTGAGGGTCGCCGCCACGTGGACCGTCTCCGCTGGTCCGGTCCTGACGGTGGTGGTGGAGTGGCCACCGGTGGACTGGTTCCGCTTGAAGTACATCCGGACGACGTGCTGACCAGGAGCCAGGACGAAGCGGTGCGTGGTGAGCCACGCGATCGGGTGGGCCCCGCCGTCGATCTCCA
>JBNJCY010000172.1:0-5381 GCA_051744325.1 Actinomycetota bacterium
GCCGCACGTGGAGCGGATGACTCTCGTCGATGAAGGTGTCCAACGCTGCGCTCAGTTGATAGCTGCGACGCGGTCCATTGGTCAGGTAGGACGCAACGGATCCCTCCCCGGGCTACCTGGTCCCGTCAGGGGCGTCGGCTACGGCGCCGACCAACAGGTAGTAGAAACCGCCGAAGACCTCCTCATACGAGATCTCGTTGCAGGCCGCGCGAACCACCGCCCGCACCGGCCGGTCAAGCTCGCCGCCGAACAGGCGCGCAGCGACCCGCCACGCCCAGTTGACCAGAGCGACGCCCTCGCGGGACCTCTCGGTGAACCCGATGAACCCCACCCGACCTCCAGGACCAACGGCATCGACCATCATCGCGATCGTCTCGCGCCAGCGCGGGATGATGTCGACAGCGAACGTGCACACCGCGGCATCGAACCGTTCCGCGGGTCGGTAGTCGGCGGCATCGGACTCGATCAACTCGACGTTGCGCCAACCCCGTCGGCTCACCCGGCGGCGGGCCAACTCCAGGGTCTTGGCCGAGTTGTCGACCCCGACGATCCGTCCGGAGCCGCCGACCGCCCGCTGCAACAGGTCGAAGTTCAGCCCCGTCCCACAGGCCATGTCCAAGACGCTGGACCCGGTCTCCAGGCCGAGTTGTCCGATCAACCGGGACCGGTACGGTGAGCGTGCGGTGGCCCGACAGGTCCATGCGTCGACCTCCCAGAACCAAGGGATCGAGGAGCACCGGTCATACAGCGCGCGGACTCTTGACTCGTCCACGTCCGTCCCTCCCACACCTCGAACACGTTCCGAGCCTACGCACCCGACGTCTCGACCCGGATCACCACGGCGCGGATCCGGGCCTGGCCCGGAACCGGCTACTGGCCACAGCAGTCTGTCCAAGTATCTCGGAAGAACTGACCGCTGAACATCCTAAATTGCCGCGACCGGCGAGCGTTCGTGCCGGCAGCGTGATCAGTCTGTACCGAAACGCTGCTGTGCGGCCTGGCGGGTGGTGTCGAGGGCGGCGGCGATCACGGTCCAGGAGTCGCCGGCTTCACGGGCGGCCTTGACTGCCTCGCGCAGTTCAGCATCGGCGTCAGCGATGTGTTGGCGGGCGGCCAGGATCCGGCGGAAGTGCACGGCGTCGCGGGCGGTGTTGGCGGACGGCTCGAGTTGATCCAGCCAAGTGGTGTCATGAGTGGTCTTGCTGATCATCGTGGTCACCTCATTTCAGGTAGTCGTAGAACTTCGGGCGGAGCAGGTCGGCATGAACGATGCGCCTTGGCGTGCCTGCCGGGACTGCGACGAGTTCCAGGAGGCGACCGTGCCGCTCAGCACCGATCACCAACAGCCTTACTTCACCCTCAAGCTCGTACTCGACGCGCCCAGTAGCGTCGCGAGTCGGTCGGTGTCGGTCGGCTTGTTCAAGACCCATCGTCAAACCCGGCATGCAGTTGGCGCTGGCTCGGTGCGGTGGCTGCCCTTCCATGACTCAGTTGCGGGTCGGGGCGCACCTGTATGTATCGGTCCCGGGCGCGGGGGCAACTGCCGGCGGTAGGTTTGAGATGGCCGGGTGTGAGCTCTTGCCGGTGGGCCGGTGGGCCCGGTGTGAGGAGGGGGTTGGCATGCGCAGGAGCGCTGCTCTCGTGGGTCTTGGTGCCGTGGCTGCTGGAGCGGCGTTGTGGGCGGCGCGATCAGCTGGGGCCAGGCAGTCGCGGGAAGCGCTGTCCCATGGCGCAGCCCCGGGCCGCCTCGGCAGCTGGATGAACTCACTGATGGATGGGCCGACCTATCGAGCTTTCGCTCAGGTGCTCGACGTTCGCCCTGAGGACGAGCTCCTGGACGTGGCGTGTGGTTGGGGTGAGTTCCTGGTCAACCACGCCGCTGGTGCCCGCCGTGTCTCGGGCGTGGACCTGGCACCGGCGAAGGTGGCGCTGGCCCGCGAGCGGTTGGCCGAGCGGATCCGGGCAGGAACGGCCGAGGTCGTCGTGGCGGACGCGGCGCGCCTGCCGTGGCCGGACGAGAGTTTCACGGCCGTGACGTGCATCGACGCCTTCCCGTTCTTCCCTGATCCGCAGGCTGTCCTGGCCGAGATCTTCCGGGTTCTGCGACCCGGTGGTCGGGTCGTGGTCTCCTTCGCGGCGGAGCAGCTGCCTGAGGGGGTGGAGTCGCGCAGCTCTCGTGGCATCGCGGGGACGTACACCGCGATCAGCGAGGCGACCGCGCGAAGTATGGTCGAGTCCGCCGGCTTCGATTCGGTGACCGTCTCCTGGGTACCGATCGCAGGAGAGCACAGGCTCATCGGTGCTGTGCTCCGCGCCGTCGCCGGCGGAGACCGGGAAGACATCGTCATCGGAAGGAAGCCGTTGGACACCGCTTCGGACTGAGCAGTCCCGTCAGGAGTCCCCGACCCCGTCGAGAGAACTCGCGCTCACGCCGCTGCGCGGACGGGAGTAAAGCGCGAGTGTCCGGCAAGACCGGTGAGCTCGCTGACGCCGCTCGAGGCGAGTTATGGTCTCCGGCGTCACCCGGAGTACGCTGAAGTCGTGCCGAGCAAGGCGGAGCGACGGGCTGCACGCAACGCTGTGGCGACCTATCAGGAGGCGCAGCTGGCTGTCCTCGTTGCACATGTCGGCGAAGCTGTCGATCGGTTTCGCGCCGGCGAATTGGACGCCTTCGGCGTCGACGAGGTGCTCTACCAGTACTCCCGGGCAGCGAAGGAGTTGTGGAAGTTCTGCAACTACGTATCACCGGAAATCGCAGCGCGTGTTCTTGCTGAGGAACCGCCCGACGACTGGTGGGAACGTGGAGCGCCTCACCAACGGTGACGGTTGGACGCTCGCACAACGCTCTCGGCTGTGACGCCCTGATATGCCGCAACGTGCACGCAAGGTCGGTCGCCAACCGATTGACACTCGATAGATATAGAGCGAGACTCGATGCATGGGTCATCGTATCGTCGTCAACGTGCTGCGCTTGTTGCTGATCGGGGCCGTGCTGGTCATTGTCGTGGTCCAGGCAGTGTTCCTGCCGTGGCTCTCCGGAGTGATGGCCAGAAACCTGCCGGGTGAGGCGTACATGCGGTGGCCGATCCTGACCCTCGCGATCCTGGGACTGCTGTGCGTCCAGGTCGCGATCGTGTGCACGCTGCGGCTGCTGAGGTTCACCCAGGATGGGCGAGTGTTCACGTCCACGGCGTTCAGATGGGTGGACGGTCTGATCGCTTCCTTCATCGGGGCCAGCGTCGTGTGCCTGGCCACCATCATCTACCAGTCGCAGACGGTGGCCGGGCCCCCGTTGTGGATGCTCGCCCTGGCGGGTGGAGTCATGACCGGCGTCGCCCTGGCACTGCTCACCTGGACGATGCGAGCACTGCTGGCCCAGGCGATCACCCTGCGCGCGGACATGGAGATGGTGATCTGATGCCGATCGTCGTCCGTATCGATCTCGAACTGGCCAAGCGGAAGATGTCAGTCGGGGAGTTCGCCGACCGTGTGGGGATCACGCCGGCGAATGTGGCGGTCCTGAAGAACGGACGCGCCAAGGCGGTTCGCTTCACGACTCTGGAGGCCATGTGCGAGGTCCTCCAGTGCCAACCGGGCGACCTCCTGGAATGGGTGCCAGACAACGACTCCGACTGACGCTCGCCTGGCACTGGCAGCGCTTGTGCGTCCCGCCTCACGCCCACGGAAAGGCCAGCAAGGCGTGCGAACGCCTACGGCAACGACGTCCGGTCATGCCGCTGGTGTGGCGGTGGGGTGCGGGTCAGCATCGTGCATGACTAGTCTTCCGCCTGTCTTGTTGCCGGTTCTCATCGACAGTGCGACCGACCCTCTCCTGCGGGCGGTTGCCGCTCACTTGGCCCGCTATCGCGGTCAGACCCGTGTCCATACCGAGTCGGATCTTCGCGCCTTCCTGGTGTGGTGCGTCGAGCGCGGCGTGGAACCCTTGAGCGCGAATCGAGCCTAGATCGAGTTGTACGTCTGCTGGGTGCAGGAGGTGCGCCACTTCCAGCCCTCGACGGTGAGCCGCCGGGTGTCGGTCGTGGCCGGCTTCTACCGCACCTGCGTCATCGACCACGTCATCGCGCAGTCGCCGGCCGACTACGTGCGCCGTCCCAGTGTCCCGCCCCGAATCACCCACCCTGGGGTTGTCGCACCTGCAGTTCGAAGCCTGCGGTGCGAACATCACCGACCTCGGAGAAGAGCACGGCCACCGCGTGCTGAGAGTGCGAGGCAAGGGCGGCAAGGTCGTCCTGACCCCACTGCCACCCGCTGTCCAGCGGGCCATCGAACGCGCCGTCGCCGGCCGTCCCGACGGGCCGATCCTGCGCACCGTGCGGGGCACCCGCATGGACCGGCACGCCGCCACCCGCCGGCTGAAGCGCCTCGCCGAGGATGCCGGAGTTCGGTTACCGCGGATGCACCCCCCACATGCTGCGGCACACCTTCGTGACCACGATGCTGGACGCCGGGGTGGACCTGCGTGACGTCCAGATCGCCGCCCGCCACGCCGATCCCAGGACCACCATGCGCTACCGGGCCCGCAAGAACCTCGACCGCCACCCCAACTACATCCTCGCCGCCTACATGGCCTCCGGCACCTGACAGCGTGGCCGTGTTCCCCCGCCGAGGACGTACAAGAGCTGGGAGACCGCGCCCCGACCTGTCGGAGAGTCCGGGGTGTCAGCGTCTTCGGTAGATGTCCGCGCGGTGGTCGATGGCGACGATGGTCACGACGTCGGAGACCCGGTAGATGATGCGGAAGTCGCCGCGTCGGGCACTGTGCAGGCCCTCAAGTTCGTGACGCAGTGGCTTGCCCACGCGCGCCGGATTGCCGGCCAGGGCGCCGTAGATGAACTCGACCGCCGCGGTGGCCGCCTTCTCGGGGAGTTGGCTGAGAGCGCGTCTTGCGGTGGGCGTCCAGGCGATCGGGATCGGCGCGTCGCTCATTCGCCGAGCGATCGCAGGATCTCATCCTTGGTCAGCACCTCAGCCTCGCCGGCGGCGAGGTCGGCCAGGCTGGCCCGGATCTGCTTGATCAGCGTGGGCCGCCCCGCGATGTCCAACGTCTCCTCCAACGAGGCCAAGTCGTCGACGCTGAGCACGACGGCCGCCGCCCGGCCGTGCTTGGTGATCACGACACGGTCATGCTCTCGTTCCACCTGATCCACGACTTCGGAGAGGTGGTTCTTCACGTCCTTCAGCGCCATCGAACCTTCAACTGTCATGGCTATAAGTGTAGCCACAACACCGTGCGGCGCAACACACTCCTTCGCGGCGAGTGAGCGTGCCGGCAATGCGGAATCGCCTTGGAGCGGATTCGAAGTCAGGCGGCCGTCGGACTTGTCTCGCGCGCGAATCGGCCGGCCCACAGCTTCCACTCC
>JBNJCY010000173.1:0-5301 GCA_051744325.1 Actinomycetota bacterium
CGCTCACGGTCGCCCCCACGGCGCTCGTCGCGCTCGACCGGTTCGGCCGGTCCGGCCTCGCCGTCGACCACGGCCTGCAGTGACAGCTTGCCGCGGGAGTCGATCTCGGCGAGTTCGACCTCCACCTTGGATCCCACCGGGAGTGCGTCCTCGACGTTCTCCACGCGCTTCCCGCCCACGAGGCGACGGACCTGTGAGATGTGCAGCAGGCCGTCCTTCCCGGGACTGAGCGAGACGAAGGCGCCGAAGGTCGTGGTCTTGACCACGGTGCCGACGAACCGCTCCCCCACCTCGGGCATCTGCGGGTTGGCGATCGCGTTCACCATGGCGCGGGCCGCCTCGGCGGACGGTCCGTCGATGGCGCCGATGTAGACCGTGCCGTCGTCCTCGATCGTGAGGTCCGCGCCGGTCTCCTCCTGGATCTGGTTGATCATCTTGCCCTTCGGCCCGATGACCTCACCGATCTTGTCGATCGGGACCTGGACCGTGATGACGCGCGGTGCGGTCGGGGCCATCTCGTCCGGGGAGTCGATGGCCTCGTTCATCACGTCGAGGATGTACAGTCGCGCCTCGCGGGCCTGGGTCAGCGCCGCGGCCAGGACGGACGCGGGGATGCCGTCGAGCTTGGTGTCGAGCTGGATCGCGGTGACGAACTCGCGGGTGCCGGCCACCTTGAAGTCCATGTCCCCGTAGGCGTCCTCGGCACCGAGGATGTCGGTGAGGGCGGCGTACCGGGTCTCGCCGTCGACGGTGTCGCTCATCAGGCCCATCGCGATGCCCGCCACGGAGGCGCGCAGCGGCACGCCCGCGTTCAGGAGGGAGAGCGTCGAGGCGCAGACGGAGCCCATCGACGTCGACCCGTTGGAGCCGAGCGCCTCGGACACCTGGCGGATCGCGTAGGGGAACTCCTCGCGGGTGGGCAGCACCGGCATGAGGGCCCGCTCCGCGAGCGCCCCGTGGCCGATCTCGCGGCGCTTCGGGCTGCCCACGCGGCCGGTCTCGCCGGTCGAGTAGGGCGGGAAGTTGTAGTTGTGCATGTAGCGCTTCCGCGTGACGGGCGAGAGCGAGTCGATCATCTGCTCCATCCGCAGCATGTTCAGGGTGGTGACACCCATGATCTGGGTCTCACCCCGCTCGAACAGAGCGGAGCCGTGCACACGCGGCAGCACCTCGACCTCGGCGGACAGCGTTCGGATGTCCTTCAGTCCACGCCCGTCCATGCGCTTGCCCTCGGTGAGCACACGAGAGCGCACCATCTTCTTGATCACGGCGCGCACCGCGGCGGAGACCTCCTTGTCGCGGCCCTCGAACCGCTCGGCGAGATCAGCCCGCACTGAGTGGCGGATCTCCTCGAGGCGGCTCTCGCGGGCCTGCTTGTCGCCGATCCGGATCGCCTCGGCGACGTCGTCGCGCACGCGGGCCTCGACCTCGTCCAGCACGTCACCCTGGTAGTCAGGGAACAGCGGGAACTCATCGGTTGGCTTGGCCGTGTCGGCGGCGAGCTGCATCTGGGCCTCGCAGAGGGCGCGGATGAAGGGCTTGGCGGCCTCGAGGCCACCCGCCACGACGTCCTCGGTGGGTGCCTGGACTCCAGCCTGGATGAGGTTCCAGGCGTTGTCGGTGGCCTCGGCCTCGACCATCATGACGGCGACGTCGTCGCCCACGATCCGCCCCGCCACGACCATCGAGAAGACGGCGCGCTCCAACTCGGAGTAGCGCGGGAAGGCGACCCACTGACCATCGATGTGGGCTATGCGCACACCGCCGATCGGCCCGGAGAAGGGCAGTCCCGAGATCTGGGTGGACATGGACGCCGCGTTGATGGCCACCACGTCGTACGCGTCGTCGGGGTTGATGGCGAGGATCGTCTCGACAATCTGGACCTCGTTGCGCAGCCCCTTGACGAAGGCCGGGCGCAGGGGACGGTCGATGAGGCGGCACGCGAGGATGGCCTCGGTCGTGGGGCGGCCCTCACGCCGGAAGAACGATCCGGGGATGCGGCCGGCCGCGTAGTGGCGCTCCTCGACGTCGACCGTCAGCGGGAAGAAGTCGAACTGTTCCTTGGGGTGCTTGCCCACCGTCGTGGCGGACAGCAGCATGGTGTCGTCGTCGAGATAGACGGTGGCCGAGCCGGCGGCCTGGCGGGCCAGGCGGCCTGTCTCGAACCGGACCGTGCGGCTGCCGAAGGGACCATTGTCCATGGTCGCCTCGGCGAACTTGATTTCGGGACCCTCCATGGGGTTCCTCCGTTCTGCTTCGACCGCGCCGGCCGGGCGGCCATCGATCGAAGCCCACGGACGCGTGACGTTCCGGGAACCACTACCGAGGACCGGACCGTGGTCGCGGTGCTGGGTGGTGTTTGAAGTTGTGTGCGTGGCCGGCCCCGTTGGGACTGGCCACGGTTGGCGCTAGCGGCGCAGGCCGAGGCGCTCGATCAGCGAGCGGTACCGCTCGATGTCCACGTCCGTGAGGTAGCCGAGCAGGCGGCGGCGCTGGCCGACCAGCAGCATCAGGCCCCGGCGGGAGTGGTGGTCGTGCTTGTGGGTCTTGAAGTGTTCGGTGAGGTCCTTGATGCGCTGGGTGAGCAGCGCGATCTGGACCTCGGGGGAACCGGTGTCACCCTCGTGGGTGGCGTACTCGGCGATGATCTTCTGCTTGACGTCAGGTGCAAGGGGCACGTGTTCTCCTTCGTGGGTTCGCTGCACGGAGCGCCGGGGCCTGTCCACCCGGGCGATGACTCGGCCGTGGCCGGTATAACGGCTTCCTCAGCTTACCAGCAGCTCCAAGACGTCAACCTCGCGGACCGGCGTGACCGCGCTCACGCGTGGTCAGCGCTGTGGGTCCAGGGGTGCGGCGGCGCCGGATGGGCGACGCCGAGGAGGTCCGCGCTCCGCTCCACGTCGGCAGCCATCTGCTCGAGGAGGGGCTCGATGCCCCCGAAGGTGAGCATCGGACGGAGCCAATGCGTGAACTCCACGGTGACCACGTGGTCGTAGAGGTCCAGGTCGTGGCGCCCGAGCACGTGGGCCTCCACGGACCTCCTCTCGCCGTCGAAGGTGGGGTTGGTGCCCACGGAGATCGCCGCCGGATACCGGATCCCGCCGTCGGTCAACCAGCCCGCGTAGACGCCGTCGGCGGGAACCACGCCGATGTCGTCGGTGTCGAGGTTCGCCGTCGGGTAGCCGAGCTCCCTGCCCCGCTTGGCGCCATGGACCACCTCGCCGCGCACGAGGTGCGGCCTGCCGAGCACGCGGGCGGCGGTCGCCACGTCACCGTCCGCCAGGGCCTCCCGCACCCAGGTGGAGGACCACCGCCGGCCCGTCTCCGGGTCGACGAGGTCACGGAGCACCACCGCCTCGAAGCCGTACCGGCTGCTCAGTTCGCGCAACGTCTCCTCGTCACCGGAGTTCCCGGCGCCGAACCGGGCGTCCTCGCCCACAACGACGGCACGGGCGTGCAACAGGTCCACGAAGTACTCGCGGACGAACTCCTCGGGGGTGAGCCGCGAGAAGGGCAGTGTGTACGTCACGAGGAGCGTGGCGTCCATCCCGAAGGACTCGAGCGCCCCGAGCCGCTGGCCGAGGCTGGTGAGCTGGACGTGGTACCGCTCGGGGTGGTGAACGAGGAGTGGGTGCGGGGTGAACGTCATCGCGACCGCGGGGACGCCGAGGCGGTGCGCCAACTCCCGCGTCCGGCCCACCACGGCCTGGTGACCGCGGTGCATGCCGGCGAACATTCCGAGCGTGACCACCGAGCCGGTGAGCGGGGGGACCTCCTTCGGCCCGTGCCAGACCTGCACTACCGGTCACCCTCCGAACCACGCGCGCGTCCACTCATCTCGCTCCTCCTGACGACTCCAAGCACGATACTAGGCGGGGTCCACCACGAGTACGGCGCGTGCCTCCCCGTCCCGGTTCTGCACCAACCCCACGAGGTGGCCGTCGGGTGCGAGTGCCGCGTGCAGCCCCGCGCCCGGTGCCGGGGCCAGCGGCCGGCCGACCCGCAGCGCCGCCGTCGCGGCGTCGTCGAGCTGGAGGGTGGCAAAGCAGCGGACGGCCGCCTCCGTCATGGTCATCAGCGGCGGGGCTCCGTCCACGGACTGGTCCGCGATCTCGTCGAGCGTGCGCGCCTGACCGACGTCGAAGGGGCCCACCGTCGTCCTCCGCAGCGCGGTGAGGTGACCACCGACCCCGAGGGCCTCCCCCAGGTCGCGCGCGAGGGCGCGCACATAGGTGCCCGACGAGCACTCCACGATGATGTCGAGGTCGACGACGGCGGTCCCGTCCTCCGCGACGGCCTCCTCGCGCCCGGTCACGTCCAGCCGGTGCACGGAGACCGGTCTGGCTTGCAGGCGCACCTCCTCGCCGGCCCGGACGCGTGCGTAGGACCGTTGGCCACCGACCTTGATCGCGCTGACCGAGGACGGCACCTGGAGGATGTCCCCGCGCAGGCCCGCCAGCCCCTCGTCCAGCAGGGGCAGTCCGTCATGCACCCCCGCCCGGGCGGTGACCTCGCCCTCGGCGTCGTCGGTGAGCGTCGCCTGTCCGAGGCGGACCGTCGCGAGATAGGTCTTGCGGGCGCCGACGAGGTGGGTCAGCAGCCGGGTGGCGCGGCCCACCCCGACGACGAGCAACCCGGTTGCCATCGGGTCGAGCGTGCCCGCGTGACCCACCTTGCGGGTGCGGCAGTGGCGGCGGAGCCGTGCGACGACGTCGTGCGAGGTGAGGCCGGCGGGCTTGTCGACGAGCACGAGGCCGTCAGTCATTCCTCGTCGGCGGGTTTCCGGTAGGGGTCGGCGTCCCCGGCGTGGGTGGCGTTCGCGGCGAGCTCGGCGACCGCGGCGTCCTTGGCGGCAGCCTCGCGAAGTCGTTCCTCGATGGCCGCGGCGGACTCGGGCACGGAGTCGGGGACGAACTCGAGGGTGGGCGTGAGACGCAGGCCGGTCTGCTTGCCCACCTCCGACCGGATCAGGCCCTTGGCGGATGCGAGGGCTGCCGCGGTGCTCGCCCGCTCCTCGTCGGTGCCGTAGACCGTGTAGAAGACGGTCGCGTGCTGCAGGTCACCGGCCACCCGGGCATCCGTCACGGTCACGAAGCCGAGGCGCGGGTCCTTGATCCGCGACTCGAGCATGAGGGCGACGATCTGCTGGATTCGGTCGGCGAGCTTGCGCGCACGTGCGGGATCAGCCATGTGCCCACCCTACGCGAGAGCTCAGCCGAATCGCCCGTCCGGGCGTTCGCGCAGGGCGAGCATCGCCCGCTGCGCATCGACGACGGCGAGGTGCGGCAACGGGTCGAGGCC
>JBNJCY010000174.1:0-5267 GCA_051744325.1 Actinomycetota bacterium
GACGACATCGATCCCGTTGTCCTTGAGCGTCTGGACCACGTCGACAGGTTCCGCCGCCGACTCCACGACCATCTCCCGGTAGTACTTGCCGAGGCCGTCGAGTGTCACGCCGCGCTGCACGACCACGCCGGTGCGGGGGACGTCGCAGAACTTGATGGTGCAGTTCTGCGAGGCCCCGATCGCCTCGGAGAGGTCGAGGCCGACCTTCTCGGAGTCCACGTCCAGCGCGACCACGATGTCGATGTCACGGACGTGGTAGTTACCGAAGACGACGTGCATCAGGCCGGGGACCGTGGTGGTGGGGTCCGCGTCCCTGTAGTAGTGAATGCCCTGTACCAGGGACGAGGCGCAGTTGCCGACACCCACGATGGCAACGCGGATTGAGCTCATTGTGATGCTCCTAGAGTGGTGGGATCGCCAGTTGAATCCCGAAAAGGGTAACCCCAACGATCATAGCCACCCGTCGACGGGAGGCCATCTTTGACAGGACAAAGCCTCGTGGCTGGTGCATTTCCGGTGTGAGATCCGTCCCTGAACGACCACAAACAGCTCCGAGGCTTCCATACTTGGAGGAGTTGCGTCCCGGCAGGGACCATTCGGTGGTGCCCCCACCATGAGGAGAGCGGGAGCCCGTGGCACGTCAAGATTCGTCAAACACCCCACCCAGGCGGGAGTCGCTGAGGTCGACGGCGCCCGCCCACGCGACGTCGTCGGGCGGAAGCCGCCGCACCGCGCACCCCGCGAAGGGTGGCTACCCGAGGCGCGGCAAGGGCCCCGTCATGCGGTGGCTCCCGAGCTGGCGCGTGGTACTCGGCTCGTTCCTCGTGCTCGCCGCGGTGGGCGCCGGGCTGCTGTTCGCGGCGTACCAGTCGATCGCCATCCCGGAGCCCGACGACTTCTCCCAGGCCGAGACCACGAACGTCTACTACGCCGACGGTGAGACCCTCATGGGCTCGTACGCCGAGTTCGACCGCCGGTCCGTGGACTTCGCGACGCTGCCGCCGCACGTGGGGCACGCCGTCGTCGCGTCCGAGGACCGGACCTTCTTCGAGAACCGCGGTATCGACCTGCGTGGCGTCGTCCGCGCGCTGTGGAACAACGTGCGTGGGCTGCCGACCCAGGGCGGCTCGACCATCACCCAGCAGTACGTGGAGCGGTACTACGTGGGCACCACCACGAGCTACACCGGGAAGTTCCGGGAGGTGATCCTCGCGGTCAAGATCGACAGGCAGACCACCAAGGACGAGATCCTCGGGAACTACCTGAACACGATCTACTTCGGTCGTGGCGCCTACGGCATCGAGGTCGCGGCGCAGAACTTCTTCGGCAAGCCGGCCTCCGAGCTGACCATCGCCGAGTCCGCCCTGCTCGCGGGCATCATCCCCTCGCCTTCGAACTATGACCCCGCCGTGTCTCCCGAGGCCGCCGAGCAACGCTGGAACCGCGTCCTGGACCTCATGCTCGAGGACGAGTGGATCACCCAGGCGGAGCGTGACGCGCAGGACTTCCCGGAGGTGATCGACTACGTCCGCGCGGACACGTTCGCCGGGCCCACCGGCTACCTGCTCGACATGGTGCGGACCGAACTGGCCGAGGACGCGGGCATCGACGAGGGCGAGCTGAACACCGCCGGGCTCTCCGTGGTCACGACGATCGAGAAGCCGCGGCAGGACGCCGCTGTCGCTGCGGTGGACAATCTGCCCGAGGACCGTCCGGAGAACAACCGGGTTGGACTCGTCTCCATCGAGCCGGAGACCGGGCGGATCGTGGCGCTCTACGGCGGGCCGGACTTCGTGACGCAGTCGCGCAACGCCGTCACCCAGGACCGGGCGCAGGGTGGCTCGACCTTCAAGCCCTTCACCCTGATTGCCGCGCTGGAGGGGGGCGCATCGCTGCTGGACCAGTACGAGTCCTACTCACCCATGGAGATCGAGGGCTACGACTTCCCGGTCGGCAACTTCGACTCCCGGAACCGGGGCCGCATCGACCTGCTCCGGGCGACCCAGGAATCCGTCAACACCGTTTACGCGCAGCTGAACGTCGAGTACGGGCCGGACAACACAGTCGACGTGGCGACCCGGCTGGGCATCCCGGAGGACACCCCGGGCCTGGTGGCGACGCCGTCGAACGTGCTCGGGCCTGCCAGCCCGCACGCCATCGACACCGCGACGGCGTTCGGCACGATCGCCGCCGGCGGGGTGCGCCACGACCCCTTCATGGTGGAATCCGTCACCGACCGCGACGGCAACGTGCGCTACAGGGGCTCCTCCGAGGGCGACCGCGTCGTGGACTCCGAGGTGATCGCCAACGCCACCCACGCCCTGCGTGCGGTGGTGGAGGGCGGTACCGGGCAGACCGCGAGCGAGATCGGCCGCCCCGCGGCCGGCAAGACCGGCTCCTCCAACGCGTACCGCTCCGCCTGGTTCGCCGGGTTCGTGCCGCAATTGGTGACCGTGGTCAACATGTACCAGGTCGGGCCGAACGGCGAGGAGGAGGAACTCACCGGTTTCGGTGGGGTGGGCATCGTCGCGGGCGGCACCTGGCCGACCCGGGTGTGGACCGACTACATGAAGGTCGCGATGGAGGGCGTGGAGGTCGAGGACTTCCCGGAGCCCGTCATCGAGCCCCCCACCCGGACGCCGTCGCCGACGCCGGAGCCGACGACGCCGTCGCCCACCCCGACGCCGTCGCCCACCCCGACGCCGTCGCCCACCCCGACGCCGACGCCCACCCCGACGCCGACGCCCACCCCGGAGCCGACGCCGGAACCGACCCGGGAGCCGGGACCGGACCCGACCGAGGAGCCGGTGCCCACGGAGGGGCCGACCGCGCCCGGGAACAGCGGTGGCCGGGGCGGCGGGGAGGTCGTTCCCATCCCACCCCCACCGGATGAGGCGTGACATTCGCTCCGGTGCGGGGCATCCGGTAGAGTGACGCCTTGGCCCTGCCGCTCGTCCAAGCGTTTGCCGGGGCCGAGAAGCGCACAACCCTCCTGTTACGGACCGACCGTGACCGCTGAGACCAGAGGAGGTGGGTTAACGCATGCGTGACTATGAACTGATGGTGATCCTCGATCCCGAGCTGGACGACCGCGCCGTCGCCCCGACGCTGGACAGGTTCCTGAAAGTCGTGACCGACGCCGGTGGCACCATCGCGAACGTCGACATCTGGGGCAAGCGCCGCCTTGCCTACGAGATCAAGAAGCGCTCCGAGGGCGTCTATGCCGTGGTGAACATGACGACGGAGCCTGACGTGGCGAAGGAGCTGGATCGTCAGCTCGGCCTGTCCGAGTCCGTGCTGCGCACCAAGCTGCTCCGCCCCGACCCGAAGATGTTGGCCAAGCGCGCCGCCGCAGAGGCCAAGCGCGCGGCCTCCGAGGCGCGCCGCCCGCGCACCGACGCCAAGCCGGGCCGCCCGGACGCAAGCTGAGGAACGGAGAAACATCATGGCAGGTGAAACCGTCATCACGGTCGTGGGAAACATGACCGCCGACCCCGAGCTCCGGTTCACGCCGTCCGGTGCGGCCGTGGCATCCTTCACGGTTGCCTCGACTCCCCGGACCTTCGACCGGCAGACCAGCGAGTGGAAGGACGGGGACACCCTGTTCCTCCGCTGCTCGATCTGGCGGGAAGCCGCTGAGAACGTCGCGGAATCCCTGACGAAGGGCACACGCGTCATCGTCCAGGGCCGGCTCGTGCAGCGATCGTTCGAGACGCGTGAGGGCGAGAAGCGCACCGTGGTCGAGATGCAGGTGGACGAGGTCGGCCCCTCGCTCCGCTACGCCACGGCCAAGGTGGCACGCAGCCAGCGTGGCGGCGGTGGTGGCGGCGGCTTCGGCGGTGGCCAGGGTGGCCAGGGCGGTGGTGGCCAGGGCGGCTACGGCGGTGGCCAGGGTGGCCAGGGCGGTGGTGGCCAGGGCGGCTACGGCGGCGGATCCCAGGGTGGGTCCGGTTACGGCGGCGGTGGCCACGGTGGCGCTGACCGCAACGCGCCGGGTGGCGGCTCCGCCGACGACCCATGGGCCACCGGTGGTGGGACCAACTTCAACGACGAACCGCCCTTCTGAGCATTCGGCGGCGTGAGTCGCAATGGCGGCGTGAGCTGCATCGGCGGCGCGAGCCGCAATCGCCGCGGGCCGCAATCGCCGCGGGCCGCGCGGCACCCCAGAAACGTTGTGTGGCCGGGGGGACCCGGCAGTGAGTGCCGGGGGGACCCGGCAGTGAAAGAGGAGAATGACAATGGCGAGGCCACAACTTCGCAAGCCCATCAAGAAGGTCGCACCCCTGAAGGTGCCGGTGTCCGTGGACTACAAGGACCCCTCCACCCTCAGGAAGTTCATCTCGGACCGCGGCAAGATCCGCGCCCGCCGTGTGACAGGTGCATCCACCCAGGACCAGCGCATCATCGCCAAGGCCGTGAAGAACGCCCGCGAGATGGCGCTGCTGCCCTACTCGAGCTCCGCTCGCTGACCCGGAGGAGATGACACATGAAGCTGATCCTCACCCAGGAGGTCCCCGGACTGGGCACCGCGGGGGAAGTCGTGGAGGTCAAGGACGGTTACGGCCGCAACTACCTCCTGCCCCGCGGTTTCGCCACCGCATGGACCAAGGGCGCCGCGCGCCAGATCGAGCAGATGAAGGCGGCGCGGCAGGCTCGCGAGATCGCCTCCATCGACCAGGCTCGCGCCCTGCGTGACCGCATCCAGTCTGAGACCTTCGTACTGCGCATGCGCGCCGGTGACACCGGGCGCCTCTTCGGTGCTGTCACGGCGGCCGAGATCGCTGGCGTCCTCGCCGAGAACGGAGTCCAGGTGGACCGCCGTCGCGTCCGCATGGGCAATCCGATCAAGTCCGTCGGGGACTACACCGTGTCGGTGCGCCTGCACGACGATGTCGACGCCGACGTGAACCTCCAGGTCCGCCCAGGCAAGTAGCTTCTCGGTACGCCCCGCCCGGGTGGTTTCTGTCGGGTGGGGGGTGTCCTGTGGGTGGGGTGCCTGCGGGATCCGTGCCTCGAGGCACCACTGGTTCCACGCACCACTGGTTCTACCCGCCACTGGTTCTGCCCGCCACTGGTTCTACCCACCACAGGTTCTACGCACCACTGGTTCTGCCCACCACAAGGTTCTACGCACAAGCCGCCGGTCCGGCGCTCACCTTTCTTCGCCGAGGGGGAGCGCCGGGCCGGCTCATTTCGGTGTGACTGCGCGGGGTGGTCAGGGTTCGGCCGCGTCCCGTCCCCAAGTGCGCCCGCAGTCTTGACCTGCC
>JBNJCY010000175.1:0-5265 GCA_051744325.1 Actinomycetota bacterium
CGGGCCGGAGGTGCCCGTGGAACTCATCCCGCCGCGGGACGTCCCCCTCGGCGGGCCACGTGCCATGACGGTGCGGCGGACCCTGCCGTCGCGGCAACGGTCCTTCATCGGGGCGTTCTGCTTCGCCGACCACTACGGTCCCGACGACATCCCGGAGACCGGTGGGATGGACGTCGCCCCCCACCCGCACACCGGCCTGCAGACCGTCACCTGGCTGTTCGAGGGCGAGGTGCTGCACCTCGACGCCCTCGGTTCCGAGCAGGCGATCCGGCCCGGCCAGCTCAACCTGATGACCGCCGGGCGGGGGATCTGCCACTCCGAGGAGGGCACCCTCGCCCGCTTCCCGGGCCAGCGGCGCCTGCACGGCGTCCAGCTCTGGACCGCACTGCCGGACGCCACCCGCAACGGCGATCGGGCGTTCGAGCACGTGGCGGACGTGCCGGCGTTCGACGTCGACGGCGCCCGCATCCAGGTGTTCATGGGGACCCTCGGGGGCGTGACGTCCCCGGCACGTGCGGATACCCCGCTCGTGGCCGCCCAGCTCGACATCCCCGCCGGCACCACCGTGCACCTCCCGGTGGATCCGGCCTTCGAGCACGGCGTACTCCTGGACTCCGGCGCGCTGACTGTGGCCGGGACGGCGCTGGAGCCGGCCTGGCTCGCCTACCTCGCGCCCGGCTGCACCGAGATCGTGCTGGAGGCGGGCGCGGAGCCGGCCCGCGCGGTGTTCATCGGCGGGGAGCCATTCGAGGAGCAGATCATCATGTGGTGGAACCTCATCGGGCGCACCCACGACGAGGTGGTGGAGGCCCGGGAGCAGTGGCAGGCCGCGATCGCCGGCGATCCGGACGGCGTCGCGCGCTTCGGCCGCGTCTCCGGCTACGACGGGCCGCCCCTGCACGCCCCGGCTCTCCCGAACGTCCAGTTGCGCCCGCGGAAGCGCTGAGGAGTCCACGTGCTGGAAGCGGCAGGGTCGCTGGTCGCCATCGCGGTGCTCGTGATGGCGGGCCTGGTCATGGCGCGCCGGGGCTGGTTGGGGGGCCATGCCGTCGACGGGCTGAAGGTCCTCATCACCAACGTCACCCTCCCGTTGTTGCTGTTCCGCGCCTTCCTGCAGTTGGAGCCCGACGGCCGCAACGCCGTTCTCTCGTTCGCGGTGTTCGCCTCCTGCGCGGTCATGGGCGGGATCGGGGCGATGCTCACCCGTGCGCTGCGCCTGCCCGCGCCCGAGACCCGGCTCCTGTTCCAGGGCTTCGAGGCGGGGATGCTCGGCTACGCCTTCTTCGTGGCCCTGCACGGCGCCGATCGGCTGTCCGCGTTCGCCGCCCTCGACCTCGGGCAGGTCGTGTACGTCTTCACCGCCCTCCTCATCCAGATGAGCATCCTCGAGCAGGCCCGCGTGCGTGACCTGGCGAGGGCATCGCTCGGGGGAGCCGGTGGGGTGGCAGGTGTGAGCGCCGGCGGGGGCGGGTCGCCGGACGGGGGCCACGCGGCGTCGTCGATCACGTTCCCGTGGCGGGACGTAGCGGCGTCGAAGGTGCTGTGGGCAATCTTCGGGGGTCTGGCGATCTCGCTGGTGGCCCCCGGCTTCGCGACGGGGCTTGCGGGACCGGAGGGGTTCGCGGCGGCCATCTTCGACACCGTCGGTGGGCTCACCACCCCGTTGGTGTGCCTCGTGATCGGGGCGTCCCTCGCCGCTGGCGTGCCGCGTGACCCCGCGATCGCGAAGGTGGTGGGGCTGCGCACCGCGGTGGGGCTCGGGTTGGGGCTGGTGTTCGCGCTCCTGGTGGTGCCGGCGCTGGGCTTCTCGGAGTGGCATTCCCGCGCCGCGATCATGCTGTTCGTGCTGCCGGCGCCGTTCGTGATCCCGGTGTACCACAAGGGCAATCCCGCGTTCGTCTCAAGCGTGCTGACGCTGTCCACGCTCGTCTCGATAGTCCTGATCGCGTTGCTCGCGGTCGTGGGGCTGGCATGACGGACGGCTCCCTCAACCCGCTGCGGTACCTCGACGCCTTCTTCCGCGCCCACCCGGTGCTCACCGACGCGCTCGCGACGGCGCTGCTCACACTCTTTGCGGTCGTCACCCTCGCGCCGGCCGTGTCCGCCACCGAGGCCATCCTCAACGTCCTCCTGCTGGCCCCGCTCGCGATCCGGCGCTGGCGCACGCTGCTCTCCGCGGGCCTGGTGGTCGGGGCGGCCCTCCTGCACCTCGTGGTGGGACCGGAGCTCTCGTTCGGGTTCGTCGCCGTGCCCGTCACGGTCTACACACTGGCCGCCCGCGCCCCCCGGTGGGCGTCGCTGGGAGGACTGGCCCTCGCCGTCGCCGGAGCGATCGCCAACGGGGTGAAGAACGCGTTCATGGCTGGCGCCGCCCTGGACCTGGGCTCGGCGAACGTCCCCATCGGGATCATCATGGCCACCGTCTCCGCGGGCGTTGTCGTGGCTGCGTGGGCGTTCGGTGACGTCGTCCGCTCCCGGGCCCTGGCCCTGCGCGCCCTCACGGACCGCGCCCGCCAACTCGAGGTGGAGGCCATCCAGGAGCGGGAGCTCGCCGCCGCGGACGAGCGCAACCGCATCGCCCGCGAGATGCACGACATCGTCGCCCACTCCCTCCAGGTCATGATCACCCAGGCCGATGGCGGCCGGTACGCCGGCGCCGCCAACCCGGGCGCCGCCGTCGACGCGTTGGGGACCATCGCGGACACCGGACGCGGGGCGCTGGCCGAGATGCGCCGGCTGCTCGGGGTGCTGCGTGGGCCGGGCGACGCCGATCTGGGGCCTCAGCCGGGCCTGATGGACCTTCCCGACCTCCTCGACACCATGCGCCTCACCGGTCTTGCCGTGGAGGTTGCGGTCACCGGGACCCCGCGCCGGTCGCTGCCCGCCGGCGCGGAACTCGCCGCCTACCGCGTGGTCCAGGAGGCCCTCACCAACACCGCCCGCCACGGCGGCCCGGACGTGCGCGCCCGCGTGGCGCTCGAGTGGTCCGCGACCGGACTGACCGTGGACGCCGTCGACGACGGTCGGGGCGCCGCCGCCTCTCCCGCCACCCGGGGTTCCGGCCAGGGCCTGCTTGGCCTGCGCGAGCGGGTGGAACTGTTCGGCGGCACCGTGGAGGCCAGGCCGGTCGTGGGCGGCGGCTTCCGTGTCCGCGCCACCCTGCCCTACGTGGAGACCTGATGTCGACGACGCCGCCCGCCCCACCGCCCGCCGCCCCACCGCCCGCCACCCCGCCGCCCGTCGCCGTGACCACCGACGCACGCATCGCCGTCGCCGTCGTGGACGACCAGCACCTGGTGCGCTCGGGACTGGCCATGCTCATCAACTCGCAACCCGACCTGGTGGTGGTGGCCGAGGCCGGCAGCGGCACGGAGGCGGTGGCCT
This sequence comes from Actinomycetota bacterium, assembly GCA_051744325.1. Lineage (GTDB taxonomy): Bacteria > Actinomycetota > Actinomycetes > Actinomycetales > Actinomycetaceae > UBA1383. Next base: position 3,385 of record JBNJCY010000175.1, read on the forward strand.
CCCCCGCCGTGCGCGGCGCGGACGTGGTGCTGATGGACATCCGGATGCCGCAGATGGACGGGATCGAGGCCACCCGCCGTCTGCTGGCCGGGAGGGAGGGGGGAAGGTCGCGCGTCGTCGTGCTGACCACCTTCGACCTCGACGAGTACGCGCTGCATGCGATCGAGGCAGGGGCATCCGGGTTCCTGCTCAAGGACGCCCCACCGGAGGAGCTGCTCGCGGCGATCCGGACCGTCCACCGCGGCGACGCGGTCATCGCGCCCTCCACCACCCGGCGGCTGCTGGACCACCTCGCGCCCACCTTGCGGCAGCGGAACCACGTGGATGCTCGGGAGGTCGCCGCGGTGGAGTCGCTGACCCCGCGGGAGCGGGAGGTGCTCGCGCTGATCGCGCGTGGGGACTCGAACCAGGAGATCGCGGCCGGGCTGTTCCTCTCCGAGGCCACGGTCAAGACCCATGTGGGCCGGATCCTCGGCAAGCTCGGGGCCCGCGACCGGGTCCAGGCGGTGGTGACGGCCTACCGCACCGGCATCGCGACGCCCTGAGGCGTCTCAGCCGAGCGGGCCGAGCACGAACGTCGCGCTCGCCGGGGCGAGGTCACCAGTCCTCGTCCTCCTCGGCGTCCACGGAGGTGGAGCCGACCCGCCCCTCCCAGACCGCCTGGGCGCCGGAATGGCCGACCAGCACCGTCAGGGCGAGCGCACCGATCGCGAGCGCGAGGACCGCGAGACTGGCGACGAGCTGAAGGCCTGAACCGAGCATGCGGGGTGTACCGCCGCCCCGCACGGCGTTCCGCCGCTCCAGCAGGAACCAGATCCATCCGGCTGCGAGCAGGGCAAGGGCAACGATCTCCAACGTCTCACCGAGCTCGGCGTGCCGCTCCGGCTCGCCCACCCGATCCGCGAGTGCCTCCCCGGAGGACGCCGCCGCCACCGCGGCGAGTGCACCCGCGGTGAGCCCGCCCATGGTCAGCCAGCCGAACGTGCCCCGCCACCGCGGGAACACGACGAGTGCGATCAGGCCCAGCGCGGAGAGAGGCAGCAGGACGACAACCAAATGCACCACCAGCGGGTGCACGGGCAAGCCGCCGATTGTGTCGAGGAGTTCGATGTCCACTTCGGGATCGTGCCAGAGATGGGCGGTGCTGCATAGAGGGCATTCAGAAGTGGCGCAGGTACCGCTCCGGGCCGGCGAGGAAGCGCCGGTAGTGGTCCACCATCGGGAGGTCCTCCCACGCGGTGCGGTGGAACCCGTCCTCGTCCAGCTCGAGGATCACGGCGCCGGGCAGGGGCGCCGGGCAGGGCGGACAGCACCGGGGAGTGTGTGGCCACGACCATCTGCCGGCCGCCTGCGCGCAAGAGGTCGAGCAGGCGGGCGAGCAGCGCGAGGCTGGAATCGAAGGACAGCGCGGACTCCGGTTCATCGAGCAGGTAGAGGCCGGGGGAGTTGAAGCGGGACAGCACCACGTCGATGAAGGACTCGCCATGGCTGCGCGCGTGCAGCTCACCGGTGCCACCCGCGTCGCGCTCAAGGTAGGTGAGCAGCCCGTGCATGGATTCCGCCCGCAGGAAGTACCCCCACCGTGGCCCACCATGCCGGGCGAGGACCAGATCCTGCCATAGCGGGGACTCGCTCGGCCGAGTGGTGTGCCGCGCGTGGATCGATCCGCCCTCGCCGCTGAGACCGAAAGCCATCGCGATCGACTCCACGACCGTGGACTTCCCGGAGCCATTGGGGCCCACCAGCAACGTCGCCGGGGACAGGTCGAGGCCCTCCTCCCCAGAAGCTGCCGCACCGCCGGGATGGTGTACGGTCACGCCGTCGTGTCCACGCCGGGGCGTGGGTTCACCTCCACCCGCGACACCGGCAGCTCATCGATCA
>JBNJCY010000176.1:0-5245 GCA_051744325.1 Actinomycetota bacterium
AACGGGCGCGTGACCGCGGACATCGAGGCCCTCAAGGCCGACCCGCGTGCGGCTTGCACGACGACGCCGCTCAAGCTGGTCTCCGGCTTCCTCGCCCGGCGTGCGGCCGGCGTCGCCGGCGGCATCACCGTGCTGCCGTGCGACAACCTGCCTGAGAACGGGAAGGCGTTCTCGACCGTTGTGATCGACGGCGCGAGGGCCGTGGACCAGTCGCTCGCCGAGTGGATGGAGGGGAACGTGTCGTGGGCCACCTGCATGGTGGACCGCATCACGCCCGCCACCACGGACGAGGAGCGCGCCGCTGTCGAGACCGCGTGCGGGTATGTGGACGCCTCCCCGGTTCCCACCGAGCCGTTCGCTGAGTGGGTCGTCTCCGGAGACTTCGTCGCCGGCCGGCCGGCGTGGGAGGAGGCGGGCGTCACGATCGTCGACGACGTCACCCCCTTCGAGGAGCGCAAGCTCTGGATGCTCAACGGCTCGCACTCCCTCATGGCCTACGCCGCCACGATCAGGGGCTTCGAGACGGTGGCGGTCGCCATCAACGACCCCGAGGTCCGGGGCTGGGTGAGCGAGTGGTGGGACGTCGCCGCGCGCAACCTGTCCGTGGACGCCGGCGACTACCGCGCCAAGCTCATCGACCGCTTCGAGAACCCGCGGATCCGGCACCTGCTCGCCCAGATCGCCGCCGACGGCTCCCAGAAGATCCCGGTCCGGATCCTGCCGGTGCTCCGCGCCGAGGTGGCGGAGGGCAACATGCCCGACGGCCCGCTCCGTGCGATCGCGGCCTGGATCCAGCACCTGCGGGGCAACGGCGCGCCGGTGAAGGACGCCCAGGCGGACACCGTGCTCGCGCTGGTGGGGGAGGACCTCGCCTCGACCGTCGACAACGTGCTCGGCTGGCTCGACGCGGACCTCGCGGCCAACGCCGACCTCGTGAAGCGCGTCAATGAGTTGGCGGAGGAACTCGCCGGCTGACGCAACATGCCCCTGGGGGCCGGTGCCGCGACGGCGCCGGCCCTTCGGCTTCGAGGAGTCAGTCGATCTCCTGGCGCACCATCGTGACCAGGTGACGGCTGCGGGCCTCGGCGGCGACGGCGTCGCCCTCGGCGATGGCGGCGGCCGTCTCCTCGTGACTTGCGAGGGCACGGTCGTCCGGCCGATCCGGTACGCCGCGCTGGTGTGACCGGCCAGTGAGAACGGCGCTGATCACGGGTTCCAGGGCGATGATCATCTCGTTGCCGCTCGAGCGCAGGACCGTGGCGTGGAACTCGACGTCGGTGTCGAGGAAGGCCTGGGTGCGCCCGAGCCCGTTGACCCCGAGCTCCCGCATGCGGCGCGCGAGCTCGAGGAGACTCGCCCGGTGCGCGGCGGTGGCGTTGGTGGCGCCGAGGCGGGCCGCCGTCGGCTCGACGGCGACCCGCAGGTCGGTCAACGACCGCAACTGGTCGTCGCGACCGGGGCCGGCGAGCCGCCACCCGATCACCTGGGGGTCGAGGACCCGCCAGCGGGCGGCGTCGGTGACGATGAGGCCGACCCGACGCCGGGCCTCGATCATGCCCTTCGCCTCCAGTGACCGCATGGCCTCGCGGGCCACGGTTCGGGAGACCTCGAAGCGCTCCTCGAGGGAGGAGAGGCTCACCACGGAGTTCGCGGTCAGCGTGCCTGCGGCGATCTCGGCGCCGAGGACGTCGACGATCCCGGCATACATCGATCGCGCCATGACCGGACCTCCTCCTCTGGTTGTCTGCCGTCGGATCGCGACGGAACAGCAGGGGAGGGCAAGCCGATTCACACCTCCCCTATGGACATGGTAGGCGCAGGAGGTGTCAGGGCGTCATGAACCCTGCACATGGAGGACATCCGATGTGATCCCGGTCTCAATGGGGAAGGGTCGTGGGTGATCAGGGGATGCGGGGCAACTGCTCCATGAGTTCGTAGCCGTCAGGCCCCTCGAGGAAGGGGACGAACAGGTCGAGGTCGTCCGGTTCGGGGTCCTCGGGGTGTTGGCGCTCGGTGGGCGAACCATGGGCGAGGACCTGTTCCACGGGGTTCAGCTCCCGGATCAGGACGGCCCGGACGTGTTCGGGGTGCTCCCGGGCCATCTCGCGGTAGAGCATCGGGTCGTGCTGGCCGTCGTCGCCCACGAGCAGCCAGGAGATGTGGGGGAACTCGATCGCGAGGCGGCGCAGCGCGGTGCGCTTGTGCTCCTGACCCGAGCGGAACCAGCCCGTGTTGGTCGGTCCCCAGTCGGTCATGAGCATCGGGCCCTCGGGGTAGCCATGCGTTTCGAGGAACGTGCTGAGAGTGGGCACCACGTTCCAGGCCCCGGTGGAGAGGTAGAACACCGGCATGTCCGGCTCGCGCCGCAGGAGTTCCGCGTACAGGTCCGCCATCCCCGGCACAGGTTGACGGGTGGTGGTCTGCCGTACGAACGTGTTCCACGCGGCGATGAAGGCTCGCGGCAGGTAGGTGACCATCACGGTGTCGTCGATGTCCGAGACGAGGCCGACCCGCGACTCCTTGGGGACGATCCGCACCCGCGCCTCGACTGGCTCGGCCGCCAGCGGGTCGATGGTCACCTTCTGCCATCCGGGTTCCAGACGGTGCTTGCGGATGATGACGTCCACGTAGCCCGCCCGATCGGTGGTGGTGTTCACCGTGACGGCGCCGGCCGTGATCCGCACGGGTAGGCCCCCGACGTGCGTGGTCATGAAGAGGCGCCAGCCGCGCTGGGCCTCACTGAGCGCGTCGTCGCGCGACTCGTCCAGCACCTCTGCATCCGGGTCCTCGAGGACCACGCGGGCGAGCACCCGCACGAACTTGCGGGACCCGTACCCGGTGAACGCGAGAACCTTCGGGCGCCAGCCCTTCCCCCAGCGTCGGTGCACCATGCGCCGATTGACGGAGTCCTGGATGCGGGCGCCGCGCGAGAGAGCCATGGAAAGAACCTATCGAGCGGACGCCGGAACGTCAGCCACCGAGGGCAGCGTCGACGACCTCCTTCGCGGCGGCCTGCACCTCGGCGAGGTGTTCGGGGCCCTTGAAGGATTCGGCGTAGATCTTGTAGACGTCCTCGGTGCCGGACGGACGAGCGGCGAACCAGGCGTTCTCCGTGGTGACCTTCAGTCCGCCGATGGGCTCGTCGTTCCCGGGGGCGCGTACGAGGCGGGCGGTGATCGGCTCACCGGCGAGCGACTCGGCTGTGACGTCCGACGGGTCGAGCTTGCCCAGCTTGGCCTTCTGCTCCTTGGTGGCAGCGGCGTCGATGCGGGCGTAGGCGGAGGCACCGTACTTCTCCACCAGTTCGCCGTGCACCTGGGAGGGCGACTTCCCGGTGACCGCGAGGATCTCCGAGGCGAGCAGGCAGAGGATGAGGCCGTCCTTGTCGGTGGACCACACGGTGCCGTCCTTGCGGAGGAAGGACGCTCCCGCGGATTCCTCGCCGCCGAAGCCCACCGAGCCGTCGAGCAGGCCGGGAACGAAGTACTTGAAGCCCACAGGGACCTCGATGAGTTTCCGGCCGAGGCCCGCGGCCACGCGGTCGATGAGCGAGGAGGAGACCAGGGTCTTGCCGATGGCGGCGTCCGAGGCCCAACCCGGGCGGTTGGCGAAGATGTAGGAGATCGCGACGGCCAGGAAGTGGTTCGGGTTCATCAGCCCGGCGTCCGGGGTGACGATGCCGTGCCGGTCCGCGTCGGTGTCATTGCCAGTGGCGATGTCGTACGGCGCATCCGAACCCATCTTGCCGAGCAGCGAGGCCATCGCGTTGGGGGAGGAGCAGTCCATCCGGATCTTGCCGTCCCAGTCCAGCGTCATGAACGAGAAGGTCAGATCCACGTCCGGGTTCACCACGGTGAGGTCGAGTCCGTAGCGCTCGCCGATCTCGCCCCAGTAGTCGACAGCGGCGCCGCCCATGGGGTCGGCGCCGATGCGGACACCGGCCTCACGGATGACGTCGAAGTCGATGATGCTGGCGAGGTCCTCCACGTAGGCGGACAGGAAGTCATGCTTGCCGGTCGTCTCGGCGGCGAGTGCCTTGTCCAAGGAGACACGCGGGATCTTCTCCCAGCCGTCCCGGAGGATCTCGTTGGCCCGGTTGGCGATCCAGGAGGTGGCGCCGGTGTCCGCGGGGCCGCCGTGGGTCGGGTTGTACTTGAAGCCGCCGTCGCGGGGCGGGTTGTGTGACGGCGTGATGATGATGCCGTCCGCGCGGCGAGGACCACTGGTGCGCACACCCTCGCTGGTGCCCGCGCCGTTCTCGCGCAGGATCGCGTGCGAGAGCGCGGGGGTGGGGGTGAACCGCTCCCGTGCGTCGATGCGCACCTCGACACCGTTGGCGGCGAGCACCTCCATGGCGGTCTTCCACGCCGGCTCGGAGAGCGCATGGGTGTCCCGGCCGATGTAGAGGGGGCCGTCCGTGTCCTGACCGGCGCGGTACTCGACGATCGCCTGAGTCGTGGCGACGATGTGCGCCTCGTTGAAGGCGCCGTCGAGGGAGGAACCACGGTGGCCCGAGGTCCCGAAGGCGACCTTCTGGGCCGGGTTGTCCACGTCAGGGACGATGTCGTAGTAGGAGGAGATGACCTGGTGGACGTCGATGAGGTCCTCGGGGCGGGCAGGCTGTCCAGCGCGTTCGTGCATGCCCCAATCCTGCCCCACCGATTCCGCGAATACACTGGGTTCATGGCAATTCCTGAGTACCCTGGCAACTTCTCCGCGAAGGCCATCGAGGCGCCGAGCACCCTGGCTGAGGAGTTCGTCATCCTCGACATCCGCGAGGTCAACGAGTGGGCGGCAGGCCATGCTCCCGGCTCGGTCAACTTCCCCCTGAGCCGGATCCCGAGCCATGTCGAGGACCTCCCTCTGGGAAAGGTGGTCCTCGTGTGCCGCAATGGCAACAGGTCTGGAACTGCCCTGGACTGGCTGATCCAGAAGGGGTACCGGTACTGGAACCTGCGTGACGGGATGATCGGGTGGAAGATGGCCGGCTTCCCCATCGTTCGCCCCAATGGGACTCCCGGCACCCTCATCTGAGCATCGGCAGGTTGCGGACACGGGCGCTTTCGGCCCGGCTTGGGACGCGGGCGCTGCCGGCTGCTGTCCGGTTGGGAACGCGGGCGCTGCCTGGTGCCGTCCGCGGCTACCATCCGCGCGCGACTGCGTCGGGCGCTCCCGCCAGACCCGCCACGCCGCGGCCCGCCACCTGTCAGTCCCCGCTCTCGGGCCGTGACCCTGCCGCGCACCG
>JBNJCY010000177.1:0-5173 GCA_051744325.1 Actinomycetota bacterium
GGACCGCTCATGCACGCGATCGCGGCGAAGGCGGTGGCGCTGCGAATCGCCGGCACCGAGGACTTCCGTGACCGGCAGCGGCGCACGCTGGAGGGTGCCCGCATCCTCGCCGAGCGACTCACCGGGGCGGACGTGTCCGAGGCCGGCGTCTCCGTCGTCACCGGCGGCACGGACGTCCACCTCGTGCTCGTGGACCTGCGCGATTCGCCGCTCGACGGCCGCAGGGCGGAGGACCTGCTCCACGACGCCGGCATCACCGTGAACCGCAACGCCGTTCCCTTCGACCCGCGCCCGCCGATGGTCACCTCCGGCCTGCGCATCGGCACGCCGGCGCTCGCCACCCGGGGTTTCGGCGCCGCCGAGTTCACGGAGGTGGCGGAGATCATCGCCACGGCGCTGCGGGACGGCCAGGGAACCGACGTCGCCGCCTTGCGTGCCCGAGTCGGCGTCCTGACCCAGGCATTCCCCCTCTACCCGGGCCTCTGATGGGGGCGAGGGTCCTCGACGGCACCGCGACCGCGGCCGACATCAAGTCCGAGCTGGCGGTGCGGGTCGCGACCCTGCGGGACCGGGGCGTCACCCCCGGCCTCGGCACCCTGCTGGTGGGTGACGACTTCGGCTCGCAGAAGTACGTGGCCGGCAAGCACGGCGACTGCGCCCAGGTGGGCATCGCATCAATTCGGGAGGACCTGCCGGCAGACGCCTCTCAAGCAGACATCGAGGTCGCCGTCGACCGGCTGAACGCGAACCCGGCCTGTACCGGGTACATCGTGCAGCTGCCCCTCCCACGTGGAATCGACACCAACGCCGTCCTGGAGCGGGTGGATCCCGCCAAGGATGCCGACGGCCTCCACCCCACGAACCTCGGACGGCTCGTCCTCCGGGTGGCCGGAGAGGTGGACTCGCCGCTGCCGTGCACGCCGCGGGGGATCATCGAGCTCGGCCGGCGCCACGGGGTCGAGTTCGACCGCGCGGAGGTCTGTGTCATCGGCCGCGGCGTCACGGTCGGCCGCTCGATCGGCCTCCTCCTCACTCGCCGGGCCGTGAACGCCACCGTCACGCTCACCCACACCGGCACCCGGGACCTCGCGGACCACACCCGCCGGGCGGACGTCGTCGTCGCCGCGGCCGGGGTCCCCGGCATCATCACCGCCGACATGGTCAAGCCGGGCGCCGTCGTGTTCGACGTCGGCGTCAGCCGCTTCCCGGACGCCACGGGCCGCCTGCGGCTGCGGGGCGACGTGGCCGACGGCGTCGCCGAGGTGGCGGGCGCGCTCTCGCCGAACCCGGGTGGTGTGGGACCGATGACGCGGGCGATGCTGCTCGCCAACGTCGTGGAGATGGCGGAGCGGGCCGCCGGCGCATGAGGATCTCCTCGGTCAACGTCAACGGGATCCGTGCGGCGATGCGCAAGGGCATGGCCGATTGGCTCGCGTCGCGATCCCCTGACTTCCTGCTGCTGCAGGAGACTCGGGCGGATGCCGCCATCATCTCCGGCCTGCTCGGGCCGGCGTGGCACGTCGCACCGGAGGTCTCTCGGCTGAAGGGCCGGGCCGGGGTCGCCGTCGCCAGCCGGGAGGAACCGACGGCCGTCCGCGCCGGCCTGCCGGGCGAGGAGGCGGACGTGGACTCCGGCCGCTGGGTGGAGGCCGACTTCCACACCCCGGCCGGCCCGCTCACGCTCGTGTCCACCTACCTGCACTCGGGCACGGCGAACACGCCCACGATGGACCTGAAGTACGCCCACCTCGACCTCGTGGACGCGCGACTGCGGGAACTGGCGGCCGCCGGCGGGCACGTGCTGGTCGCCGGGGACCTCAATATCGTGCGCGGTCCGCTGGACATCCGGAACTGGCGCACCAACCACAACCGCGTCGCCGGCGTGCTCGACCGTGAGATCGCCTATCTGGAGCGGTGGTTCGGCCCGGACGGCTGGGTGGACGTCCACCGGTCCGTGGTGGGGGAGTGTCAGGGTCCGTACACGTGGTGGTCGCAGCGGGGCAAGGCGTTCGACAACGACATCGGGTGGCGCATCGACTACCAGCTCGCGAGCGCACCGCTCGCCCCCACGGCACGCGGCGCCGTCGTCGATCGTGCCACGGCGTGGGACACGCGCTTCTCGGACCACGCGCCCCTCACCGTGGGCTACGACCTCTAGCCTGCCGGCTGGGCCGCCTGCTCGGCCGCGCGCAGCGCCGCGAGTTCGCGCCGCCGTTCGGCCTGCTCCACCGGTTCGGGCACCGGCAGGGAGGCGAGCAGGCGCTTGGTGTAGTCGTCCTGGGGGGCGCTCAGGACGTCCTCGCTCCGCCCGATCTCCACGAGCCTGCCGTGGTGCAGCACCGCGATCCGGTCTGACAGGTCGTCGACAACGGCCAGGTCGTGGCTGATGAACAGCGCCGCGAAACCGAGGTCCTTCTGCAGCTCATAGAACAGGTCGAGGACGGTGGCCTGCACCGAGACGTCGAGGGCGCTCGTGGGCTCGTCCGCGATGAGGAGGCTCGGTCCCAGTGCGAGCGACCGCGCCAGGGAGGCGCGCTGGCGCTCCCCGCCGGAGAGTTCGTGCGGGAAGCGGTCGCCATAGGCCCGTGGCAGACGAACCGCCTCGAGGAGCTCGTCAACCCGCTTCCGCGCCTTCCCGGGATCCGCCGCGACCCCGTGCACCACGAGTGGTTCGGCCACGGCGTCGGCGATGGTGAGCAGCGGGTTGAAGCTGGAGGCCGGGTCCTGGAAGACGAATCCGATGTTCTTCCGGACCCTGCGGAACTCGCGTTCCCGGATGCCGTTCATCTCGTGGCCGAGGACCTGCAGCGAACCGCCCGTCACCTTCGTGAGGCCGGCGATGGCACGCCCGATCGTGGTCTTGCCGGAGCCGCTCTCACCGACCAGCCCGAGCACCTCGCCGGGGGAGACGGTGAAGCTCACGCCGTCGACGGCGGTGAACCCGCCGCGTCCGAACCGGCCGGGGAAGTGGACCTCGAGGTCCGTGGCGACGACGACGGGTTCGGACGTCGTCGCCTCCCTCCGGCCCCGCTCGGTGGCCCCCAGGCGGGGGACGGCGGCGAGGAGCCGCTGGGTGTAATCGTCCTGCGGGGATGCGAACAGGGTCCGGACGTCCGCCTGCTCCACCACCTTGCCCTGGTACATGACGGCGACCCGGTCCGCCAGGTCCGCGACCACGCCCATGTTGTGGGTGATCAGGACGATCGCGACTCCGAACTCGTCGCGGGCGCGGCGCAGCAGGTCGAGGATCTCTGCCTGGACGGTGACGTCGAGGGCGGTGGTGGGCTCGTCCGCGATGATGACCTCGGGCTCGAGGACCAGGGCCATTGCGATCACCACGCGCTGCTTCTGCCCACCCGAGAACTGGTGGGGGTAGTGGTCCACCCGCTTCTCGGGGTCGGGGATGCCCACCCGCCGCAGGATGTCGATGGCTTTCGCGCGGGCCTCCTTGCGGGTGTACTTCCCGTGGGCGCGCAGACCCTCCGCGATCTGCCACCCCACCGGGTAGACCGGGTTCAGCGCGGTGGACGGCTCCTGGAACACCATGGCCGCGTCCGTGCCGCGCACGCCTCGGAGCTGTGCGCCCGTCAGGGTCGTGACGTCGGTGCCGTTCAGGAGGACGGCGCCGGACACGGTCGCGGTCTCGGGAAGCATCCCGAGGATGGACTTGGCCGTCACGGACTTCCCGCTGCCGCTCTCGCCCACGATGGCGAGCACCTCACCCGGGCTCACCTCGAGGCTCACCCCGTCGACGGCGGTGACGTCGCCGCCGTCGGTGGCGAATCGGATGCCCAGCTCACGGATCTCGACGACGCCGCTCATCGTGGCTCCTCCTGTCCCGGCGTGATGCTTCCCCCGGGGACGACGACGGTCTCCGCGGCGGCAGCGGGAGCGGCATCGGCCCGGCGCCGGGTCCGCAGCCGTGGGTCGGCGAGGTCGTTCAGGGACTCACCGATCAGGGTGATGCCCATGACCACCAGCACGATCGCGAGACCCGGGAAGAGGGCAGTCCACCAGATGCCGCTGGTGACGTCCGAGATCGCCTTGTTCAGGTCGTAGCCCCACTCGGCGGCAGCGCTCGGGTCGATGCCGAAGCCGAGGAAGCCGAGCCCGGCGAGCGTCAGGAGCGCTTCGGAGCTGTTGAGCGTGAAGATCAGGGGCAGGGTGCGGGTCGCGTTCCGGAAGACGTGCCGGAACATGATCCGCGGGGTGGGGGTCCCGATGACCTTGGCGGACTCCACGAAGGCCTCCGCCTTGATCCGCACGGTCTCGGCACGGGTCACGCGGAAGTACTGCGGGATGAAGACGACCGTGATCGAGACGGCGGCGGCGAGGATGCCGCCCCACATGGACGATCGGCCGCCGCTGATGACGATCGCCGCCACGATCGCCAGCAGGAGGCTCGGGAAGGCGTACACGGCGTCGGCGATCACCACGAGCACCCGGTCGACCCACCCGCCGAGGTACCCGGAGAGCAGGCCGAGGAGGACGCCGACGAAGATCGAGAGCAGCACCGCCACGATGATGACCATCAGGGCGGTGCGGGTACCCCAGATGACGCGGGAGAGGACGTCGTAGCCTCCGACCGTGGTACCGAGCAGGTGTTCTCCGCCCGGCGGCACCTGGGCGCCGAACAGGCCGTCGTCGTCGCGGAGCTGTGCGGGACCGTAGGGCGCCAGGACCGGCGCGAGGATGGCGGTGAGGAGGAAGGCGCCGGTGATGACGAGGCCGGCCACGAGCATGCCACGCTGCAGCCCGACGCTCTGGCGGAACTGGCGGACGACCGGCAGGCGCTTCCACCAGGGGAGAGGGCTGGCCATCAGTACCTCACTCTCGGGTCGATGAGCGCCGCGACGATGTCGACGACGAAGTTGGTGAGGGCGACGATCACGGCGAGGAGCGCCACGATGCCCTGGACGGCAACGAAGTCGCGGGCGGTGAGGTACTCGGCGAGCTGGAAGCCGAGCCCCTTCCATTCGAACGTGGTCTCGGTCAGCACCGCGCCGCCTAGAAGGAGGGCGATCTGCATGCCCATGACCGTGATGATCGGGATCAGCGCGGGCTTCAGTGCGTGCTTGCGCACCAGGCGCACCTCGCTGACGCCGCGGGAGCGCGCGGCGTCGACATGGTCCATGCTCAGCGTCCCGATGACGTTGGTACGCACGAGCCGGAG
>JBNJCY010000178.1:0-5141 GCA_051744325.1 Actinomycetota bacterium
CCGCAGGAACGTTCTGCGTACGCAGTTGGGAGGGGCGCCACCCGCAGGAACGTTCTGCGTACGCAGTTGGGAGGGGCGCCACGATCCTGCGTACGCAGTTGGGAGGGACGCCCCACTTGGATCCTCCCCCGGCCGGAAACCACCCACGGAAGCGTCACAAGAGCCCTTTTTCCGCCAGACTGGTGCTCGTGGATCAGGAGGAATTCCGAACGAAGGTGCGCTCCGCCGTCGTGCGCCGGGACGGCGAGGAACTCGTCGACGTCCTCACGCGGGAGGGTTGGCCGGACCACTCCCTGCAGCTGGTCGGCGACGGCTTGGCCGCCGCGGTCGCCGAGAACGTCCCCGGCGCCGTCGACCTCGCGCGGAGGTGCGTAGTCGAGTTGCGCGAGCGCGGGTGGTGGGGCGACTACCACCTCGCCGAGGCCCTCGACGCGCGCCTCGGGAACGGGCCCACGCCGCTGCTGCGGCCCCTGCCGGTGGACCTCGAGGACCTCGCCTCCATCCTCGAGGGGGACCCGGTCCACGGTGGCGGCCGGATCGACCTCACGAACGGAGAGGTGTGGCACCAGTCGACGATCGAGTACGCCGAGGAGGTGGGCGAGCTCGACCCGGAGGAGGACGACCCCGAGCGCTGGTTGTACGTGGAATGCGAGGGTTCGCGGGACGGCTACCGCGACATGGAGGAGTTCATCGAACTCGTCGACGACGAACGGCTGGCCGGGCGGCTCGAGGTCGCCATCTCGGGCCGCGGAGCCTTCCGCCGGTTCAAGGACGTCCTCTGGGACCAGCAGGAGCCGCTGACGCTCTGGTATGCCTTCAGCGACGACCGTCAACGCGGCCGGGCCCGCGCCTGGCTCGCCGAGCAGGGGTACAGGCCCAGCCAGGGAAGGTGATGGTGACGGCTGTCGCCCACGCGGCGGGCGGCGGGGCAGGTGGTTTGTTCAGTTCAATTGGGTGTTGGTGGCGGTGAACAAACCGCGGACGATCGGGGAGATCCACGAGCGCAGACGGTGACGCCACAAGACTCGGCAATAGCCCCGCAGCACTTTGACCTGACCGGGCGACCCACTGTAACTGTAGGCGGCCTCGTGCGGGCTGCGAGCTGGTGTGTCAGTGAGGTCGGCATCCGCGAACCGTCCTGCACCGCCCGTCAGTGGCAACCGGGCGCCCTGTACCCACGGGCTCAGCGGGAGTGGGGGTCCGGGCTTTCGACGGGGAACCCGGTGTGCGTCGGTGAGTGGGTGGCTGTTGCGGAGCGACTGTAGGAGGAACGTGAAGTTCACGTTGCTGAGGATGTGGAGTCTGCGGTCGTCGGCCGTGGGGGTGCTCCAGACAGTCCAGCCCGGCGGAGACGTGCCCTCCAGCACCGCGAGGACCTCACTTTCGGCCATGGACGGCGGCCACGAAGATGGACGGCGGCCACGAAGTACGGAGCACGCCCGGGTACTGCTCCGTGTGGTGGGCGCCCTGCCTGCGCCAGGCGCGCACCGCCTTCTTGACAACTCGGTCGCGCTCGTCGTGTGGGAAGTGGACCTCGGTCAGGATGCCCTCGGACAAGTGCTCGATCCCAGCCAGGGCCAGCCAGCCGTTCCACTCCCGGGTGACCTGCACGACGTCGCCCACCTGGCGGGCTGAGAGCAGGGGATCGTTACGCACCGTGTAGGCGCCCCAGCCGCGGTCGTCGAGAGGGCGCCGTCCGGACGAAACCTTCAACGGCAGGCTGATGAGTGGGCGATTCTGGGTGCGGTTCACGGGAGCACTCTGTCATCGCCTGGCATCGGTACCTCCGTGTGCGGCGCGACCTGTGGATAACTCGGTTTCATCGGGCCTCGGCCGGTGGTGATACCGGTTTGGTACCATCGGATCATGGCCATGACCTTACGGCTCACCGAGGAACAGGAGCGCGCCCTGGCGTTGCTCGCGGAGGCGGACGGAGTGTCCAAGCAGGAGGCGACCGTGCGGGCGATCATGGATGCTGCGACCCGGCGTGTACATGACGCGCGGGTGCGGGGGTTGTCCGCGGCTGCCCGCGACCGCTACGCGGACCTGCTCGACCGCCTCGGCCAATGATCGTCCACCTCACGCTCGAGGACCTTCTCACGCTGGCGGGGGATCTCGGCGTCGGGCCTGTGCGCGATATCGGATTGCTCGATGCTGCAGCCCACCGGCCCCGCTCGAGTGCGTTCGGTCGCGACGCCTACCCGACTCTCGACGAACAGGCCGCCGTCCTCCTCGAGTCCCTCGTGCGGAATCATGCGCTTGTCGACGGCGACAAGCGCCTTGGATGGTTGGCCGTGGTCGTGTTCTATGGTCTCAACGACGTCGCGCTCGACGCTCCCGATGACGACGCCTACGACTTGGTGATCGCCGTAGCGGAGGGGCGCGCGTCCTACACCGATTCCGCCACCCAACTCGGGACGTGGCGAACCTGAGGTGACCCACTCAGTACCGGTGAGCGTCGCGCCGATGGGCGATGCTGACCACCGTCACCAGGACGGACTCCCCGTCGATGCGGTACAGCACGCGGTACTGGCCGCGCCGCGCCGACCATGTTCCGCTGAGGGTGCCGCGCATCGGCTTGCCCACCCGAAACGGGTCAGCGGCAAGCGGGCCGCTGATGAACTCCCACGCTGCGGCCGCGACGGCGGCGGGGAGCCCGTTCTCGATGGCGCGGCGTGCCGGCGGCGCCAGCGCGATCCGGTCGGTCACGAACGCTCCCGCAGCCGCACTTCATCGAGAGGGACGACGTCGCCACGTGCGATGGCGGCGTCGGCCTCGGCGATGTCGGCCATCGCTGCCGGGTCGGACAGGATCGCGAGCGTCTCCTCCAAGGACTCCAGGTCCTCCGGCGAGATCAGGACCGCGGCGGGTTCGCCGTTGCGCGTGATGATGACGCGCTCGTGAGTGTCGTGCACCGACGCAACGTAGGACGAGAGGCGGGCCTTGACCTCGGCAAGCGACTTGGTCAGCATGACCATAATCGTAGTCATGGGGTACGGGTGTTGTCAGCCGGTGGCGGGAATGCTGAGGTCGACGCTGAACTCAACCTCATTGATGAGCTGCAGTGCGCGCGTCGTCGTGGTGGGAATGTCCCCCACCTCCCAGTCGGGAGGGGAGGTGCGTTCGAGGATGTCGAGGACATCGCTGGGGCTCAGCTCGTCCGACCACGTCGTGAGGAGCACACCCGGCATCTCGCCCGAGAAGAGTGCGCCCTCCTCGTACCAGGTCTCCATCGTTGCCTCAATGAGAGCGGGTGGCGTCTCCTCTGGGAGGAGGACCTCCGTGACCGACCCTTCGGCGAGACGGGCCACCCCGATCACTCGCAGGTGCGAGTCGCAGCCGCGTACGGCCTCAACGAGGTCGCCTACTCGGAAGGCCGAGAGAGGCGCGTTGTTGCGCAGGATGTAGATGCCGTACCCATCGGCCTCCATCTGGAGGGGAGTCGCCCACAGCGCCTCTCCGCGTCCGAGTTCGGGGTCGCGGAAGTTCACCAGGACGTGAACCAACTCGAACCCGCGGTGGTCGATGATGCTGAGCGGTTCTGCTGAGGGGTCGAAGGATGGCAGATCTGATACGTGGTGGATCGGGGTATCGGTCATGGAAGGACTTTGGCATCCGGGGTGGTCGCGGCGCATCGGGACCACCGTCGCCTGTGGAAAACTGCCCACCTTCCCCTTCCCCCAGCCCGTGGCACTCGCGTCACCCGCCCGGCGGAAGGGCGTTCTCAAATTCCGCAAGGCGCAACTTGACACAGCGCGCAAGGCCTTCGACGAACTGCGTGAGATTGAGGACCTCCTGGATGAAGGCGTTGAGCCCGAGTGGTCCGCAGCGCTGGCCTGCAAGATCTCGCCCAGTGACCGGAAGCGCCGGGGAACCGGGACATGCTGTACTCGTCGGTGAGGTGCATGGCTGGTCGGCGGGACCCCAGAGTACGGTGTGGCGCTGGCTCGTGGGCAAACGCGCGCTCCACCTCGGTGCCGGCACGGTGGCCGGCCCCCTGACCGTCTTCCCGATCTGGACCGACGTGCCCGTCGCGCGCCGGCGTCCCTACGCCACGGCCCTCGCCGACGACGGCGCGGTCACCGAGGTGGCCGGTGGCCCCGCCGTCGGGGGCGTGACCGTCACGACCCCGGGCCGCGGCCGCTGCTGCTGTTCGAGGGCACTGTCCTCGACGGCGGATGGCAGCACCGCACCCTCGTCCACGACGTCCTGGTGCCGGCGGGTGTCGCAGTACGAGCGGGTGTACGGCGGGTCGGCCACCTCCGGCCTGGTCGACTTGCAGGACCGGGCCTCGCGGGAGGTGGACGCGATGGTGGCCGGGTTGCGGCCGCTGTACGGGCAGCGCGGCGTGCTCGTGGGTGTGGCCGGCCACAGGGTGCTGCTCGAGGTGTCGACGCCACGTCCGTGCTCCTGGACTTGGTGCAGGGCAGCGACGACGAGTTGCTTCCGGTGCCAGTGTGAACGGCGGAGCCTCCGAGGCGACCGTGCTGGCCAGCACAGTATCTGGATCAACCAGCAATGGCGGATCTGCTTCATCTGGACCGACGCCGGCCCGGCCGACGTCGAGATCGTGGACTACCACTGAGGATGTGACCATGGCACGAATCGATCCGATCCACCCGGGCGAGATCCGCTCCGAGAGTTCCTGCTGCCGCTCCAGATCTCGCAGAACCGCCTTGCGGTCGCCATCGGTTTGCCCCCGCGCCGCATCAACGAGATCGCGCACGGCAAGCGGGTCACCGCGGACACGGCGTTGCGGCTTGCTCGATACTTCGGGACGACGGACCGCTTCTGGCTCAACCTGCAGGTGCGCTACGACCTCGAGCTCGAGAAGGACCACCTCGGCGCGACTGGCCTGCCCTACCTGCCGATGAAGAAGACGCTTCCAGTTGATCGTCAACTGTGACGCACAGTCGGCACCTGGGCCCTTGTGCCGGGTTTCGGGGAGGACGAGGATTGGATACACGCGGGAAGGAGCGGGCAATGAGGCCTGCGGTGATCGGACTGGGAGTGGCCGCGGGGGCTGGTGTGGCGCTGGCCCTGCGAGCGCGGAAGGCGCCCACGGTGGGGTGGTCGAGAGGAGTCTTCCCCGGTGGGATGGGATATGTGAAGTTCGGTACCGGTTCCCGTTCGTTGCTGTG
>JBNJCY010000179.1:0-5130 GCA_051744325.1 Actinomycetota bacterium
CCGACGACTGCATCCCCACGATCACGTCACCGGCCTGTACGGAGCCGCCGTCGATGATCCGGTCGCGCTCCACGACGCCCACCGCAAAGCCCGCCAGGCCCGCCATCCCGTCCCGGGCCACCGCGTCCACCAGACCGGTACGCGCGGCCGTGTCCTCCCAGTCACACCCCCGCTTCCCCGCACCCGTGTAGACATCCTCCCGGGTCAACACCCCCCGCAACTCCACCTGAAGGGTGGCATCGGCGACCCTGAGCAGCCCCCGGATCGCCGAGCGCACCAACGTCACCGTGTCCATCGTGGCCACCGCGTCATACAACGGGGTCGAGTCCAACACCCGCTTGCGCCCCACCAACCCCGCCGCCCGCGCCGCCTCCACGGTGGCCTGGAAGACCCGGTCCGGGCGATCCGAACGAGCCAGCCGGGCCCGCATGTCCACCAGCACCGTGTGCACGAACCCCGGATAGTCAAAATCCAAACCCCCGGCGGCGTACTTCCACCGCCTGTCGAAGGAGAACCGGTCCACCGCCTCCCGGTCCGAACACCCCTCGATCCGCTGCAACACCATCACCACCGCCACCACCATCGGCGGCACGCTCCGGCGCCCCACATCGGTGAACAGGTCCGCGAACATCTCATCGGGGAACAAGGTGAAACACTCCCGATGCAACAACCGCGCAGATCGAGTCCCCCCCGACCCGGCCCTGACAGAACACGGCCGTCGAGCGGAACAAATCACCCTGCCGCGGCGCCACACCCAACGTCACCGACCACTCCCACCACCCGCGGACCGTTCCACCCCAATTCTCCCGAACCGGCCACCACGAAGCGGACACCACCACGCGAAAAACACCGCCAACCTAGGCTGGGTACCGAATTCCCCACCCGATGAGGCCACGATGACCACGACCACCACCAGCGAAGCCACCAGGCTCAAGCCGATCCAGCGTTACGGGCTCGCGATCGGAGCTCTCGTCTTCCTGCTCCCCTTCCTCATCGACATCCCGGGCCTCGACGAACCCGGGGAGCGGATGCTCTCCATCTTCCTGCTCGCGATCGTGTTCTGGATCACCGAGGCCATCCCGCTCATGGCAACGGCGGTCCTCGTGATCCTCCTGGAGATCCTCCTGATCTCGGATTCCGCCATTCTCCCCGTCGGCGAGGAGGCACTGACGTACTCCAGCTACTTCGCCGCGCTCGCCAACCCCGTGATCATCCTGTTCCTCGGCGGCTTCCTGATCGCCGACGGCGCCGCGAAGTTCGGGCTCGACCACAACCTCGCGGCGGTGTTCATGAAGCCGTTCGCCGGCTCCGGACGCCTCACCGTCCTCGGGCTCATGCTCATCACCGCCGTGCTGTCCATGTTCATGTCGAACACGGCGACCACCGCCGCGATGTTCGCCGTCGTCATCCCGATCATCGCCGCCATGCCGGACGCGAAGGCGAAGGCCGGTGTCGCCCTGTCCATCCCGGTGGCCGCCAACATCGGTGGCATGGGAACCCCCGTGGGCACCCCACCGAACGCGATCGCACTCGGAGCACTCGCGGCCCGGGGCCTGTCGATCTCGTTCGTCGAGTGGATGGTCATCGCGGTGCCCCTCATGCTGGTCATCCTGTTCGGGGCGTGGTTGCTGATCTCCCGGTACTTCATGGCGAGCGACACCCGCGTGACGCTCACGATGAAGGCCGACTTCGACCTTTCGACGCCCGCCAGGACCTACTACCTCGTCGCAGGGCTCACCATCCTGCTGTGGATGACGGAGCCGTTCCATGGCGTCTCCTCCAACATCATCGGGTTCGTCCCGGTGGTGGCGCTGCTCTCGCTGCGCGTCATGGGCGGCAAGGACATCCAGAACCTCTCCTGGCCGGTCCTGTGGCTCGTCGCCGGCGGCATAGCGCTGGGCAACGGCGTGGGCGCCTCCGGCCTCGACACCTGGCTCCTGGGCTCGTTCGACTGGGCGTCGCTCTCCGCGGTCGGTGTGTTGGCTCTCCTCACCGCGATCGGGCTCGGCATGGCCAACGTCATCTCGCACTCCGCAGCGGCGAACCTCCTCATCCCGCTCGCGCTGGGCTTCTCCGACGTCGTCGGCGCGCAGCCGATCCTGATCGCGGTGGTCGTCGCGCTGGCCACGTCGCTCGGGATGTCCATGCCGATCTCGACCCCGCCGAACGCGATCGCCTACGCCACTGGGCAGGTCGAGCTGAAGCACATGGCGATCGTGGGTCTCATCGTCGGCGTTGGCGGGGCGCTCCTCCTGGCCTTCGCGATGCCCCCGATCTGGCAGTTCTTCGGACTGCTGTGATGGACCTCCTCGTCCTCGTGATCGGGAGTGGCCCGCGTGCGGCCGGGGTGGCCACGGACCTGCGCAGCGCCCTCGGGGACCGTTTGCCGGTCGCGGTCGCCGACGATGTCACCGGTGCCCTCGACATCGTGAACTCGGGCGAGGCCACCGTGCCGCTCGTGGTGCTGTGCTCCGGGGACGGCGATGTCGATGCCACCATGCGGGAGCTCTACGCGGACGACCAGCTCGAGCACGCCCGGACGATGGTCCTGACCACCCGAACTGACCACCGCGACCTGGCGGAGGCGATCGACCGGGGCTGGCTCCACACGCTCGTCGTGCAGCCCTCCCCGCCGGGTCTCCTCGAATGGATGGTCACCTCCCAGCTCTCCTCGTGGATGGCGGACCGCGATCTCGATCCGGTCCCGACCTTCGCGCCGCCGGAGCAGGGGAGCGAGCCGAGCGAGCTGTTCCAGCTCCTCGAGGCGAGCAACGAGGAGCTCACCGAGCGGATCGTCCGGGGGATCGACCGGGCGCTGACTCCTCGTCCGCGGCTGGTCCTGCCGCCGGGCGTGCGCCTCACCCGGCAGGGTGAGGACGTGGACGGGGTGTTCATCCTGATCTCCGGGAAGGTTGCGCTCACGCGCGCGACTCCCTCGGAGAACCTCCTGCTGCACCACGCCTCCACGGGTCCGGTCGTGGGGCTGCTCTCCCTCGCACGCCAGCAGAAGGCCTTCTTCACCTCGACCACCACCACCGAGGTCGAGGCGATCCACCTGTCCACGGACCAGCTCAACCGTGCCCTCATCCTCGATCCCGGAGTCGCTGCAGGCCTCACCGCCGGTGCGATCCGGGGCCTGACGCTCCGGCTGCTTCGCTCCGAGGAGCTCCAGGTGGAGCGCAACGAGCTGAACGCCAAGCTGAAGAAGGAACAGCGCCGGCTCGCCAAGGCGCTGTCGGCGCTGGAGGCAGCGCGCCTGGAACTCATCCAGCAGGCAAGGTTCGCCACCCTCGGCGAACTGGCCGCCGGGGTCGCCCACGAACTGAACAACCCGGTCGCCGCGCTCACCCGCGCCGCCTCGACACTGGCCGATGAGGTGAGCCGCCTCGTCGCATCCCACCCGCAGGGACAGGTGTTGGGCGAGGTCCTCGAGTCGACGAGGAACCGGCCCGGCCTCTCCACCGCCCAGGAACGGCAGGTCCGCCGTGAGCTGGAGAAGCTGACGAAGGACCCGGAACTCGCCTGGCGGCTGGTCGCGGCGGGGATCACCGATCCGGCGCTCGCGAGGTCCGTCAAGCCGAAGCAGCTCGACATGGTGGAGTCCGCCGCGATGCTCGGCACGGCCGCACGCAACATCGAGGTCGCCTCCGCGCGCATCGCCGAGCTCGCCACCTCGTTGCGCTCCTACGCCCGCCCCGAGTCGGACGCACTGGACGGCGTGGACCTGAACGCCGGCATCGAGGACACCCTGCGCCTCGTCGCCCACCGGCTGCACGGGATCGAGGTCGTCCGCGACTTCGGGGACATCCCCCCGTTGCGGGCGCACCCGTCGCGTCTCGGACAGGTGTGGACCAACCTCATCGTGAACGCTGCCGACGCGCTCGGCGGCGAGGGCCGCCTCGAGATCTCGACCCGGGTCGAGGGGGAGTCGGTCGTGGTCGACATCATCGACAACGGCCCTGGCATCGATCCTGCGGTGCTTCCCCGCATCTTCGAGCCCCGCTTCACCACCAAGCACGGAACGATCCGCTACGGCCTCGGTCTCGGCCTCGGCCTGGCCAAGCGACTCGTCGAGGAGCACGGCGGCACGATCCGCGCCGATTCGCAACCCGGACAGACCATCATGACCGTCACCCTGCCGATCTCCGGCCCACCGAAGGAGTAGAAAATGAAACTCGCGATCCTCGTCGTCGAGGACGAGCCTCCCGTCCGCACGGCGCTCGCACGTGACCTCGCCCCGTTCGCCGGCGGGGCGCGCATCGAGCTGGCCGAGGACGTCGAGGACGCCTGGGCCGTGGTCGCCGAGATCGACGCCTCGCGCGACCGGCTCGCCCTCATCCTCTCCGACCACCGGCTCCCGGGCACCTCCGGAGTCGACTTCCTCGTCAGCACGATGGCCGATCCCCGCACGAAGGCTGCGAAGCGCGTCCTGGTCACCGGCCAGGCCGGGCACGAGGACACGATCCGGGCCATCAACGAGGCCGAACTGGACCACTACATCGCGAAGCCGTGGGATCCGGAGGAGTTCCGTGCGGTGGTCCGCGAGCAGCTCACCGAGTACGTGCTCGGCACCGGCCTCGACCCGCTGCCGCACCTCGCGGTCATCGACGCACAGCGGGCGATGCTCGCCCTCCGCGAACGCCCGGACGGGCGGTTCGGCTGACGTCTCCCGTAGGGTGGGGACATGGCTGATCCCGCACGCGCGCGCAAGCTCGCCGACCGTATCCAGGAGATCGTCGCCCTGATGCTCGAGTCCCGTGTCAAGGACCCGCGGCTCGGGTTCGTCACCGTGACGGATGCCCGGGTGTCGGGGGACCTGCAGCACGCCACGGTGTTCTACACGGTGTACGGGACCGACGAGGAGCGCGCCAGCACCGCGGCAGCACTCGCGTCCGCGAAGGGCCTGATCCGTTCCGAGGTCGGCAAGCAGACCGGACTGCGACTCACGCCTACCCTGGAGTTCGTCCCCGACTCGGTGCCGGAGTCCGCCGCGGCCATCGAGGAGCGTCTCCGTGAGGCCGCCGCCAAGGATGCCGCGGTCGCCGAGCTCGCCGCGAACGCCACCCACGCCGGTGACGCCGATCCCTACCGGAAGCCCGCCGACGAGGAATGAATGACGGCCTCGTCCTC
>JBNJCY010000180.1:0-5108 GCA_051744325.1 Actinomycetota bacterium
TTGACGGGGAAGATTGTTTACCGGGAAGGGAAAGGATCTACCCCGTCAATGGGTTAACAAATGTTGAAGGAGCCGCAGGGCCGGTCTGAAGGGGGAATTGGGTCCAGGGGCGGGTGAGTTGCGTCTTGGCGGTGGGCCGGTCTGAAGGGGGAATCGGGACCAGGGGCGGGTGAGTTGCGTCTTGGGCGTTGGGGCGGGCCCGCGGGGGTGGCGGCCTCAGCCCAGGTGGGCCTCGAAGAACCGCAGGATGCGGCCCCAGGCGTCCTCGGCGGAGGGCTCGTGAAAGCCCAGGCCGCCGATCCGCAGCAGTACATCCACCGGCCCGACGTTGTGGCGGTTCATGAACGAGTGGCCGGCCTCCGGGTACTCGACGACGTCGTGCTCCACCCCGAGCTCGTCCAGCGCCTCATCCAGCCGGGCCGCGGCCCCGCGCAGTGAGGGATCACGCCGCCCGTAGCTCGCCACGATCGGGCACGCCCCGCGAAGCGCCTCCAACGGGTCCGCCGGAAGGTGACCGTAGTTCGCCGAAGCGGCATCGAAGCCACGGGCAGCGGCCACGAGCGCGAAACCGCCGCCCATGCAGAACCCGACCACCCCCACCTTCCCGGTGCAGTCGTCCCGTGCCGCGAGGTAGGCCCGCGCCGCCTCGATGTCCCCGAACGGCTTCCCGCTCCCGCGCATCAGGGAGGCGAACGTGCCCTTCAGACAGCGCAGCGCCCCGCCCGCGGTGTACAGGTCCGGCGCGAGTGCCAGGTATCCGGCGGACGCGAACCTGTCCGTGATCTGGCGAATGTCCGGCGTCAGCCCGAACGCCTCGTGCAGCACGACCACACCCGGCCACGGACCGGACCCCACCGGCGGGACCGCAAGGTGGGCGTCCAGTTCCGGCGCGCTCACACCGCCGGGGACAGCAACGTTCGGCACCGTCTCACCCCCGCCGCGCGCGGATCCGGCCGAGGACCCACACGGTCACGGCGGTGACGGCGATGCACACCGAGGTCCCCCACGCGATGTCCACCAGCACCACGGTGAGCGGGAAGTCCCGGAACACCGCCATCGAGGTCAGGTCCCACGTCATGTAGGTGAAGAACCCGTACAGGCCGGCGTCGAGCAGGGTGCGGCGAAGCGGGCGCGGCGGCTCCAGCGGCCGGATGGCGAAGTGCACCAGGCCCACGAGGTAGAGGAGGTAGAAGGCCGCGGCCGCCCCGAGGTTGAACTCGTCGGCCAGCAGGTGGCCGAGTTGGGCGTCATAGAGCGGTTGCGCCACCACGCCCAGCCACACCACGTCCACCACCGCGAACACGACCGCGGCAATGCCGTAGGCGGTCAGCCACGTCGCGAGCTTCGACGACGGCGCCGCCCCCGCCCCCGTCCTCGTTCCGCCTTCCGGCCCGCCGGACGCCTCCCGGCCACCGCCGCCGGTCACGCCCGGCCCTTCCGCCCGGGAGCGGTCCGGTAGAGCTCCTCGATGGTGTCCGCGAAGTCGTGCAGGAAGGCGGAGCGCTTCAGCTTCATGGTGGGGGTGAAGTGCCCGGACTCCTCCTTGAGGTCCGTGAGCAGCACCTTGAACTTGCGGACCTGTTCCGCGCGGGACACCGCCTGGTTCGCGCGTGCCACCACAGCGCCCACCTGCGCGAGGATGTTCGGGTCCTCCACGTTCCGGGCGAGCGGGTCGCGGGCGAGCGTCGCGAGTGCCGGGTGGCCGTGGCGCTCGGCCCAGGCGGCCACCTCGTCGCGGGCCATGAGGATGAGGGCCGCGGGGAAGGGCTTGCCGTCGCCCACCATGATGGCGTAGGCCACCATGGGGTCCGCCTCGACGGCGTTCTCCCACGGTGCGGGCACCACGTTCTTGCCGGACGCCGTGACGATGATGTCCTTCACCCGGCCGGAGAGGGTGAGGTAGCCCTTCTCGTCGAGGGAACCGAGGTCCCCGGTACGGAAGAATCCGTCCACGAACGCACCCTCGTTGTCCGCGGGGTCGCGATACCCGGGCGACACGCCGATGCCCTTCACGAGCACCTCCCCATCCTCGGCGATCCGGAGGGTGGTGCCGGGAACGGGCGGTCCCACAGTGCCCGACCGGATCCTCCCGGGCAGGTTCCCGGTGCAGGGGGCCGTGGTCTCGGTGAGGCCGTAGCCCTCGATCACCGGCAGGCCGAGCCCGCGGAAGAACAGGGACAGGTGCGACTCCAGCGGGGCCGCCCCTGACAGCATCCACTCCAGCCGTCCGCCGGTGAGCGTCCGCAGCTTGGCGTAGAAGAGCCTGTCGAACAGGGCGTGGCGCAATCTCAACCCCCACGGGGGCGCGGGAGCGGCCGTTCCGAGTTCGTCCAACTTCTCGAGGTGCCGGCCCCACGAAATGGCGGTCGCGATGGCCGCGTCGAACACCTTCCCGAGGTGCTTCTCCTCTGCCTTCGCCTTCGCGCCGCCCTGGATCTTCTGCAGCACTCGCGGCACCACCACGAGGAAGGTGGGCCGGATCTCCGCAAGTGTCGCGACCACCTGGGTTGGGTCAGACAGGTGGGCCACCCGCATGCCCGCGTGGACCGAGAGAATCTGCAGGGTGCGGGCGAGGATGTGGGACAACGGCAGGAAGATGAGGGTGTTCGCCCGCTCGTTGACCACCTCGGGGTAGGCGTGCAGCACCGAGAGGGACTCCCGCACCATGTTCCCGTGGGTGATGATGACGCCTTTGGCGGCGCGGGTGGTGCCGGACGTGTAGACGATCGTGGCGACGTCGTCGGGCCCGGCGAACGCGCGACGCTCGGCGATGACGGAGTCGGGCACGTCCGCGCCCCGCGCGACGAGGGCGTCCAGGTCCGCGCCCGGAGTGGGGTCCATGGTCCACACCGGGAGGGCGCCGACGCAGCCCTCCGCGCAGGCCGCGCGCAGCAGTTCGGCGTGGGCGGCCGCCCCGGCGACCGCGAGGACGGGTTGGCTGTCCCTGATGATGTCCGCCGCCTGGGACACGGACGAGGTCGGGTAGAGGGGCACCATCACGGCGCCGGCGTATGCGCTGGCCAGGTCCACCACCGCCCACTCGTACCGGGTGGGGGCGGCGACGGCGACGGCGTCTCCCGGCTGCACCCCGGTGGCCACCATGCCCTTCGCCACGGCGATGACCGTGTCCTCGAAGTTGCGCGTGGTCACGTCTCGCCAGATGTCGCCGTCGCGGACCTGGAAGGCCACGTGATCGGGGGCGGCGGCCGCGCGGCTGGCCAGCAGGTCGGCGACGTTCCGGAGGTCGGGGCGTGTGGGGGCAGCGGGTGTGGAGAACTCGATCATGGGGCGGCCTTTCGGGCGGCAGGGACCAGCACGTTCAATCTAGATCCCGCGCGGGTTCTGCGACAGTCCAACGTCTGAGGATCTCATGCGCGAGGTGGCCGCCCCAGAGTCATTGCCGAGGGGTGGAAGCGGTCGATCGCCTGCATCGGACCGGAGCCGAGGAAGGGCGTGCGCATGAGGAATGCACCCTCGCGCAGTACGGGTTACTGCTTCATGGAAGCGACCTTCGCAGGTGAACAGGAGCCGGCACGCCTGATGTGCAGCACCGATCGAGAGAGCACGGCATCGCGGTGACGGACATCCTCCTGGTCGGTGCCGGCCACGCGCACCTGTACGTCCTCAAGCACGCGGCGCGACTGGTCGCCGCCGGCCATGGGGTGCACATTCTGGCGCCGCGCTTCTTCAACTACAGCGGCGTCGCGTCGGCCACGGCTGCCGGTGCGTTGTCGAGCGGCGCGGGGCGCATCGACATGAGGGTGCTTGCGGGCGACGCCGGCGCGGTGGCCCACGAGGGCATGCTGGCGTCCCTCGACCCGGACCGCCGGGTCGCTGTGAGGGCGGACGGCCTCCAGTTGTCCTACGACGTGCTCTCGATCAACATCGGGAGCGTGGTGGAGTCGACGGGCATGAGAATCGATCCGACCGCGCGTCGGCGCATGGAGCGGCTGCTCGCCGAGCGTGGCGTCGACGTCCGCACCGGGTGCGTGGTACGCGAGTTGGGCGAGCGACAGGTGCGGTGCGGCAACGGAACCGAGATGTCCCACGCCGTGGCACTCCTCGCGACCGGTCTGGTCGCGCAACCCTGCTATCCGAGCTCCGGCTGGGCGACGCGAACGGCCTGCCGGTCCGTGAGACCCTCCAGCACGTCGACCGCGACGAGATCTACGCGGTGGGCGACTGCGCCCACTTCCTTGCGCGACCGCTGCCCCGCATCGGCGTGTACGGTGTCCGGCAGGGACCGGTGCTGCAGCGTAGCCTGCTGGCCCGGCTCTCGGGCGAGTCGCTTCCGGTGTATGTGCCCCAGCGTCGCGCCCTGTCGATCCTCGATCTCGGTGGTGGTGTCGGGCTGGCCGTCCACGGCCGGCGGTGGTGGTACGGCGCAGCCGCACTTCGGCTCAAGAGGTCCATTGACAGACGGTGGCTCGCGGGGTACCGCTCATCCAACGCCTCAATCTTCGGCAGAAGGCATTCAGCCTGACAGTCCCCGGCCAAGCTCGGCGGCCCACAGGTCGTAGCCCATGGCCGAGGGGTGGAAACGGTCGACGGCGAGCAACGGGCCTGATCCCAGCACCGGGGTGCGGACGTGGAGGGTGCGCTCGCGGTGGCCTGCGATGGCGGCCAACTCGTCGTCGAGGGCGCGGGCGTGGCGGCCCAGCAGCGCGCGCGTGGGCTGGGGGAGCGCCACGAACCGCCCGACGGCGGGCAGTCCCGCCAGCACCACCGTGCCGCCGTCGGCGACGTGCGGCTCGAGCGCATCCAACACCGCGCCCACGGTCGCGCGCCACGCGCGGAGCGACGTCAGGGAGAGGGTGTCGTTCACGCCGAGGACGACGACGGCGACATCGTACGACCCCTCGACCTGCGGCACGAGGACGCGCAGCACGTGCCGGGCCGGGGCCCCGGACCGGCCCAGCGCGGTCCACGCGACCTGCCGGCCGGATCCGCGTGCGAGGGCGTGGGCGAGGCGGCCGGCCAGTGCCTCCTCCTGCGTGGCAACCCCCACGCCCACCGCGGTGGACTCGCCGATCATGAGGACGGAGAGGGGGGTGGCGGCGTCGGGGTCCGTGTCATCGGGGCCCGCGTGGCCGGAGCGCGGCCCGGCG
>JBNJCY010000181.1:0-5103 GCA_051744325.1 Actinomycetota bacterium
GCGAGGAGGACGTGGCGGGACTCCCCCAGGCCTGCCTCGCCCCCGATCCGGGAGCCGAAGGCCACGAGCGCCACGGTGGTCTTGCCCGTCCCCGGCGCACCGGCCACCACGAGGTGCCGTCCCGCCGGGGGTCGCTCGACGACGGCGCGCTGCACCGGATCGAGCGGTGGAAGGCACGTGTCCCGGGGGACGGGGACGAGGGTGACGGTCATGGACCCATGCAATCACGGCGGACTGACACGATCCGTGTTCGCTTGCCGCTGACGTGGACCGGGCGGCGGTGGCTCCGGCCTAGGATTGCCGGAGGACGAAAGGACGTGCCGTGGAAATCACCATCGGGATCCAGAACGTGGCCCGCGAACTCACAGCAGAGGTCAACGAGGATCCGGCCGAGCTCGCGCGGCGGGCGGCCGAGGCGATCCGTGCCGGGGAGCCGCTCACCGTGACGGACGCGAAGGGCCAGACCATCGTGGTCCCGCCGGACGCGTTCGGCTACCTCATCGTCGGATCCCAGGAGAGCCGCAGGGTGGGCTTCGGCGTCTGAGGGCACTGGACGACCGTTGAGCGGCGCCCACGATCGCACTGGTCCATCCACCGCCGGGCCACCTGGGAGGGCGACGTGTCCGGTAAACACCGAGCGACGGCGCTGCTCGCCGCCCCTGTCGAGGACGATCCCTCGGACGGCGAGGGTGGGACGCCCCTGTCGGACACCCGGACCTTCTCCGTGTACTGACCCTTCAGGTGGTTGCCACGGTCAGGCGTTCAGCCCGAGCCGCCCGAGGCGCCGCGAGTGCTCGGCCTGCAGGTCGGTGACCAGCCGCTGGATCCGCACGCTCGGCTCACCCTCACCGCAGGCGAGCGCGATGAGCGCCGGATGCTCCTGGAAGAGCCGCTGGACGATCGTCAGCGCCTCCCCCACCACCCGGCGGCCCCAGAGCCCGAGCCGGGCCGCGAGCTGAGGCTCGGCGGCGATCATGGGCCCGAGGACGGCGGCGACGAAGTCGTCATGTCCGGAACTGCCCACGCTGGCGGCGGTGTCAGCCCGCAATCCCTCGGGGATGCAGGAGGCGAGGTTGCTCAGCAGGTCCTGGATCATGTTGTAGCCGACATAGCTGCGGACCAGCCGCTCCCACCAGTCCCGGGGAACAGCGCGCAACATGTAGCCCGCGAAGAGGTCGCGGTAGCTCGCCATCAAGGCGTCGAAATCGCCGCCGCGCTCCGCGACGAGCAGCTCCACGCGGTCGATTCCGGCGAGCTCACCCGCCGCCATCCGGGACAGCATGAGGCGCGAAGCCATGTCCGGTGCGTGCGCCGCGTCCTCGGCCAGCAGGGCGAAGGAACCGAGGCTCGAATATCCCAGCAGGCCGAGGAAATCGTTCAGTGCCTCATCCGAGGGGCGGGTACGGTCCGCAGGAGGGGAATCGAGGGCAGCCATGGGCCAACCCTAGTGGCCGCGGCCAGCGTCACATCCCGCTCCCGTGACCCCGCCGCACCTGGACTGTAGGATCGAGGTGTTGTTGGTTGCCCGGTCGTCCCGCAGGCACATGTTCGAGGCACCTTTCCGGTGCGGTTCTTTCACGATCGGCTGCCGCCCCCAGCGCTCCGCCCAGTCGGCGCGCCCAGCCGAATCCTTGAGGACATCCATGACCATCCACATCGAACCCACGGGCGTCGTCGCCCACGCCTCCACCGCCGGCCTCACCGAGGAACCCCAGAGCATGGAGGTGAAGGGCGTCCACTTCTCCGACTTCGAGCTGCGGGATGACATCGTCGACTCCCTGCGCGACATCGGGATCACCAGCCCCTTCCCCATCCAGGCAATGACGCTCCCCGTCGCCCTCGCCGGCCGTGACATCATCGGCCAGGCCAAGACCGGCACCGGGAAGACCCTCGGCTTCGGCCTCCCCATGCTCACCAAGGTGATCGCACCCGGGGAGACGGGCTGGGACAAGCTGCCGCACGCCGGCAAACCCCAGGGGCTCGTCGTCGTCCCCACCCGTGAACTCGCGCTCCAGGTGGCCGGGGACCTCGAGGCGGCCTCCCGGCGCCGCAACCTCCGCATCGTCAAGGTGTTCGGCGGGCGGGCCTACGAACCGCAGATCGAGGCGCTGAAGGCCGGCGCGGAGGTCGTGGTGGGAACGCCGGGCCGCATGATCGACCTCATCCGCCACAAGGTGCTCGACCTCTCCCACGTCCGCACGGTGGTCCTCGACGAGGCGGACGAGATGCTGGACCTCGGCTTCCTCCCGGACGTGGAGAAGCTGCTCTCGAAGACGCCCTCCATGCGGCACACGATGCTCTTCTCGGCGACCATGCCGGGTGCCGTCGTGGCACTCGCGCGCCGCTACATGTCGCAGCCGACCCACATCCGGGCCGCGGACCCGAACGACAGCTCCAAGACCGTCGCCTCCGTCAAGCAGGTCGTCTACCGCGCGCACGCGATGAACAAGGTGGAACTGCTCACCCGCATCCTGCAAGCCCGTGGCCGCGGCCTCACGATCGTATTCACCCGCACCAAGCGCACCGCCGCGAACGTGGCGGAGCAGTTGCAGGAGCGAGGCTTCGCCGCCGCCGCCATCCACGGTGACCTCGGCCAGGGCGCGCGGGAGCAGGCACTGCGTGCCTTCCGCCACGGCAAGGTGGACGTCCTCGTCGCCA
Organism: Actinomycetota bacterium; assembly: GCA_051744325.1. Taxonomy (GTDB): domain Bacteria; phylum Actinomycetota; class Actinomycetes; order Actinomycetales; family Actinomycetaceae; genus UBA1383. Next base: position 2,659 of record JBNJCY010000181.1, read on the forward strand.
CCGACGTCGCGGCGCGTGGCATCGACGTCGACGACGTCACGCACGTCATCAACTACCAGTGCCCGGAGGACGAGAAGATCTACCTACACCGGGTGGGCCGCACGGGCCGCGCCGGCCACACCGGTACCGCGGTCACCTTCGTCGACTGGGACGACACCCCCCGCTGGTCCCTCATCAACAAGGCGCTCGGGTTCGGCAACGCCGAGCCCGTGGAGACGTACCACAACTCCCCCCACCTGCTGAACGACCTGGACATCACGGAGGGCCTCACCGGCCGCCTGCCCCGCGGGCAGCGGACGCGCGCCGGCCTGGATGCCGAGGAGGTCGAGGACGTGGAGGGCAGGCCACGGGGCGGCCACCGCGGTGGGCGCACCCCGGACGACCGTGGCAGGCGCTCCCCTGACGGCCACGGTGACCGCGCGCCGGACGACGAACCGAAGCGGGGTCGTCGATCGCGTCGCCGGACGCGGCGCAGCGGCGGGGAGTGAGCCTCACCGGGAGCCGGCGTTGAGGTGCCGGGTCACGGCCTGACCACCTCGAGCCTCCCCTGGGCGACCAACTGCTCGAACACGGCCGCAGTCGTCAGGTTCTCGCCGAGCAGGTTCGGCTTGCCCACGCCGTGGTAGTCGGACGCACCGGTCACGGGGATGCCCAGCCGGGCCGCAAGCACCCGGGCGTGGACGACCGCGGCGGGATCGTGGTCACGGTGGAACGCCTCGAGCGCGGCGAGACCGTGGTCCACGAGGTCCGCGACGACGTCGTCGCCCACCACCCGCCCCCGCTTCGCCGCGAGCGGGTGGGCCATCACCGGGACCCCGCCCGCAGCCCGGATGGCGACCACCACGTCCCGCGGGTGGGGCGTGTCCAGGTGGATGTAGTACGGACCCGAGTTGTGCAGGACCCGCACGAACGCCGCATCCCGGTCCGGGAAGATGCCCGCAGCCACCAGCGCGTCCGCCATGTGGGGCCGGCCGACCGTCTCGTCGTCACCGGCCTGCGCGGCGACGTCGTCCCAGGTGATCGGGAAGTCGCGCGCCAGTGAGTCGACCATCGCGCGAGCCCGGCGCACGCGGAGTGTCCGGGTCGATTCGAGTAGTGCGGCAAGGCCGGCGTCGCCGGGATCGTGCAGGTAGGACAGGATGTGCACCGGGATCCCGTCGGCGCTGCTCGAGACCTCGGCGCCCCGGACGAGCGCCACGCCGGTCCGCGCGACCGCTGCCACGGCCTCGTCCCAGCCCGCGACCGTGTCGTGGTCGGTCAGCGCGACGACGTCGAGTTCGGCCAGGGCCGCGTGTTCGAGCACGCCGGCCGGCGAGTCGGTGCCGTCCGACGCGGTCGAGTGGGTGTGGAGGTCGATGCGCACGGGGCCAAGCCTAATCCGGCACCCAGAAGGGATGGGCACGAGGTGCGCACACGGTGGGATGCTTCTCCTCATGCAGAGCACGGCACCCGGCGACACCCTGACGCGCCCACAGCGACTCGACCGACTCCCCTTCACGGCCCTCCACGGCAAGCTGGTCGTCGGCTCGGGCGTCGGCTGGGCCCTGGACGCGATGGACGTCGGGCTCATCTCCTTCATCATGGCTGCGCTCGCGGCGGAGTGGGGCCTGGGATCCGGCGAGCTCTCGGTGCTCGCGTCCGTCGGCTTCGTCGGCATGGCGGTCGGCGCCACCATCGGAGGACTGCTCGCGGACCGGATCGGCCGCCGCTCGGTGTTCGCCCTCACCCTGCTGATCTACGGGCTGGCGACGGGTGCCTCCGCCCTCGTGGGCAGCCTCGGCGCGCTGCTCGTGCTGCGCTTCATCGTCGGGCTCGGGCTCGGCGCGGAGCTGCCGGTCGCCTCGACCCTCGTCTCGGAGTACGCGCCCCGCCGCATCCGTGGCCGCGTCGTGGTGGCGCTCGAGTCGTTCTGGGCGTTGGGCTGGCTCCTGGCCGCCCTGCTCGGGTACTTCGTGGTGCCGCTGGAGAACGGCTGGCGCTGGGCACTCGCGCTGGGCGCCGTGCCCGCGGCCTACGCCCTCGCCGTCCGGTTCGGGCTGCCGGAGTCGGTGCGCTTCCTCGAGCGGAGCGGGCGCACCGCCGAGGCCGAGGCCGCGGTCCGCCGCTTCGAGCAGGCGGCCAGGTTCGAGCCGGTCGCCTCCCCGACCCTTCCCGAGGCGCCGAAGCCGAACTGGAGGGCACTCTGGCAGCCCACCTTCCGCCGGCGCACCATCGCGCTGTGGCTCACCTGGTTCGGAGTGAACTTCGCCTACTACGGGGCTTTCATCTGGCTTCCCACCCTCCTGTTCAACAGCGGCTTCCCCCTCGTGAAGTCCTTCGAGTTCACGTTGTGGATCACCCTCGCGCAGCTCCCGGGTTACGCCGTCGCCGCGATCCTCGTCGAGCGGTGGGGCCGGCGCCCCACCCTCGCGACCTTCCTCGCCGGTTCCGCGGCCGCCGCCCTCG
>JBNJCY010000182.1:0-5070 GCA_051744325.1 Actinomycetota bacterium
GGCCCGAGCAGCCGAGGTTCGGGAAGCGGAGCATGAACTCCCAGGTGTGGGAGCGGCCGTCGGGGAGGATGGACTGGCCGCTCTGGACGAGGTGGAGCGTGTGCGGGGCGAGGGCGACGGCGGCGGCGCGTACCCACGCAGCCGCCTGTTGCGAGGTCACCGGGCCTCGCGCGTGTGGAATGGTCTCCACGCTGTTCGGCGGGATCTCAGGCTTGGGCTTCCTGAACGGGCTGAAGCGTGTCACGGTGGCTCCTATCGTGGGCGCTCCTCCATTCAACCGCGACGTCGGAGCGCCGTCATGGCGAAAGGCCGGCCATGCGGAGACGACCGGCCCTTCGCTGGTGCGAGTGCTGTCAGTCGAGCGGGATCCGCAGGACCTGGCCGCCAGCTGGGAACACGGACCCGGTGGTCACGTAGGCGTCGCCTCCCTTGACCACGACGCCGTAGGGTGCGGGGAGGTCGCCGGCGACGGTCAGGTGGTCACTTGGATCGTCCCCGTCCGGTGTCACGTGGGCGAGTGAGCCGGGTCCGGTGAAGAACCCGAACAACCCGTCGTCGAAGATCTGGACGGCATACAGCTCATCGCCGTGCCAGGCGAGGTCCGTGACGGTGGTCAGGCCGGACGCCCACATCTCCGGGTCCTCCCCCGGCACCACGCGCCAGATGGAGGAGCCTCCCACGGGGAACGGGAAGCCGGTGAGCTGGCTGACGTAGTAGGCGCCGTCCGGGCCGACGGTCACGGACGTGGGTACGGCGTCCATCGGAACCTGGTCCGGCGGCGGCGGGAACGGGAAGGGGACGAAGCGCTCGGGGAACACCGCGAGCACGGTGGTCTCGTTTCCCTTCACCTGGAGCAGGGTGTTGCCGCCGGCGTCGACGACGACGTACGTCCCGCCTCCCACGCGCACCATCCCGCCGGGGTTGGAGTCCGGTTCGGGCGTCCCAGGGTCTCCGCTGTCCGGGTTGGCCATGACCTCGAACCAGGCCAGGTCGGCTTGGAGGCGAGGCTTCGAGGCGAACGTGCCGGTCAGGAGGGTGCCCAGCCAGGCTGATCCCTCGCCGAGGGCCTCGCGCACGTCCTCCGGCTCGCCGCCCATCCCGACCGTGACGGCGTAGCGCTGCGGACCCATCACGTCGACGTCGGTCGGACCGCTGGCACCCATCCCTTGTTCGTCGGCGGTCGAGGGCAGTCCGGTGAGCACCCGCGACTGGTGGCCCTCCGGAGTGACCCTGGTGACTGATCCGGTGAAGCCCAGGTAGACGAGGCCCTCCGGTCCGTCGAATGAGGGTGCGTCGGTGTCACCGTCGCTCCCGAGGCCAGCCTCTGCGATGTAGAGGTCCCCGGTGCGGGAGAAGGAGAGGTGGCGCGGGTTGTTGAGGCCGTCGGCGACGACCTCGTACCCCTCGTCCGCGGCAACGGCCGGGGCGAGGAGCAGGGAGAAGGCGGCGAGCGCACCTCCGACGGTGGCGACTGTGTATCTGGGTGAAGCGAACAAAGGAATCTCCTCTCGACGTGCGTTGAGGGAGAGTGTGCCACTCGGGGAGACGTAGGACAATAGTCCCAGAGCGGGAAGAACGCAGGCTTTCAGATGCCACCTATGCGTGTTGGCAGCGCGGCTGGTGGCGCATCTGCGTGGGGTCACCTCGTTGGGAGACGTGAGATTGGTTCGCCACAACAGTCAAACTCACGTCCCCGCGCGGGAGTCCAGGCAGGCGACCAGAGGGGCGCGGGCGCCGGCCGCCGGCACCACCCGTGGTCTACAGACCCTTCCCCGACGGCGAGACCAGGATCTTTACGGCGGTCTCGTTGTGGTTGATGAGGGTCTCGAAGCCCTTGTCGACGAGGTCGTCCAGTCCGATCCTCCCCGTGATGAACGGGGCGAGGTCGATGGTGCCCGACTCCACCAGCTTGATCGTGTCCGGGTGCGTGTTGACGTAGGCGATGGTGCCGCGAACGTCGATCTCCTTGAGGACAAGCTGCAGGAGGTCGATGCTGGCCGGTTTGCTCCAGATCGAGACGACGCAGAGCACGCCCGTGGGGCGCAGCGCGTTCATGAGCGTGTCGAACACCGGCTGGACGCTGGTGGCCTCGATCGCCACGTCCGCCCCCCGCCCGCCGGTCAGCGCGCGGACCTCGGCGACGACGTCGACCTGCGAGGGGTCGAAGGCGTGGTCGGCGACGCCGGTGTCCAGCGCTCTCTGCCGCCGCAACTCGCTTATCTCGGTGATGGCGACCGTGCAGCCCCGCGCCTTCAACACCGCGGCAGTGAGGAGGCCGATCGGCCCCGCCCCGCCGACCAGCACGAAGTCACCTTCTTGCGCCCCCGAGCGGTCCACCGCGTGGTAGCCCACCGACAGCGGCTCGAGCAGTGCGGCCTGGTCCAGCGGGACGTCGCTGCTGATGGGGTGCACCCAGCGGCGCTTCACGGACACCTTCTCGCCGAGGCCACCGCCCCCGCCGGACAGGCCGATGAAGCCCATCCCCTCCGAGAGGTGGTAGTCGCGGCTCTCGGGGCCGGTGTCCACGTCCTCGTCGATGATGTACGGCTCGACAACGACGTGCTGGCCCACCTCGATGTCGTCCACCCCGTCTCCGACGGCGTACACCACTCCGGAGAACTCGTGCCCCATCGTGACCGGTGGCTCCTCGCCGGAGATCGGGTGCGGATGCCCCGGCTTGGGGATGAAGATCGGGCCCTCGAGGTACTCGTGCAGGTCGGAGCCGCAGATGCCGCACCATGCGACCTCGATCCCGACCTCGCCCTCCTTCACCTCCGGTTCTGGGACCTCGTCGATCCGGATGTCCCCCCGGTCATAGAAGCGTGCTGCGCGCATGATCGTCGTCCCTTCCGCGTGGCTGTATCCGTGTTTCTCGAACGTAACCCGCGTCACATGGATCGGCAATCGCAAGGCGAACCTAGGCCTGCTGGTATTCAGTCTGGGATTCGTAGTGGTAGCCTCTTGACATGACCACCCAGATCGCTGTTCGGCTCCCTGACGAGATGGTCGAGTTTCTCGACAAGGCCGTGGCAGAGGGACGGGCGCCGAGCCGAGCTGCGATGGTGGCATCCGCCTTGGAGCGCGAGATGCGACGACTGCTCGCGGAATCGGACGCGGCGATCCTCCGGGAGAAGGGCTCCGAGGACGATCTGGACCCGCTCGTGCAGTGGACGGTCTCGCACGTCGAGATCGAGGAATGACGTGCGCGAGATCTGCCTCGCGCACCTGGACAAGGTGCGGCCTGTGCTCGTCCTGACACGCGCAGCAGCCCGGCCCGCGATGACCAAGGTGACCGTCGCTCCGATCACGACGACGATCAAGGGCCTCTCCAGCGAGGTCCCGGTCGGCCCCGCGAACGGTCTCGACCGCGACGGCGTGGTCTCCCTCGACAATGTCCTCACCGTGCCAACGAGCCGGCTCGGCCGGACGTTGGGATACCTCAGCGCCGGTCAGGAGGAACTCCTCGCCCGAGCCGTCGTGCTCGCCTACGACCTGGACGTGCCGTTGTCCTGATGGGCACCCCTGGGGGTCCGGGTCACTCGCACCTCGTCGATCGGACGGTCGAGGAGAGTAGCGACCCGCTCGGCCTGCGCGTCCAGATCCTCGGCCGGAGGGTCGGCTGGTGCGGACCAGGATACGGCGAGCATCCTCCCGGCAACCTTCCACGTCCCGGAGACCACCCCGCCAGCTATCACCACGTTCGCCCCCCGGGTCACGGCAGGGCGTAGCTCGGGTGGAGCGATCTGACGGTCGGCGGTACCGGGCCCGAGCACCCACTGGTCGTGACCTGCGAGGAAGCGTGTGGCCCCGGTGGCGTCCGTCGTCGCGAGTTCGTCGGGTGCTCGGCGAGGAACAGGGCCGCGGCGCCGTCGACGGCGGTCACGTCGTCCCGCAGGTCGGCGAGCCAGCCCTCGACGACGTCGTCCACGTCGCCCGAGCTGACCCGTGAGAGGAACTGCCGTCCCATCCGCCAGGCCAGGGCGTGAGCCGAGTCGATCTGCATCTGCGTCACAGTAGTTGCAGTCCGGGGACGTGGATAGAGGGTGGACGCTGGGAGTTCAGGCGCCGTCGAGGGCGGCGATGAGGCTCCTCGGGGCGACCGTCCGGTAGGCGTCCTCAACGAGCTCGGCGATCTCCGGCCAGTCCACGTCGCCGTCGAGCCGGACGCCGAGCCACCCGCGGTGTCCGACATATGGGGGGCGGAAGATCCGCTCGGGGCTGGAGGCGACGAGTTCCTCCTGCGCACCGGGAGGCGCAGCGCACCACAGGTGCGGGAAGTCAAGATCGTGATGGCCGTTCGGCCAGAGCATCACGAACTGCTTTCCCACGAAGAACGCAGGTGCGCCGTGACTGGCGCGCTCGGTGACCTCGGCGAAGCTCAGGCAGATGGCCCGCACCTGGTGCTCAACGTCGGTTGTGTCCATCGGTGAACCGTAGCCTACGGTGCACCCCTAGCGGGAGGAGTGCGCGCGGACGTAGCGTCGAGCGATGGAACACCTGACGCTGATCAACACCGAGACCGACCGGTTCATCGCGGCTCTCCGGCAGGCAGATGCCGACGCCCCCGTCCCGACGTGCCCGGGGTGGACCGCTGATGACCTCCTGTGGCACCTCACCGACGTCCACGCGTTCTGGGCCGAGATCCTCCATAGCGGTGCGCGCACAGTTGAGGAGTCCGAGGCGATCGAGGCCCGGAAACCGCAACGCCCGTCCGACCGCGAGGAGACGATCGCTCTCCTCATCGACGAGACGGCCGCCCTCGTGGCCGAACTGGCCGCGCGGTTGGATGCGGACCCCGCGTGGTCCTGGTTCCCACCTGACCAGACAGTCGGCTTCACCCGGCGCATGCAGGTCCACGAGGCCACGATGCACCGGGTTGACGCCGAGCTGACCGCCGGCCTCGTCCCCACCCCGATCCCCCGGGAGGTCGCCGGTGACGGGATCGCCCACGGCGTCGAGCTGATGTGGGGCTGGTGGGGCACCAACCCCGGCTTCTCGTTCACGCCCAGCGCGGGAATCGTGCAGCTGACGGCGACCGACGGCGGCGCGTGGCTGATCGCCGGCGGACGG
>JBNJCY010000183.1:0-5062 GCA_051744325.1 Actinomycetota bacterium
GCGCGCGCCACCTCTCCGCGCATCTGGAGCCTCCGTTTGGAGCCTCCGTCTCCTTCGGGAGTCCCAGAACCACCCCTCCAAACGCATCCGGAGCCTCCGCTTCACAATGGGTGGGTCCGGGCGGACGCCGGGTCAACCCAGGTGGAACCGGAAATGCTTGTCCACCCCCACACGCGGGGCAAGAATGACAGGGAGAGACCGGAGGTCAGGGATGACGCAGGCAGACGCACACGCCGAGGAAATGATCCTCAACGGAAGCCCCCTTCCCGTCCCTGACCCCGGCACCAACCTCCTGGACCTCATCCGCCAGACCGCCGGCCTCACCGGCACCAAGCCCGCCTGCCGGGGCGGCGACTGCGGCGCCTGTCTTGTGCTCCTCGGCGAGGTTCCACCCGGCGCCACCGAGCCCCGCTATCTCCCCGTCAACACGTGCCTCCTCACAGCCGGGCGCGCGATCGGCTGCCACGTCATCACCGTCGAGGGCCTCACGGCGCGCGCCGACGCCGCCGCACCGCCACGCACCCCGGGTGGCACCCCGACGGCGCCCCCCTTCCCATCCGTCCCCCTCACCCCCGTCCAGCGCGCCCTCGTCGAGCATGGCGGCGTCCAGTGCGGTTACTGCACGCCCGGGTTCGTGATGGCCCTGACCGGGGCCCTGTTCGCAGGCACCTCGCTCCTCGACTCCGTCGACGGCAACCTCTGCCGCTGCACCGGCTACGCGGGCATCCGCCGGGCCTGCGCCGCCCTCGAGGCGCAATTTCCCCGCCGGCCCCTCACCCTCACCGAGGCGGCCGCCGCCGGATTGCTGCCCGCTGCCATCGCCGACGCCGCCACCTCCCTGACCCCGCTGCCGCCGGAACCGCTCGGGCCGGGCGGCGTCATCGGAGGCGAGACGGACTGGGGGGTGCAGCACCCGTACGAATCCGGGATCACAGCCACCCGGCTGCACCGCGTCCCCGAACTGCGGGCCATCACCGCAGACGGCGAGTGGATCGCGATAGGTGCGGCCGTCACCGTCGCGGAGCTGAAGAACAGCGAGCTGGTCGCGGCGGCCTGGCCCACCCTGCCGGAGTTCCTCGAACTCTTCGCCTCCCCCGCGATCCGGGCCAGCGCCACGGTCGGCGGGAACCTGGCGAACGCCTCGCCGGCCGCGGACCTGGCGGTGGTGCTCCTCGCGCTCGGCGCCGAGGTGGAGATCACCGGACCGGATGGCGAGCGCACCCTCCCCCTCGAGGAGTTCAACCTGGGCTACAAGACCACCGCGCTCAAGCCGGGCGAGGTCATCGCCCGCGTGCGGATACCCGGTAACGCAGACGGAACGCGCCGACTCCACACGATCAAGGTGTCCAAGCGCCCGCATGACGACATCACGTCGGTGACCAGCGCCGTCGTCGGCCAGGTGGGCAGCACGAGCCACGGCGAGGTCCGGCTCGCGGCGGGTGGCGTGGCCCCCGTCCCCCTGCTGCTGCGCGAGACCGCGTCCGCACTCGCGGGCGCACCCGTGGACGTCGAGACCGTCCGTGCGGCGGTGGCGACCGCACGCGCCGAGGCCACCCCCATCGACGACCTGCGCGGCTCCGCCACCTACAAGCGTGCCCTGCTCGGGAACCAGGTGATCGCGCACCTCGACGCCCTGTTCCCCGGCACCATCGACTGGCGGGAGGCCCTGCGATGACCGGCCCTGCGATGACCGGCTCGAACCAACACCTCGACATCCTTGCCACCGGCGCGGCGCGCTTCACCTCTGACATGCCCTGGCCACCCGGGTGCCTGCACGCCCACCCCGCCGTCTCCCCGCACGCGCACGCCCGCTTCACGGCGGTGGACGCGAGCGCGGCGCTTGCCGAGCCCGGCGTGGTGGCGGTCCTCACCGCCACGGACATCCCCGGCGAGAACGAGATCGGAGGCGTACTGCCCGGCGAGCCCATGCTGGCGGACGGGGAGGTGCAGTGCGTGGGAGAGCCGTACGCGCTCGTCCTCGCCGATTCCCCCGAGGCGGCCTGGCGCGGCGCGCACGCGGTGACCGCGGACTGGGAGGAACTGCCCGCGATCCTCGACCCCCGGGAGGCCTTCGCGGCAGGGAGCCTGATCATCCCGCCGCGCACCTTTGCGAGCGGGGACGTGGACGTGTCGTGGGAGCGGTGCGCCACGGTCGTCTCCGGGAGGGCCGAGATCGGCTCGCAGGAGCACGTGGCCATGGAGACCCAGGCCGCGCTCGCCCTGCCCACCGACGCCGGAGGGGTGGTGGTCCACTCCGGCACCCAGTCCCCCAGCACGGTCCAGAAGGCCGTGGCGAGGGTTGCGGGACTGCCGATGCACGCCGTCGAGATCGACGTGGTGCGCCTCGGTGGCGGGTTCGGCGGCAAGGAGGATCAGGCGACCCTGTGGGCGTGCCTCGCCGCCGTGGCGGCGCTGCGGCTGCGGCGCCCTGTCCGCACCTGCCCCGACCGCCGCGAGGACTTCCGCATCACCGGCAAGCGCCACCCCTATCAGGCGGACTTTCGCCTCGGCCTCGACGACGACGGCCGTTTCGTCGCGTACGAGGCGCGTCTCTTCCAGGACGCGGGGTGCGTGGCGGACCTGTCCGCCGCGATCCTCGAGCGCTCCCTGTTCCACGCCACCAACGCGTACGCCGTTCCGAACGTGCGGGTGATGGCCGCGAGTTGCCGCACGAACCTGCCCTCGAACACGGCGTTCCGCGGGTTCGGCGGGCCACAGGGGATCTTCGTGTTCGAGTGCGCGCTGCGGGCGGCAGCGCGGGAGCTGGGCGTGGTGCCCGAGGAACTGCAGCAGCGGAACCTCCTTTCCGAGGGGGACGTGTTGCACTACGGCATGCGCGCCGAGCACGTCCGGGCAAGGGCGAGTTGGGAGGCGCTGGACCGGGTGCGGCCGCTGGCGGAGGCGCGGGCCGAGGCCGCGGCCTGGAACGCGGGGAACCCGCGTGTGCTGCGGGGCGTGGCGGTACAGCCGGTCTGCTTCGGCATCTCCTTCACCACGACGTTGCTCAACCAGGCCGAGGCCCTCGTGCACGTGTACGTGGACGGCACCGTGGTGGTCACCACCGGCGCGATCGAGATGGGCCAGGGCGTGCAGGGCAACATCCGCCGTGTGGCGGCCCGGACGCTGGGGGTCCCGGAGGTGCTGGTGCACCACGCGAGCACCAATACGCTGCGCGTGGCGAACGTCTCCGCGACCGCCGCCTCCACCGGCTCGGACCTGAACGGGGCGGCAGCACGGGAGGCGTGCCTGTCGATCCTGGCGGAGTTGCGGCCCCTCGCGGCGGCGCGGCTCGGCTGCGCGCCCGACGACGTCGAGTTCGCCGACGGCGTGGCGCGCGTTCGGCCCGGCGCCTCGTCCCCCGACCCGGCCCCAGCTCAGTTCGCCCCGGCGGAGATGGCGTGGCGCGACGTCGTCGCCGCCGCCCACGTTCACCGGGTGCGGCTCTCGGCACTGGCGCACTACGCGACGCCGAACCTGCATTTCGACAGGGTGACGAACACGGGCAAGCCCTTCCACTACCACGTCTACGGCGCCGCACTGGTGGAGGTGAGCGTGGACGTGCTGCTGGGGACGGTGCAGGTCGACAAGGTGACCGTCGTGCATGACGCCGGCATCTCCATCGACGAGCTCACCGACCGTGGCCAGATCGAGGGTGGCATCGTGCAGGGCCTCGGCTGGGTGACCAGCGAGGAGATCCTGCACTCGGAGGATGGCCGGCTGCTCACCGACACCCTCTCCACGTTCAAGATCCCGGACCTGCAGTCGTCCCCGGAGTTGGACGTCCACTTCCTCGGGGAGCCGAACCCGGTGGGGCTGATGGGCAGCAAGGCCGTGGGCGAGCCGCCGCTCATCTACGGGCTGGGCGGTTTCTTCGCCATCCAGGACGCCCTCGCGAGCTGGCGGTCCGAAGCGGCGGGCGAGTTCCGTGCGCCGATGACGTCGGAGCGGGTGTTCCGGTTGCTGCACGGTACGGCATGAGCGAGCTCGCCACATGGGACGCCCTTGCCACCGCACTGGAGGCGGGGCGGGAGGTGGCGCTCGCCGTCGTCGTGGGGAGTAGGGGGAGTTCGCCGGGGCATGCGGGGGCGCTGATGGCGGTGGGCGCTGATGGGCTCATCGCCGGGACCGTGGGCGGCGGGGTGGCGGAGGCCGGGGTGCTCGCGCGGCTCGTGTCGTGCCTGGCGGCCGGGGACCTCACGCCCGGGGAGGTGCAGCTGACGCACCGGCCCGGCTCCGCGACAGCGTCCGGGTTGATCTGCGGCGGGGAGCAGTGGGTGGCGTGGGCGCCGGTGGCTGCCGGGCAACTGGAGGACGTGCGCGCCGTGGCCGCGGCGGTGGCGGCCGGGGAGCGGATCGCCTGGACGATCGGTCCGGAGGGTTGGGCGCTCGGTCAGGACACGGGTGCGGGCGAGGTCACGGGTGCTGACGAGGTCACGGGTGCGGGCGAGGACACGGGTGCGGGCGAGGCGCACGCGATGGTGTCCGGGCCGAGCCATGAGGTGTGGGTTGTCGGCGGCGGGCATGTGGGCCTCGCGCTGTCCCGGGTCCTCGCGACGCTCGACTTCTGGGTGGTCGTGGCCGAGGAACGGAAGGGGCTGGCGCTCTTCGAGGACAACCCGTGGGCGCACCGGCGGGTGTCGGTGCCGTTCGCGGAGCTGGGGCGCAGGGTCCCACCGGGCGAGCGCACCTACGTGGCGATAGTGACGGCTGGGGCGGAGAGCGACGCCGTCGCGCTCGATGCACTGTGGGACATGCCGCTGGGGTACCTCGGGGTGATGGGCAGCCGGGCGAAGCTGGCGCGGTTGCTCGCGGGGCGTGGGGAGAAGCCGCCGCGGGTGCACGCGCCCATGGGCGTCCCGATCGGGAGCCATTCGCCGGCCGAGATCGCCGTGAGCGTGGCGGCCGAGCTCGTGGCCGTCCGCGGGCGGCCCTCACGGTGAGCGGACGCCCCCCAGAGTGAAACGGAGAGGCTTATTCACAACTCCCGAGCGGGCAGCATCACCGCAGGCCAGCGGCTCGGAGAGCCCACGGGCGCGGAGTTGTGAATATGCCTCGGAGTCTC
>JBNJCY010000184.1:0-5040 GCA_051744325.1 Actinomycetota bacterium
GTGGTGTGGGCGGCGGTGGCGAGCCCGTTCGTGCTTGTCGCCTCCCTGGCGGTGGGGATTTTCGCGAGCGTGCGCACGATGGCCCTCCCTGCCGGCGACTCGGGCACGATCATGCTCGTGCTCGCCGCCACGGTGCCCGTGGCCCTCGCCGCCGGGCTGGTGCTGGGACGGCAGTTGCACCATCGGAACGAGGCAGCTGCCAGGGCGGAGGCCGAACGGGAACGCGACCGCCGCGTGGAGGCGCACCGGCGAGAACTCGTGGGGTGGATCGCCCACGACCTCCGTACCCCGCTCGCGGGCATGCGCGCCGTGACCGAAGCGCTGGAGGACGGCGTCGCGGCCGATCCGGGGCCCTATCTCGACCGGTTGCGCGAGGAGACTCTGCGCCTCAGCGGGATGGTCGACGACCTGCTGGCACTCTCGCGGCTCCAGGCCCCCGGACGCGAGCCGCGGACCGAGCGGGTGGCGCTGGCGGACGTGGTGTCCGACGTCGTCGCGCACCTCGTGCCGGTGGCCGAGCGGAAGGGCGTGGTCCTGAGCGGGGTCGCCGAGTCGCCGGTGGAGGCCCGGGTGGACGTACGGGAGGTGATGCGCGCCGTCACCAACCTCGTGAGCAACGCGGTGCGCCACACCCCCAGCGGCGGGTCGGTCACGGTGACCGTCGACGGCGACGCCACCACCGCCGTCGTCCGGGTGGCGGACGGGTGCGGTGGGATCCCGGCGGAGCACCTGCCGAAGGTGTTCGAGGCCGGCTGGCGCGGCAGCGACGCGCGCGGCAGCGACGAGGGTACCGGGGCGGGCCTCGGCCTGGCGATCGTGCGGGAGGTCGCGGAACTGCACGAGGGGTCCGTCGGCGTGCGCAACGCCGGCCCGGGGTGCCTGTTCGAGTTGCGGCTGTCCCGATTCGCCTAGGATCGGCTCATGCACCCCTTGAAGATGGTCCTCGGCATGGTCGTCGTGCTCGGCGGCACGTCCGTACTCGGCAGCTACGTCTGGGGCGTGACCTCGATCTCGAACGTCGCCGAGTTCTGGGGGGACACCCCCGACGGCCTGATCCCGCTCTACACCGTGAGCATGCTGCTGGGGGCGGCGAGCTTCTTCGCGATCCTCTGGTTCGTGCTGGTGAAGCTGAACCCGCCGGAGGTCCGCATCTGGGAGCGGTTCGGCTATGAGGCGTTCCCGTGGATCATGCTGGCGATCCTCGTTCCCTCGGCCCTGTGGATGCCGCTGGTGGCGCTGATGGTCGCCGAGCCGAGCGAGCCGGTGTGGTGGGCCATCCGGGTCTCGCTGTTCGTGGTGGGCTTCGCGTCATTGGCGCTCGTCCTGGCGCTGGCGCGGATCCGGCCGCGGACGCCGGTGTGGGCCCACCGCCTCGCCCTCGCCGGCAGCGTCGTGTTCACGGTGCACACCCTCTTCCTGGACGCCCTCCTCTGGCCGGCATTCTTCCGGTGAGCGAACGCGTCCTCGTCACCGGAGGCTTCGGCAGCCTCGGGCAGTCCGTCCTGCACGAGCTCAAGGACCGCGGCCACCACGTCACCGTGCTCGTCCGGGACAAGCCCGCCAACCGCCGCACCGCACGCCGGTTGGGTTCGCTCGTCGACGACGTCGTCTGGGGTGACGTCCGCACCGCGTACCTGGACTCCCTGGTGGCGCGCACCGACGCCGTCGTGCACCTGGCGGGCATGCTCCCGCCCCACACCGAGAAGGCGCCGGACCTCGCGGAGAGCATCAACGTGGGCGGGACGCTGCGGTTGATCGATGCGGTGGAGCAGGCCGAGCACCGGCCACTCTTCGTGTTCACGTCCTCGCTGACCGTGTTCGGCCTCCCGTCGCTGCCGGTCCTGCGGACCGCGGACGAGCCGGTGCGCCCCTCGGACCACTACACGCGGCACAAGGTCACGGTCGAGGAGCGGCTGCGGGCGGGCACGGCACGGTTCTCCATCCTGCGGGTGGCTGTCTCCGTGGACGCCCGCACCCTGAGCACCGACCTGGGCACAGTCCGGCAACTGTTGCGCACGACCCCCGACAACCCCATGGAGTACGTCCACCCCGCCGACGTCGCCACCGCCGTCGCCGCGTGCGTGCGGGCTCCCGACGCCGTCGGGAAGGTCCTGCTGATCGGCGGCGGCGAGTCCTGCCGCATCACGCACCACGAGTTCATCGACGTCGCCTTCGGGGCGGCCGGACTGAGGGTGCCCCGCGACCTGCTGGGCACCGAGCCCTTCTACACCCACTGGATGGACACGGCCGAGTCGAACGAGATCCTCGGTTTCCAGCAGCGCACATTCTCGGACTACCGCGAGGAGATGCACGCGCGGCTGCGATGGGTGCGGCCGCTGGTCAGGCCGATCTCGCCAGTGGTGGTGGCGCTGCTCGCGCGGTGGGTGCGGGACTGAGCCGCTACCCCGGTTTCCGCGCGGTGAGGGTGAACGTGGCCGGCAACCGCTCCGGGCGGTCACGGAGCCGGTACTCGCCGGTGGTGGGGTCGGGGACCATGAGGCCGGGCAGGGCGTCCCAGGGGACGGAGTCGTGCTCGGTGAGTGAGGCGAGTTCCAGGCCGGCGTCCAGGACGGCGGTGACGATCTCGCCGAGGGAGTGGTTCCAATCCACCGACTCGGGGGACGCCACCCGGCCCTCCCCGCCGTAGGTCGTCTCCTCTCGCCAGGTGATCGGTTCGGCCTGCTCGTAGTAGGGGAACTCGAGAGCGACCGTGGATTCGCCCGGCTGGGTGAGGGTGACGTCCTGGGAGTCGTCCGGGTGCAGCTCGGCCACCACCATGCCGAGCGCGGCGTTCAGCACCGGGTGGCCGTCCCGCACGAACAGGCGTCCGCCGGGGCGCAGCAACGCGGCGATCGTCTCCGCCCAGCGCCGGATGCTCGGCAGCCAGCACAGCGCACCGATGCCGGTGTAGACGAGGTCGAACCGTGCGCCTGCGAGGGTCTCCGGGGCGCGGATGACATCGGACTCCACATACGCGATCTCCACTCCCGCGCGGCTGGCCACGTCGCGGGCGACGGCGAGCGAGGCCGGTGACAGGTCCACCCCCGTCACGCGGGCGCCCAGCCGGGCGAGGCTGAGCGTGTCCGTGCCGATGTGGCACTGGAGGTGGACGGTGTCAAGCCCGGTGATGTCCCCGAGCCGCGGCCGGTCGAAGGCGACCACCTGCGAGATGGCGGCCGGATCCGCCAGCAGGGCCTCGACCATGTAGCCCTGGGCGTGGATCGCGGCGCGGGCGTCCCAGTTGGCGCGGTTGACCGCGAGGTGGTGTTCCACCGCGTCAGCCTAGCGTCAGTCCTCCCCGACGGCGAGGCGCGGGTCGGCCACGATCGCAGCCCGCCACGCCGCGACGGCGGCCGGGTCGAGGTCGTGGCCGGCGACCGCGACGTCGTCGACGGCAAGTGAGGCGGTGTCCGAGAAGCTGACGACGGTCCAGGCGAGGGCGTCGTCGTCCGCGGCGGCCTCGCGCACCCACTCCATGAGCTGGGTGAGGTGCTCGCGCTGTTCGGCGTCGTCGTCGAAGGGCTGGATGTCGACGTCCAGGACGGATTCGAGGCGGCTGCGCAGGGAGACCAGCAGGACGACGGCGCGGGGGTGGCGTCGCAGCCCGGCCAGCGTGGGGGAGACGCGGCGGCGTGTGAGCCGCAGGACCTCCCCGACGGCGTCGTCGCTGCCGGCACGCCACCGGCGGAGGCGGGCGATGTCGCGGCGCAGGGCGGCCCTCCGGTTCCCGGTGCGGCCGTGGTGCCAGGTCAGCGCGTCCTCCGCGTAGTCGACGTAGGCGATGGGTCGGGCCGTGCGGATCGCGGCGAGGGCCTCGACGGGGTCCCAACCGAGCCCGAGCAGCACCGCATAGCCGAGCGACGGACCGCGGTTGACGCCCATGTGGCAGTGGGTGAGGACCACCCCGCCACCCGCGATCGCGTCGAGGGCGAATCCGGCCGTCTCCTCGAACCACTCGGCGGGGACGCGCTGCCCCATGTCGTCGATGCCGTGGTGGAGGTAGCGCACGTGCGGCCAGCGGCGGGCGACCAGGTCGGCGTCGGAGGCCTCGATGCGGACGTCGACGATGTGGGTGACCCCGGCGGCGACGAGCTCGTCCAGTTGCCGGAGCGCGACGAGCAACGACGGGTCGAGATCACCGCCGACCGCGAGCTGCGGGGTGACGAAGTGCGCGTTCGCGCGGTGGAGCTGGGGGAGGTCGGGGGCGGGCAACGGTCTCCTGGGCGTGGGCTGGTGGTCCTGGCGTCCACTCCATCATCGCGCGTACCTGCCGACGTGGAGGAGAAGCTGGGGAACTCGCTGGGGGATTCAAGCGCAGGGCATCCGTTCGGGTTCGACCGCTAAGGGTGCGATCTACGGCGCCGCGCTCGAGCCGCTCGAGTCCAGTGTCCCCAGCGACCCGTTCCGCCCGTCGAGGGCATCGCCCACACCAGATGGTTGACCTGCGAGATGCGAGGCGCCCACTCACTTGGGAGAATCGAATCCATGAATACCCTGATCATTGCATTGCTCGTCCTCTGGCTCGTGTTCGCCGTCATCGGTACCCTCATCGAGGGGCTCTTATGGCTCCTCGTCCTGGGTGTCGTCGCCTTCATCGCGACGGCCATCTGGGGCTGGTTGAAGACTCGAAAGAAGGCCTGAGGGTTCGTCTCACGCACGAGTAGCAACCACCCCGGCCGTCTGCCTGCCAACGGCTGTGCTGCGCTATCCCGTCTGAGAGCAACTCGCGCGTGACGCCCCGCTGCTCGAACGCCTCCCAGACCGTGGCGAGGATCCGGCCGACGCGAAGTCGCGCGCCGGCGTCGCCGTCCTCCTCCCGGAACACCACGACGAGGAAGCGGTACGTCCATTCCTGGGCGCGTGCCCGGCTCATAGACTTATGGGATGGACGAGGACGCGAGACAGCGGCCCAACCGCGACGACGCCCACGCCGACTCGGCGCACGCCGTCGCCGCGGACGAGGTGCTCACCTCTCTCCGGGTCGATCCGGAGACCGGCCTGAGCAGCGACGAGGCCGCCGACCGTCAGCAACGGCATGGG
>JBNJCY010000185.1:0-5006 GCA_051744325.1 Actinomycetota bacterium
GGTCGAAGTCCGGGCGACCCCCTCGCCGGCCGCAAGATCGTTCTGCGCCCGCAGTTGGGAAGCGGGGTGAGCCCCACGAGACCCGCCAGACCGTTCAGCGGGCGCAGTTGTGGGGCGACTGGTCGAAGTCCGGGCGACCCCTCGCCGGCCGGAGATAACCCACGGATCGGTCACAAGAGCCACATTGGGCGCGATCGTCGCAGATCTCGAAGCAATCGATCCCGAACTGGTGAACCCGTCGGCCGCAGTTCCGTACGGCGGTTTCAAAGTCGCAGCGTTCCTCACTCGCTCCCCTGGGCGTTCCTGTGGGCAGCGGTCGTCCCCCTGTACGGGTATGCGCTTCCTCGCGTTCAAGGAGACCACCCGCGAAGCGGGACGTCGCCCTGATCGGCCTGCCGGTGGGTCTGCTGTTCAGCCGTGTCCCTTTGGTGGGTATCTACGAACGCAGTGGACGTCGTGGCGGTCTTCCTGTGCGTCGGGGTCAGTCTGGTGACGTTCCGTCGGATCCCACGCAGCGAGATGCGGACCGTCACCGCGTGAGGACGACGGCAGGTTGCAGGGCCCGCTCGGGCCATCCCACCCGGCCGCTCCACCGGCCGTCTGGGCCGCTCACGGCTATATTTGACCCGTTCCGCTATTTGTGAGGTGACGCATGGCCGGGGTAGTGACGCGGCAGTCGAAGGGTCGCGAGCGTCGTCGTGCGATCATCGAAGCCGCTGCCGAGATCATCCGCGACGAGGGACCTTCCGCGGTGACACATCGGGCGGTGGCGGCGCGGGCCGAGTGCTCCCTCTCCGCGACCACCTACTACTTCTCGGGGCTGGATGAACTGCTGGCGGAAGCCGGCAAGGTCAACATCAAGCGCTGGGCGGAGCTGGCGGAAGCGGTCGCTGACGAGGCGGAACGCGATGGCCTGCCGACCACCCTTGCCGAGGCGGTGGAGGAGATCCTCCGGGCGTGCCTACCGCGCGACACGTCGCTGGAGAACCACTACATGCAACTCCTTGCGGCCGCGTCGGCCGAGCCCATTGCGGCCTCGTCCCATGCCGGTCGCAAGCGTCTCGACCACGCCCTCGGCCGGGTGCTGCGGCGGATCGGGTGCAGGACGCCACCCGAACTCGTGATCGCGGTCGTGGACGGCGCCGCGGTCACCGCGATCTCCGAGAACCGTGATGTCCGAGGGACCGCCCACGACCTCCTCACCCTGTTGATCGGGGACAAATGGGAGCCCCCGGCGTCGGACTGAGTGGCACCACCCCTCTGACGACTAGAATGTGCATGATTGCATATATGCAAATCACGGTTGTCAAGAAGGAACCATGGACACGGAACCGCTCGCGATCCGCACCAAGGCGGCGCGCCAGATGAGGATCGCCCGGATCCTCTCGACCCAGAACGTCACCTCCCAGGCCGAACTCGCCCGCATCCTCGCCGACTCCGGCATCGAGACCACGCAGGCAACCCTCTCCCGGGACCTCGTCGAGCTGGGCGCCCAGAAGGTGCGGGCCCCGGATGGTGCCCTCGTCTACGCCGTCCCTCCCGAGGGAGCCGGCGGCGTGATCCAGGGAGCACGGGTCCCGAGCAGGCCAGAACAGCTGGCAGCCCGGTTCGAGAGGCTGTGCGACGAACTCGTAATCACCGCCGAGAACACGCGCAACCTCGTCGTGCTCCGCACCCCTGCGGGGGCGGCACAGTACCTCGCAGCCGCCCTCGATCAGTCCTTCCTCCCCGCGGTCCTCGGATCGATCGCCGGGGACGACACCGTCCTGATCATCCTGGACACCGACGACGGGGCCAGGCGCTTCGCCGCCCAGGTGCGACGCGCGGCGAACACGGCTTCCGACCACCCAGAGGAGAACGATGACTGACCGGCCGACCAGCCTGTGGGGAGGTCGCTTCGCCGACGGTCCCGCCGCTGCACTCGCGGCGCTGAGCCTGTCGACCCACTTCGACTGGAGGTTGGCCCGGTACGACATCGAGGGCTCACGGGCACACGCCCGGGTCCTCGCCCGCGCCGGGCTCCTCGATGACGACGAACTCGCCCACATGCTGGAAGCGCTCGACCGACTCGACGCCGACGTGGCCTCCGGCGCGTTCGTCGCGGCGCCGGCGGACGAGGACGTCCACACCGCCCTGGAGCGCGGCCTCCTCGAGCGTGCCGGAGAACTCGGCGGCAAGCTCCGGGCCGGTCGGTCCCGCAACGACCAGATCGCGACGCTCATCAGGATGTACCTGCGCGTCGAGGCCCGTTCCCTTGCGGGAGAGGTCCTCGACCTGGTCGATGCGCTCGTGAGCCAGGCGCGAGCCCACCTCGGCGCGATCATGCCGGGGAGGACCCACATGCAGCACGCCCAACCCGTGCTCCTCTCGCACCATCTGCTCGCGCACGCCTGGCCGCTCCTTCGGGACGTCGACCGCCTGCGCGACTGGGACGACCGGGCGGCACTCTCGCCCTACGGTGCGGGGGCGCTGGCCGGCTCATCCCTCGGGCTCGATCCGGTGCGCATAGCTGCCGACCTCGGCTTCGACGGCGCCACTCCCAACTCGCTCGACGCGACCGCCGCGCGCGACGTCGTCGCCGAGTTCGCCTTCGTGGCCACCAGCGTGGCCGTCAACCTCTCCCGTTTGAGCGAGGAGGTCATAATCTGGGCCACTCGCGAGTTCGGGTTCGTGACGTTGCACGACTCGTTCTCGACCGGCTCGTCGATCATGCCGCAGAAGAAGAATCCCGATGTCGCCGAACTCGCCCGCGGCAAGGCCGGCCGCGTCATCGGCGACCTGACGGGCCTCCTCGCCACCTTGAAGGGCCTGCCACTCGCCTACAACCGCGACCTCCAGGAGGACAAGGAGCCGGTCTTCGACGCCGTCGACAGCCTTCACCTCCTGCTCCCGGCCGTCACCGGGATGGTTGCAACGCTCACGTTTCACACGGACCGGATGGCAGACCTCGCACCCCAGGGCTTCGCGCTCGCGACCGACGTCGCGGAATGGCTTGTGCGGGAGGGCGTCCCCTTCCGTGATGCGCACGAGGTGGCCGGTGCGTGCGTTCGGGCCTGCGAGGAGCGCGGCATCGAGCTCTGGGATCTCTCGGACGAGGAGTTCGTGGCCATTCACCCCGCCCTCCGTCCGGGGGTCCGCTCCGTGTTGAGCGCCGAGGGCTCCGTGGCGTCCAGGTCCGCCCATGGCGGCACGGCGAGGCCCGCCGTCGAGCAACAACTAGACTCGTGCCTCGGTGTCATCGCCGAGTCACGGCGGTGGGCGGCAGGCGGCACGGTGTCGCCAGACGGAGGGTGACGTGACGGACCTGATCGACGAACTGCAGTGGCGCGGGCTCATCGCCCAGACCACCGGGCTCGACGAGCTTCGTGAGGCGTTCGGCGCCGGTCCCGTCACGTACTACTGCGGCTTCGACCCGACGGCACCCTCATTGCACCACGGGCACCTCGTGCAACTGGTCCTCATGCGGCACCTGCAGCGGGCTGGCCACCGTCCCATCGCGCTCGTCGGTGGCGCAACGGGGATGATCGGTGACCCACGCACGTCGGGCGAGCGGATGCTCAACCCGAAGGAGGTCGTCGCTGAGTGGACGGAGCGCCTCCGCACACAGATCGAGCCGTTCCTCTCGTTCGAGGGCGTGAACGCGGCGCGAATGGTGAACAACCTGGACTGGACGGCCCGGCTCAGCGCCATCGACCTCCTGAGGGACATCGGCAAGCACTTCCGGCTCGGGACGATGCTCGCCAAGGACACCGTCGCACGCAGGCTCGCCAGCGATGAGGGGATCTCGTTCACCGAGTTCTCCTACTCGTTGCTGCAGGCCAATGACTTCCGCGAATTGCGGCGCCGCTACAGGTGCACGCTGCAGACCGGGGGCAACGACCAGTGGGGCAACCTGATCGCCGGCGTCGACCTGATCCGGAAAGCGGACAGCGCGGCGGTCCACGTCCTCACGACCCCCTTGATCACCAGGTCGGACGGGACCAAGTTCGGCAAGTCGGAGGGTGGGGCCGTGTGGCTCGCTCCCGACATGCTCAGCCCCTACCAGTTCTTCCAAATCTGGCTCAACACCGAGGACGCGGACGTCGTCCATTACCTGAAGGTATTCAGCTTCTTGCCCCGGGAGCGAATCGAGGAGCTCGCAGCGGAGGCGAAGGAGAAGCCTTGGGCCAGGTCGGCCCAGCGGACCCTGGCTCGCGAGGTCACGACCCTCGTGCATGGTGCTGCGGCTGCGGCCGACGTCGAGAGGGCGGCACGTGCCCTCTTCGGGAACGATGACCTGCGCGGCCTCGACGCCGGTGTCCTGCGTGACGCCGTGTCGCACCTGGAGAGTGGGCCGGCGGTCGTGGGGGAGACCTCCATGGTGGACCTGCTCCTCACGACCGGTCTCGAAGAGGGGCGCTCCGCCGCACGAAGGACCATCGCCTCGGGTGGGGCCTACCTCAACAACGCCAAGATCACCGACGAGGATGCGCTCGTACGACGAGAGGACGTCCTGCCGGGAGGTGTTCTCCTCGTGCGCAAGGGGCGGAGGACGCTCGCGGTTGCCCGGGTCGGCTGAGGCCGGCGTCCGCCGCCGTGTGATTCGCCCGACATGTTTCCCGTGCTGGTGGCGCACTCGTCGCGGGCTGCTCGTGGAGAGTGTCCGTGCAGGTCAGGGTGGCATCGGTGGGTTCGGAGCATGAGCAAGCGCTGGTTTGACTCCAGCCGAGGGGGTGCGTAACGTACTTCGTGCCGTTGAAGCGAAGACGGCCCTTCGGGGCCGGGACACGCCGACGCAGGGCACTCGACAGCCCGCCACTTGGCGGGTAGAGTCAGGAGTCCGAAAAGACCTTCACGGTCGCACCTGGACGCGATGAGCGGCCGGGACCGAGGAGGCAAACCACCTCAGAGCGAGGCCCGACAGGGTTGAGCGTGGTGTGTGTTTGTTGTTTGATATCTCAACAGTGTGTTTGTTTTTTGATGCCATTTGGCCATGCCCTGTGGGGTGTGGTTGTTTTTTTGATCGC